>CBFGRJ010000212.1:0-12247 GCA_965651135.1 uncultured Myxococcales bacterium
AGCCGACGTCGGCATCGGCACCCGATTGGTGACTGCGGTGAGGCCGAAAGTAGCCACCGCGTCGCTTGCTCATGTCGCCGATGAAAAGCCTGGGACAATCGGGATACTCGGCAGCAACTGCGGTGATGGCGCTGGCCAGCTCCCGCACGGTCTCCTCGGTGGCCCAGGACCGATCGGGATCGACGAGCTCCCAAAGGTGGCTCTCCGGCATCTGCACGCCATTGAATAGGGCGCCGCGATTGGCCCGGCCGATGGACACGGAGCCGAGCTTGTCCGGTGCTTGCTTCACCAGCTGGACTAGGGCTGCCTGATCCAGGCGAGCGAGGGGATGCTTGACCGGTGCGATCTCGATTGGCTCGAGAGTCAACGGCTGTCTGGCGCTGAGTGCGTGGCTTCGGTCCGACGAGTGATGGGCGGGCTCCCGCATCTTGGCTTGAGCTTGCTCGACCGTAGGTACCGAGTTGCACGCGAGCGAGCCGAGCAGGCTCAACACTCCAGCGGTCCAGCAGAGCGGGCGCATCGCGGCAAGCTATCGCGCCGGCCGGATGCCTGTCCAGACTACATGTCGTCAAACCGACGTTAGCGCTAAGTGTCTGAAATAATTAGCATTTGCACAAGTTGTCGAAGGTGTCTCAAGAGGAGGCAAACGCGGCCGTTTGTGATGGTTGCACGGACTCGGCGGGGCGACGGCCGAAGGCGCCGAAGCCCCGGATCCCCCTTAATAGGCGCCAAATATGGGCTTTTTCGAGGCATTCTTGGCACGGCGCGGTGCTATAGCGCCCGCGGATGTCGTCGAGGCTCTAGACGCTGCGCGCCGGCAGCGACCGCGCATCGGACACCTCGCTCTTCGGCGGCGACTGTTGAGCGTCTCGGAGGTGTGCGACGTCCTCGATCGGCAGTTGGAGGTGAGGCTCCCTTTCGGCGTGATCGCGGTAGACCTTGGCTACTTGACGGGGCCACAGCTCGCAGGATTGCTCGACCTGCAGCGTCGGATCGGGCCGAAAAGCTCGGATGTGCTCCTGGGCCGAGGTTTGATCGACGACAGGAGGCTGTCCGAGCTCCACGACGCATACGAAGACGAGCTCTCTTGTGAATATGCCGGCACCACGGAGGATCGGCACGCCACTGAGCTGTTGGCCTCGCAGGGGCTTTCGCTGGCCCTAGCGCAAGTCCAGTGCATACGACCCTTTACGAAAGTGGTGACCAAGGTCCTCGCGATGCTGGACCAACCGGATTGTGATCTGAATGAAGTGGGGGGCTCGTTGCAAGCCGATCCCAGCCTGGCAGCACAGCTCATGAAGCTGGCCGCGTCGGCCTGGTACGCTCGCGGTCGGCCCGTGCGCGACGTGCAGGAGGCGGTGAAGAGGGTGGGCGCCCGGCGCTTGCGCGAGCTGGTGATCGCGTCGGCGTTCTTTGGTCTCTTCGATCGGACGGACCATCAGGCTGAGCGAGTTCGGATTCACTCGGCGGGTTCCGCCGCGATCGCGTACGAGCTGGCTCAGTGGACGAGCGCGCCCAACCCCAATGCCGTCATGCTGGGCGCTTTGATGCACGATGTCGGCAAGCTGCTCTTGCTCCAAAGCCGCGAAATCGATTACGAGGCGTTGGGTGCAGAGGAGTCGGAGTTTCCGACCACGGCGCACCTGATCGAACGCCTGCGTCTCGGCTACGACCACGCCGTCTTGGGAGAAATGGCACTGAGGTTGTGGAACTTCCCCCACGACCTACCGTTGGTGGTCGGCATGCATCACTACTTCCGGGCGCCGGCCTCGGCAGATGCGCAAACGCGGCTCCATTTGGGGCTCATGATGCTGAGCGACTTGATCGACCATGGCGTCGCAACGAGGCAACCGACCAGCGTCACCACGCTGCGCAATGTCATCGACCGCTTCGGGGTGGACCTGGACCCCGAGCAGGTGAGTCGCCGCTGGGTGGAGCTCGAGCAGGCGCGGGGCCAGGCCCTGGCGCTTTTCGTCTGAGCGGCGGGCGGGTGTACGGCTGCCCCGCCGCTCGGCTGGTTCGGGGTGGCTGGTTATGGGCGGCTTTTTGGTCGCTCCTCTGTCAGGGGTATTGCGTTCCGTCGCGTAAACGACAAAAAGCGCCTTCATGCTTTCGATTGACCTCACAGGGCGCCGCGCATTGATAGCCGGAGTGGCCGATGCCAGCGGTTTCGGCTTTGCCATTGCCAAAGCATTGGCTGAGGCAGGCGCCAGCATTTGTGTGGCGTCTTGGCCGCCGGCCATGGGCATTTTCGAGACCATGCTGCGTCGCGGGAAGCTCGACGATGCCCGCAGGTTGAACGACGGTTCGCTCCTCGAGTTCGAGCGCGTGTACCCGCTCGATGCCGCGTACGACGAAATCGATGACGTGCCGGAAGAATTGCGCACCAGTAAGCGCTACGCCGGCCGCGGCGATTTCACCATCGGCGGCCTGGCGCGCGCGCTCGTCGAAGATTTCGGGGCCCAGCCGTTGGACATCCTCGTGCACTCGTTGGCCAATGGTCCCGAAGTAGCCAAAGACGTGATCGATACGAGTCGCAAGGGTTACCTGGCGGCCATCAGCGTCAGCGCGTACTCGCTCGTGAGTATGGTGTCGCGTTTTGGCCCACTCATGCGCCAGGGAGCCTCGGTGCTATCGCTGAGCTATCTGGCTAGCGAGCGCGTCGTACCGGGTTATGGAGGCGGCATGTCATCGGCCAAAGCAGCACTGGAGTGCGATACGAGGTTTCTCGCCTTCCAGGCCGGGCGTCGCTACGGCATTCGAGTCAACACGATCTCGGCGGGGCCATTTGCCTCACGTGCGGCGAGTGCCACCAACATGATCGATAAGTACATCGAACGCTACGAACAAATCTCGCCGATCCCCGAGCGTCTGAAGCTCGAGGAGGTGGCGCATGTGGCCGCCTTTCTCGCGAGCCCCTTAGCGAGCGGAATCACGGGGACGACGCTGCACGTAGATCATGGGTTCCACGTGATGGCGATGGAGGCCGTGTAGGCGCAACGCGCTGTCGTCGCGAGGCGGCAGCACTAGGTGTGTCGTTATCGAATCGCGACAGTCGATACACCACGCTGGCAAATCCTCGTAAAAAGGGCGCTTGTGCTCGCTTGTCCAGAGCGTACAAAACGAGTCTTGACGCGCGCATCCAAAGACAGCATGGTAGGGCCTCGCTTTGGAGTAGTCACTCGACTGCTTCAGTCCTTTTCGGGGGCTGCCTGCGAAGGATCAGGGGTTGCTTGTGATTTCGAGCGTCGGCTCGAGGTCATTGGTCTCCACGGCTTGGATGAAGAGCTTCGTTGAATTCGTGTAGCTAAATTCGTGTAGGTAGAGGTCGAGCCAATCCCTCGAGGGGGGAGTCGCTCCGAGATTGAGGAATTACATGCCAGCATCGATAGAGGGAGAGCTGTCGTTAGTCGTGTTGGAGCAACACGCTCGGTGGCCCGCCTGCGCCAGTCAGTATCAAACAGCGCTACCCAATTCGTTGGTCGAGGCGCAGTCCGACGATGAGCTGCCTTACGAGTTTGCCGAGCGAGTCGGGCGTCGCATCGCCTCCATTGCTTCGAAGGGCGGGCGCCTGCGAGCGGCCATCATCGCGGCCAACGGGCGCCTCGATCCGGTGACTCTCAAGGCGCGGTATCGGCTCGCTACTTCCGCCATCCAGGCCATGGGCTTGTCAGGTGAGTTGGTGCTGACCGCAGCCCCCCAACTCGTCACGCCCATGGATGAGCGCATCCGCCATGAAATCTTCGCCCTAGCGGGCGCCTTGTGCGACGAGCTGGCTGGCACGGAAATCGGAGTCTCAGTGCGGTTTCCCGAGGCGACCGATCAAAGCGGTCTGAGGCCGAGTGTCCACAGAGCACCGTCCGAGGTGGCTTGCGATACGGCGTCGTCCGAAATCGAGAGCATGGCCTCTGGCTGAATTTCAGCCGGACGTCTGCGCGGGTATTTCGTTCGAGACCTTGGGCTCGATGCCGCGGAACACGCCGACCACGTTGATCACGATGGCGATCATGCCCCAAGTGAGGCCAACGACCACGCCACCATCGACGATACCCCGCCAAGGCTGAGGCAGCTGGCGCACGATAATGACGGCGATAGCCACCAGAATGGTTACCGTCCACGCGGCGACCAAACCTCGGCGCGTGGCGTGAAAGAAGGACATACAAAACAGGGGACCTAGAGCTACTCGCAGCGGGGTGGGGTGCTTGGCTAGGTACACGGCGCGCGCTACGACCCGCGGCGAAAAGCGACCCTGGAATCCGCGATACCCCTCGCTGTAGGCGGCAAACAGAACCCAAAGCGCATACAAGCCGGCCTGCCAAAAATCCATCCCGCCTTCGCGCAGCGGCTGGAGTGCCTGCGGTGTCAGTCGCAGCACGGCTTGCACCAATAAAGCCATCACTCCCGTGACGCCCCATGCAAAGACCAGCATTTCGCCGAGTCCAAGTGATAGGGTTCGCGAGTCGGAGTTCATGAGGCGCCGTAGGCTTTTAGCATCCGGCGCGCGATCGCGAGCAGAACAAGCCATATGGCACGACAAAACCGCCACGTATGACGCATTGCGTCAGTTTCGGCTCATCGGGCTGGATTTACAGGCAGTCGATCAGTGAAAAAGACGCGGTAGAGTCGCTCATGTTCAAACTCCAAAGGAGGGCAGCGATTGTCGCAGGCCTCAGGACGCCGTTCGCGAAGCAGGGCACTGCGTATTCGCGCATGACCGCGTTGGAGCTCGGTCAACAAGTCGTGACGGAGCTTTTGGCGCGTGAGAGCTTGGCCCCCTCCAGCGTGCAGCAGCTGGTTTTCGGACAGGTGATCCCATCTCTCGTGGCGCCGAACATAGCCCGCGAGATCGTGCTCGGCACCGCCATGTCGCGCGATGTGGAGGCGTACAGCGTATCGCGGGCGTGTGCTACCAGTTATCAATCGACCGTAAACCTGGTCGAGGCGATCAATGCCGGCGCCGTGGACTGCGGGATTGCCGGTGGTGCCGACAGTGCCAGCGATGTTCCCATTGCGGTCAGCAAGCGCTTGGCATTGGCTTTGACCTGGGCGAGCAAAGCCAAAACCATCGGCGAGCGCCTGAAAGCGTTCCGCGATGTCAAGCCGGCGGATCTGGTTCCCGTGCCGCCCGCGTTGAAGGAATTGTCTACCGGCCTGACCATGGGCGAGAGCGCAGAAAAAATGGCGAAAGAAAATCGAATTTCGCGAGCAGCGCAAGACGCCTTCGCGCATCGCAGCCACACGCTGGCCAGCGCGGCGTATCGAGACGGTCGTTTCGCTGGGGAGGTCATGACCCTGTACGTTCCCCCCAACTTCAATGCCGTCGATGTCGACAACCTGGTTCGGCACGACTCCGAGCTCGAAGCGTACGGTCAATTGCGACCTGTCTTCGATCGGGCTCATGGAACCATTACCGCCGGCAATAGCTCTCCTTTGACCGACGGTGCCAGCGCACTGTTGCTCATGAGCGAAGAGCGGGCGAAATCCGAGGGGCGGCGCCCGCTTGGTTATGTGAGAAGCTACGCCTTCGCGGCGGTGGATCCAGCGGGGCAAATGCTGATGGGACCATCGTATGCGACTCCGCTTGCCCTCGATCGGGCAGGCCTGACCCTAAAGGACATGACGCTGCTCGATATGCACGAAGCTTTCTCTGCACAGGTTCTGAGCAACACTCAAGCGTTCGAAAGCGACAGCTTTGCTCGAGAGCAGTTGGGGCGAGAGCGCCGTATCGGTGAAATCGATTGGGATGCGTTCAACGTGATGGGTGGCTCGATCGCGATCGGCCATCCTTTCGCTGCCACCGGTGCGCGCCAAATTCTACAAACACTGCGAGAACTCGGGCGCAGACAAGGACAGTTTGCTCTGGTGACCGCCTGTGCGGCGGGTGGTCTCGGGGCAGCGATCGTTTTGGAGGCAGCAACATGAGCTCGCTCGAAACGGACCAAGCGCTGAGGCTCGAACCGGCGGGCGATGGCGTGGCCTTCATCGTCATCGACGTTCCGGGCGAAGCCATCAACACTCTCAAGGCGGACTTCGTCGAACGGTTTGGCCACCTCTTGGATCAGATCGAGCAAGATCAGAGCATCGTTGCGCTCGTGATCAAGAGCGGCAAAAAAGACAGCTTTTTGGCGGGTGCCGACATTCATCTGTTGGAACGAGTCGGCTCCGCCGAAGCCGCGACGCGGCTGTCGCGCGCCGGACAGCGGATGCTCGAGCGCTTGGAGGGCCTTGGGCGACCGACGGTGGCTGCCATCCACGGTGCCTGTTTGGGCGGCGGGCTCGAGCTGACGTTGGCGTGTAGCGAACGAGTGGGTTCATCGGATGCCAAAACCCGACTCGGCTTGCCCGAGGTGCAGCTCGGCTTGTTGCCCGGGCTCGGCGGTACTCAGCGGCTGCCCAGGTTGATCGGCGTTCAAGCCGCGCTCGATCTGATGTTGACGGGCCGCCAGCTCGACGCAAGGCGAGCACGCCGTCTGGGTTTGCTCGACGAGGTGGTTCCGCCGAGCATCGTGGTCGATGTTGCGCTCGAGCGCGCTCGCCGTTTGGCGCAACAACCCGCCAAGCGAACCACGCTCGAGGCGCTCAGGGGCATCTTCGACAAGGAGGAGCTGACGGAGTTGGCATTGGCCGAGAACCCGCTCGGCCGTCGCGTTCTGTTCGAGCAGGCGCGAAAGCGGTTGCTGCAGCGAACCCACGGCAAATACCCGGCTCCCGAACGCGTGTTGGAGGTGGTCAAGCTGGGGCTCGAGCGCGGGATGCGGCGAGGTTTGGAGGCCGAGGCGCAGGCATTTGGCGAGCTTGCCGTGAGCCCCGAAGCGTACCAGCTAATCCAGATTTTTCTTGCGACCCAGGAGCTCAAGAAAGAGCGCGGGGTCTCTGATTCGGAAGCAGCGGCCCGCGAAGTGTCGCGGGTAGCGGTCATCGGTGCCGGGTTGATGGGCGCAGGCATCGCACACGTCACCGCGACGAAAGCGGAACTCTTCGTCCGCATGAAGGACAAGGACGATGCTGCTTTGGCGCGCGGGCTCTCGTACGTTCATGGCTTGCTCGAAGAAGGTGTCAAAAAGAGGCGGCTGACACCCGGTGAAAGCGCGCGAACGTTTTCGCGCATCACGGCCACCAAGGACTACTCCGGCTTTGCCGGCGCCGAGCTCGTGGTGGAGGCGGTCTTCGAAGACCTCGCCCTGAAGCAACGCATCTTGGCGGATGTAGAACAATGGGGGCACCCCGAGGCTATTTTTGCGTCGAACACCTCGTCGCTTCCCATCCGAGCCATTGCCTCGCAGGCCAAACATCCCGAGCGCGTGATCGGGATGCATTACTTTTCACCGGTCCACAAGATGCCGCTTTTGGAGGTCGTGGTCACCGACGAAACGGCGTCCTGGGTCACTGCTACGGCGGTGGCACTCGGCAAGAAGCAGGGCAAGACGGTGATCGTGGTCCACGATGGCCCCGGCTTCTTCACCACTCGGGTGCTAGCGCCCTACCTGAACGAAGCCCTGTTCATCCTCAAGGAGGGCGTTGCTATCGAAAAGCTCGACCGCTCTTTGGTCGAATACGGGTTTCCCGTGGGACCGATTGCTTTGCTCGACGAGATCGGAATCGACGTAGCGGCCAAGGTGGCGGTCACCATGCTCGAAGCGTTCGGCAATCGCATGCGCCCACCAGAAGCGACGCACAAACTCATCGACGACAAGCGCCTCGGGCGCAAGAACGCTCGCGGCTTCTATCAGTATGGTGAAGATTTCAAACGAGGCCGGCGCCCCGTCGATCCATTGGTCTACGGTGTGCTGGGAGTCACGCCGAATCGCCAGGTAGAAGGGACCGAGCTGGCGGAGCGTTGTGTGCTCACCCTAGTGAACGAGGCCGCTCGCTGCATGGATGATGGGATTTTGAGCTCCGCTCGCGACGCCGACATAGGCGCCATCTTCGGTTTGGGGTTCCCGCCCTACCTCGGAGGTCCGCTGCGCCTGGTGGACAGCCTAGGCGCCGGCGAAGTGGTGCGCCGGCTCGAGCGATTGCAGGAGACGCACGGAGAGCGATTCGAGCCAGCCGCCGGGCTTAGACGCCTCGCGGGGGCTGGTGGTCGCTATTATCCCTGAGCGCCACCCAATTCCTATCGAGCCGTCGTGTCGAAAGAAGCGGGCCCCGATTGCGGCCCGTTGGAGTGGACCGTATGGGCGAGCTCGGAGACACTTCGCTGATCTTCTCATTGAACCAGCCGTTCGAACGTGAACGGGAGCGCGTGGAGCGGGAACAGCGAGAGGCCGAGGAGCGGCAGGTCGCAGCGGCTGTAGGACATGCCGAGCGCGAGCGACTGCAAGAGGAAGTTCGCATCAGACAGGCTGCTTTGGAGGAGCGCCGAAAGCGCGAAGAACGAGAGCGGGCGCGAGCAGAACAGGCGCGCCTCGAACGCTTGAAAACCGCAGAAATCGAGCGGGTGCGCGCCGAGGTTCAGAAGCATTTGGAGCTGGAGCAGGCTAGGTGCTTGCACGAACACGAACGGCGCATGGCGGCCCTTCGCCACGATGCGCGGCTGAGGCGGTCCACCATTGCACTTTCAGCGACCACCTTTTTGAGTGCCGCGCTCCTGATCGGTGCATTCGCGGCGTACTTCGGAAAGCTGCGACCCGATAGAGAGCGCCTGATCGCCGGCTACAAGGCGCTCATCGATGCCGAGCGGAGCCAGTTGCACGAGGCGCGTCGACACCTGCTCGAGCTCGAGGGTGAGCGGAATCGGTTGCGGGCCGAGATGCAAGCAGCACGAGAGCGCGAGACCGCGCCCTCGAACACGAAACCCGCGGCTGATTCGCGCAAGGCACCGGCTGGCCCACCTCGCCCGAAACCCCCGCGGCGTCAGGTCGGTCAACGCCTCGATCCGCACGATCCGCTGAACCCTGAGCTTTGAGAGCTTCCCAAAAATTCACCCAGAGCCTCGGGCGTCGCTTAGACTCTCTGCGTGCTCCGTATGCCGCGCTTTTTCATCGCCGTGCTGGTGCTCGTTTCGGCTTGCGAACCCGGTGTGGGTAGCTCCTGTGATCCGAACGAAGCTCGCTGTTTGAACCCGAGTACGCAGCTGGTTTGCCAAGATGGCAAGTACATCGCCACCCCCTGTCGGGGCCCCGGGGGCTGTGCCGTGCTGCCGACGGTGGGTGTAGCGTGCGATATCACCAAGAACAAACCCGGCGATCAGTGCTCCCTGGGCGAGGAGGGGGTGGCCAGCTGCGTCAGCGATCATCAAATGATCGTGTGCCGCTCCGGTAGCTATCGCTTCGAGCCTTGCCGCGGCAGTGCTGGCTGTGAAAACAGCCGCGGCCGCGCCCTCTGCGACAAGTCGATGGCGAGCGTCGGCGACCCTTGCAAAGAAGAGGGCAGCAAGGCGTGTGCCGTCGGCGCGCAGGAGCTCTTGACCTGTCGGGCGGGAAAAATGGAACCGCTGTACCGTTGCTTGGGGCCGGAAGGCTGTCAGACGTCGGGCAAGCTCAGCTGCGATATGTCCATCGCCGACAAGGGCGACCCCTGCGACCCCGAAATGGAGGGAGCGGCGGCATGCACGCCGGACAAAACCTCCGTCGTGAGCTGCAAGCAAGGCAAGTTCGTGAAGGACGAAGATTGCGGTCCGGGCCAGCTATGCAACCCGAGTGGCTCGACGCGCTGTGAGAAGCAGGCGCTCTGAACTGACGCAGCCTCGCTTATTCCGGTAGCTTCGGTTCCTCGAGTTTGCCGCCGCACTCGAGCGCACCAAGGAACGCGACCAGGTCTTTGATCTCTGCATCGCTGAGCTGCTTGTCCGTCATCAGCGGGCTCTTGTTCTTGTTGTTGAACCCACCGCCGGCCATGAAACGCACGGCTTCTTCCAGTGTCGCCTTGGAGCCGTCATGCATGTAGGGTGCGCTCTTGCTCACGTTTCTGAGTGTGGGCACCTTGAATGCCGCCCAGTCGGCTTCCTTTTCCGTCACCTTCATGCGACCCACGTCTACATCGGCTTCTTCTTTACCTTCGATGCCGATTCCCACATTGAAGTAGGTGCCTTCTTTCAGCATGTAGGCGCTGGAAAAGAACGGTGGGGTGTGGCAGGCGGTGCAGCCGGCTTTGCCCATGAACAGCTCGAGCCCTCGCTTTTGCGTCTCGTTCAGCGCCTGCTTGTCACCCTTGGCGTATTTGTCGTAGGCGGTATCGTCACAGATCAGCGTGCGTTCGTAAGCGGCAATCGCCTTGGCGATGGTATCGGCCGTGGCGCCCTCGTCCTTGAAGACTTCTTCGAACTGAGCTTTGTAGCCGGGGATCTTGCCGATCTCTTTGGCCTTGGCGTCCAACTTGTCCGCTCCCACGCCCATGTTACCGCCGCCCCAAGCGCCCTTGATCTGTGCCTCCATCGACTCCGCGCGGCCGTCCCAGTAGAAGCGCGACAGGTAGCCGACGTTCCAGAGCACCGGGCTGTGGCGCGGCAGCGGCTTTTCTTTGGCGCCTATGGCGGTGGGTTCTTTGCCACCGGTGCCATGTTCGTTGAGATGACAGCTGTAGCACGAGCGCGAGCCGTCGACGGAAAGCCGCTTGTCGAAGAAGAGCTGCTGCCCCAGCTTGATCTTTGCCTCGGTCTGCGGATTGTCCTCGGGGATCGCCATCTTTCCGAGATCCGCGGGCAGCTTCATGCGGTCGATGGCCGGCCCTAGGTCGGCGGCGCTCGCTGCTGCCGAGGCTTTCGCGGATGGTTCCGTTTGCGTGGCAGGCTTCTTGTCACACGCCGAGCAAACCAAGAGGCTCAGCGCTATCCAAACCGAATTGACCCTCGTGTGCATCGCGTTCAAGGCATAGTCCCGTCTCGACGGCTGCTCAAGGCCCAGCTCGAAATCAGCCGAGTTGCCCCACTTATCAGGCGAGCTTTACGCAGATCTTGCCGAAATGCTGCTGGGCGGCCAATTGTTGAAACGCCTGCGCAAACTGGCCGAGCTCGAACATGGGCCCGATTACCGGTTCGATCGAATGATTGCGGATGAATCGCAGCATTTCGACGAAGGTACGTTTGTGCCCCACGAAAACGCCCTGAACCTTGAGTTGGCGCATCACGATCGGCAGTAGGTTGACCGGCCCTGCTTCGCCGCTCAAGACACCGATCAAGCTGACGCTGCCTCCCGGCCTTAGCGCGGCCAGCGACTGCTCGAGCGTCCCCGCGCCTCCTATTTCGATCACATGATCGACGCCGCCCATCGATTTCTTCAGCTGTCGCCCCCAGTCCGGCGTCTTTTGGTAGTTGACCAGATGATCGGCGCCCAAGCGTTCGGCCCGGGCCAACTTCTCGTCGCTCTTGCTGGTGACGGTCACGATGGCTCCATGTGCCTTGGCGAATTGCAGAGCGAACAGCGAGACAGCGCCTGTTCCCAAGCAGAGGACGTGCTGGCCCGGCTCGAGCTTGCCCAGCGTGAACAGGGCGCTGAATGCGGTTAGGCCGGCGCATGGCAGGGAGGCAGCTTGCGCGTCGCTGAGCGTATCAGGGACTTCGACGAGCGCAGTCGAATCGACGACCATGTACTCGCTGAGCGTGCCATCGCGCGGGCCACCCAGGGTCGTGGCGAATACGTCGTGCGGAGGAGGACCATCCATCCATCCCGGAGCAAACAACGGGCACACGCGTGTTCCGAGAGCTGGTAGCGCGACGCCTTGGCCATGAGCTTCCACGGTGGCGACGGCATCCGAAGCTACGACCAGCGGCATGGGGAGACGCGCGTAGTATTGCCCCAGCACCATGCGCAGATCTCTCTGGTTCAGAGAAGCGCAGCGCACGCGTAGCAGCACCTGCCCCGGTCCTGGGCTCGGTCTGCTCCTTCGACAGAGCTGCAAGTGTTCGAGCCCGAAACCCCCGTCGAGCACCACGGCGCGCATGTCGTGACTCACGGGCCACACCATAGCGCTGCATCGACTGTCACGCTACGCTCTCAACGTGCCAACGGTAACGGCGCGAGCGCTTCTTCCACCGCGCACAAAAACGCGTATGCCTCGCGCCATCCGCTAGTACGAGCAGCGGTGCGCTTCAGTAGCCAGCGTCGCAGCTGATCCATCGGCGCCCTGCCCAGTTCCAAGATGCGCAGCCGTTCTCGCAGCAAGTCCAAAAGGTCGCGCGTTTGCCCGAGCGGGGCAGAGTCCGCCCACAGTAGCGCGCCCGTGACGTTGCCCAGCGCGAGGTCCTGTTGCATCCGCTCCAGCACGAGCTCAGGGAACCTCTGCCAGAGCTCGGCGGCGGCCGCGCAATGCG
>CBFGRJ010000213.1:0-12212 GCA_965651135.1 uncultured Myxococcales bacterium
AAAAGAGGGAGCCCAGAGCGTCAGCGTCGAATATGGCTGTCCGACGTTCGAAGTACCCAAATAACTAGCCGGCGCTCACTCGATGCTCTCGTCGAGCTCGGCGTAGGCGTCGGCGGCCGGCGCCACGCGATAGTACTCCAGATCGGGGTTGGCTTCGGTGGCGTGACAGTCTCCGCCGGCGTCGCTGTAGACATCGCCCGAATAGAGCTCTTCTGTAGCGTAGATTTCGAGAACATCGTCGGCGAAACCTTCGCGCACGCAGTGGTTGCGCTCGACGAACAAGAGGAGCTCCGATTCGCTCGCGAGCCCCACGAGGGGTTCGCTGCAATCGGCGTCAGCGTAGTGGAGCTCGTAGGCATAAGTGTAGTTGTCGGGGACGCAGATCCAACTGCCCTCGTACCTGAAGGCCACGCACCGGGTCCCCAGCTCTTCATCGAAGAAGACGGGACCTCTCCCGTCTCCAAGTACCAAGGTGAGCGGTGTTTCTTCGATGGTGTTGTGGAGCGTGCGGATACGCTCGCTGCCCAGCGCCGTGTCGGTGAGCTCGAACAACTGAGTCGCGTCGAATTGCCCTTCGATCGGATACAAGGTCCACAGCACCTCTTCGGCCGGGTGGGCCGTGCACTCCGTGGTGCTGAAGCTTTTCTCGTAGACCGTGCCGCTCACGGGTTCTCCCAGCGATAGTAAGCTTGGCAGCCCGGAGCCCTCGACGTCGATCGACAGCGCCAGCGAAACTGGCTCGCTACACGCGGAGACTTTGACACCATACGCCAGGGGATCGCTACTGCACGCCTCGTCGGCAAACCACCAAGGGCTGTCTAGGTAGGCCGGAGTGGGCAAGCAGCGCCAACCCGCTCCGGCCAACTCGCGCGGCGAGCAAGCCCCGCGCGCTTCGTCGACCAGCCCCACCACTTGTCGCGAGCCATCCTCGCCGATCCATTCACGAATACCGAAACCCAGAGCGCTCATACGCTCGCGCTCGGTCGCCGCAACGAAGGTCTCGGGAGGCAAGACCTCGTCGTCTTGCCAGACCGTCGAGCCCGATGGCAGCTCCGTGGGTTGGGCAGAACACGATTCGTGATACACCTCGGTGGTCGAGATCGGTTGCATGCGAACGATGCGCGTGCCCGCGCAGCCCTCGACCTCGATCTCCTCGCCGCGATAGGGAGGAACCTCGGTGCAAGGCACCACCTTCCCGTCGTAGTAGACCGCCTGCTCACACTCGGGATCCAAAAAGCCCGGGCTCAGCGACTGGCGCAAAGGTAGACACCGAAACTCGCCGTCTTCGGCACGGGCAAAGCTGCATTCGGTCTCGAGCTCCGTGTCGTACCAAACCTGCAGCTGTCGCGCCGTGGAACCTATCTCACCCAGGGACACGGCGCGCAGGCGGCTGCCGTTTTCGTACAACGGCAGGAACGATTCATGACCACCCGTACCACCGGAGCTGGTGCCGCCCGAGCTGGTGGCACCCGAGTTGGTGCCACCCGAGTTGGTACCGCCAGTCCCCACCTCGCCGGCGCTACCGCCCGCCTCGGTGCTGCGTTCACCCGCGGACCCGCCGCTCGCGTCACTCGAGCCACCGCTTCCCCCCGTGGCGCCGTGACTCGACGTCGTTGAAGAGCCACCGTCGTCACCACCGCAGGCATACGCCCCAAGCCACCCGAGTGCCAAGGTCACTGCTGCCCAATAGCGCCCAGCGCTACGCTCGAATTCCATCTGCCGTGCCACGATCCTTCGAATCTACGGCATCATGGGCCAAAGGTGCAGAAGTTTCCGCCTTGGCACTCTCGACGGGCTGTCAGCGTGTGCGCCGACCGGGGTGGCGGTCGGGTAGGTGCTGCAAAACACGTACCCAGAAGCTGCTCGCTCATATGTATTTGTTAAGCCTGGAGAGCACCGCGTCGCGTGCCATCACAGGGCTGCGGCGCAGGCCAGTTCCATGGTGAGCTCGGCGTTGAGGGCTGCCACTGCCTGCATGCCGGCAGCCGCAGCAAGCACGGCACCCTGCACGCGCGTGGTCAAGTCGCCCGCCGCGTAGATTCCAGGGGTAGAGGTCTCCCGGCTAGTCGGATCGACCTGCACGTAACCGTTGTCGTCCAGCGCCACACCGAGTGCCTGCACCAATTCGACCTGTCGTTGCGGGGGATGCGCGAAGAGCACCTCGCATCGCACCCGTGTACCGTTGGAGAGCTCGACTGCCTCGAGGCGATGGCCGTCTGCGACGACGCGAGTCACAGGCGCGGTCTCGAGGCGAACCCCCGCAGCCTCGAGGCTGCGTCGTCCTTCTTCCGGCACCTCGAGCGCGCCGCCCGTGAAGGCGACGACTTCGCGCGTCCAGCCTCGCAGCATGAGCGCAAACCGAATGAAGTGTGACCAATCGTCCGAGCCTCCCAAAAATCCCCAGATGCGATCCTGTATTTCCCAGCCATGACAATAGGGACACTGAAAGATGGCGTGACCCCACAGATCACCGAAGCCGTCGATGGGAAGCATTTCGTCGATCATCCCGGTACACAGCAGCACACGCCGCGTCTCGACGACGCTCGAATCCACGGCTACGCGAAACGCTCCTCGAGCGCCGGTAATGGTCTGCACGCGTGCGTCTCGCACCTCGACATTCGGGTAAATGCTCAGCTGCTCTCGGCCAATGCGGCGAAAGTCATCGGGACGGGTACCGTCGCGGGTCACGAAATTTTGGATATGCACGGCGCGTTCATTGCGCCGCACCCCTGCGTCGCACAACAGTGCACGCTTGCGCGCCCGGCCGAGAGCAAGAGCGGCAGAAAGTCCGGCTGGGCCACCTCCCACGATGACGACGTCGTACGGCATACCTGATGTTCTCCTTCTAGATCTACGAAGGAGCTATCGTAAGTCCGAGCACCTCCCCAGCGGGAGCTCACCTTTTCAAGGTTTTGAGGGAAACCTGGCAACGGCCCCGGCCCCAAAGCACCCTCCCACCTCATCCTTTGCATCCATCATTCGTCTCCATAGACGAAGACCCGCTCGCGGCGAATGCAGCTTTTTGTAGCGAGCCGCCGGTCGCATGTGCGGGAGCCACCGGGAATCGCTCCCGCTAATGAAATGGTGCGCTCGGTTCAAAACTCGGCGCCGTCGAAGAAATCGACCACACCCGTCTCCAACGAGTATTCGGCTCCCACGACCCGCAGGCCATCGGACTGAATGAGTTGTTCCAAGATCTGCGAACCGTGGCGCAGCTGATTGGTGGAGGCCATGATGTTGGCGCGCACCGCATGGCGTACGAGGGCATTTTGATCGCGCACGAGATCGGTGGCCAGCAGTGGTTCGACCGAGGGTCGAACTCGCTCGACGATGGAGCGCAGGTTCGGCGACTGACCACCCGTTGGGCGCTGCAGCTGCTCGAGGGTCGTCACGATGGCGCCACACGTGGAATGCCCAAGGACCACGACCAAGCGCGTCCCGAAGCGGTCGGCCGCAAACTCGACGCTGCCCACCTGAGACGGGGCGACTACGTTCCCCGCCACGCGGATGACGAACAGATCCCCTAGGCCTTGGTCGAACACGATTTCGGCCGGTACCCGCGAGTCCGAACACCCCAAGATAATGGCAAAGGGCTCCTGGCCATAAACCAGCTGGTTGCGCCGAGCCTCGTCCGTCAGGCCGTAATTCTGACGGCCCGCCACGAAGCGGCCATTCCCTTGTTTCAGGCGTATCAGGGCTTGTTCGGCTCGAATCATCGGCGTGACCTTAGCCGTCAGCTCCCAGCAAGCCAAGCACGGAACGTCATGACTCGACCGACGCCAGTTCGCGGATCTGTTGATCGACTCCGACGACATCGACCGGCTTGACCAAATGCGCGTCGAACCCCGCCGCTTGTGTGCGCTCACGATCCGAAGGTTGACCGTAACCGGTCACGGCAACCAGCCGAACTTTTCGCCATGCGGCTTGCTTGCGCAGCTGTGTAGCGAGCTCATAGCCGTCCATCACGGGCATTCCGAGATCGAGCAGAGCCACGTGAGGCACGTATTCTTGAGCCAAGCGCAGCGCCGCCGCACCATCGTTGGCCACCCGCACGTCGTGACCCAGGCGGCGCAGGGCTGCGCCGAGAAGATTTGCCGCATCTTCGTTGTCATCCACAATCAAGAGGCGCCGTGGGGGTACCGAGCTAGATGCACGTCGTTCACTTTGCTCTTCGACATCGTAAGCCGCACTGGCGAGCGGTAGGCTGACCACGCCTTCGGTACCCTGACCAATCCCCGCGCTGTGCAACGAAACCTGTCCGCCGTGAGCGACCACCAAGCTCTTGACGATGGTCAGACCCAATCCGAGACTGCCATGCTTTCGGGACCGCCCTTCGCGATGGAATGCCTCGAACAAGCGTTCTGGGTCTTGCGCCGCCAGGCCAATACCGTTGTCGACCACATGAATGACCGCGCGGTCGCCCTCGCGCCCGGCTCGCACTGAAATCAAACCACCCGGAGGAGTGTATTTGGCCGAATTGGTCAGAAGATTGGCGATGACTTGAGCTAGGCGTGTTGGGTCACCGTCTACGAAAACCGCATCGTCGACGTCGACCTCGAGGCGATGTCCGCCCCGTTCGATCAAGGGGCTGGCTTGCTCGATGGCTCTCCGAACCACGTCACCCAGCGAGACTCGCTTGCGGTCGAGGGTCAGCTCACCGCGCGTAATGCGCGAGACATCCAAGAGGTCGTCCACCAGTGTCACCACGTGGCCGAGCTGGCGTTCGATGATGGCCCGCTCTTCGGCCCCGTCACGAATGCCTCGCAGACGCATCAGTTCCAGCGCCGTCATGATCGGCGAAAGCGGATTGCGCAGCTCGTGGCCGAGCATGGCGAGGAACTCGTCTTTGGCGCGGCTCGCCTCCAAGAGCTCCACCTGGGTGGTCTCCAATTCTTTCCGCGCCTGAACTCGAGCGGTGATATCCATGGCGACGATCATGAGTCCGTAGGTCTTACCGTAAGGCTCGCGGAGCGGTTCGACGGCAAACGTGAAATAGCAGTCCTCAGGCGCGCCATCGCCGTCTCGGTCGAGCGGGACACAAATTTCGTCGACCGTGAAGCGCTGACCTTTTTGGTACGCTTCGAGCAGCATGTCGGTCACCGGCGTTCCAGCCACTTCGGGAAACGCGTCCAAGTATTCTCGACCCAAGACGTCTCGACCGCCCATGAGCTCGATGTATCTCTGATTCGCGAGCTGGTAGACCAGCTTTGGCCCCGCAAGCAGCGCAGTAGCCATCGGCGCCTGCATGAGCAGACTATTGCGCTCGTTTTCTGCCAATAGGCGCGCGCGGAATGCGGTGACTCTGGCCTCGCTGACCGTAATGTGTCCTGCCACCTGGGCCAGGTATTCGTGATACGCCTTGTCGTACGAGAGGCGCGGACTCAGCCCGAACACCACATAGCTGTCACTCTCACCGAACCGCTCGACGACGATTCGCTCCACGGGCTCGGGCCAAGTTCTGCTCGGAAACTGCAACGCCGAGGGAAGCTCCAGCGGTTCCGTTGCTCGTGCCAGCTCTGCCAGCCTTGGCCTCAAGAACTCGTCGAGCAGCCGAGCGCGCTCTTGCTCGAGGCCGAGGGTGCGCTTCAAGGCGCCCCCCTTCCAGCCCGCGTACACCATGGCAAACATGACGTCGTGGATGGCCAGCTGCTCGAGCACCCGCACCGTGGCGTCGATGATGCTGCGCATGTCGGCCTCGACAACCGTCCGCTGCGCGAGATGTTGCAAGGACGTCAAGCGTCGTTCGGCGAGCGCACGCCCTGTCGTCTCCGTACAAACCACGAGGCAGCCGCCTATACTGCCGTCATCGTCCAGAACCGGAGAATACCCATAGGTCCAGAATACTTCTTCGAGTCGGCCGTTGCGGAAGATCGGTACCAGCTGATCTTCGTGGTACGTTGCAGCACCGCGCGACATGACGCCTTCGACCTGCGGCCCGATGATGGGCCAGATCTCCTGCCAGCACTCGGTGCCGCGTTGCCCCATGGCCGCCGGATGTTTGCCTGCACCGAAGCTCGGCCGGTAGGCGTCGTTGTACAGCTGCACCAGCTCCGGTCCCCACCAGAGGAACATCGGGTGCCTGGAACGCAGCAGGGTAGCCACTGTGGTGCGCAGGGCGTTGGACCAGATGTCGACCGGACCGAGTGGCGTTTTGCCCCAGTCTATGCTGCGCATTGCCTCACCGGCTTCACCCCCACCCGACATGAAAGCGAACCTTCTGCTGGTAGAGGGTGACATGGCGAGGGGGCCAACGTTAGCACGTATTACGCTGCCCGAACAGATGGGCGCGGCAGGTTAGGATGCAGGTTAAAAGGCTTTGGGCAAACCAAGCACACGTTGCGCAACGTAACTCAGTAGCATGTTATTGAACACGAAGACCGTGCATTCGCGAAGCTTTCGCTCGATGTGCATTTCCGAGGCCAGCGCCCAGCCACCGAATGCGGTCAGCGCGGCGCGCGCCGTTTCCCATGCGGCTTCAGAAGCGAGGATCTTCGCCAGGGCGGAGCGACCACCGGCGTCCGCGCCGGCCTCGAGCTGGTCGAGCGCATCCCACCGCATCAAGTCAGCGGCCTCCACTTTCGCGAAGGCTTGCGCGAGCGGGTACTGCACACCTTGGTTCTGACCGATTGGGCGATTGAAAGTATGCCGTGACTTCGCTTGTTCCAGACTCTTGTCCAGCAAAAAGCGGGCGTTCCCAATCGACTCGGAGGCAGCTAAAATTCGCCGCAGCGCGAAGCCTTGCATCAAGCAGTAGAGGCCGGCGCCGGGCTCACCGATTCGCGCCGTGTCCGGCAACTCGAGGCCATCGATGAACAGCGACGTCGTGAGGCGGTTGACCAACATGGGCATAGGGTGCACCTCGAGGTGCGCCTTGGCTGTGTGTGTGTCGACCAAAAACAATGTCGGACCGGCCTCGGTATTCACCAACAACAGCAAGAGCTGAGTGTGCTCCACCATCGAAATGAACATCTTGTTAGCGCTGATGACCCAAGCGTCACCCTCGCGCCGAGCGGTACTGCTCAGCTGACTCATGTCCGCCCCGCTGTCGCTCTCGGTCGCTGCAACGGCCAGACAGCGCAGGCGGCCAGTTGCTATCTCGCTCAAATAGGCGCGCTGCTGTTCGGTGCCATGACGCACCAGCGTCCCGCAAATCGCCATTTGCGCATTGATCGCCGCCGCATCGCCCCCCTGGCGATTGATCTCTTCTACCACGATGCTGGCAACCCGCGGCCCGGCGTTGCTCCCTCCATGGCTTTCGGGAATGAGCGTACCAAAATAACCGGCTTGGCCCACGGCGTCGAAGAACTCCGACGGGAAGCTCTTGGTTTCGTCCATGCGACGCCAGTAATCCACATCGTAGTGGCGCATGAGGCTCCGCACCGCGCTGCGGACCGCTTCTAGTTCTTGCTGGTCGACGATCACGGCGCCTAGTGTTGCATGGCGCCAACAGGCCCGAAAGCCGTAAACAACGCACGGCGTGGGGTGGAGCGGCTGGGGATGTTCATCGAATGTCGGATCAATTAGCTTAGAAGGCCAGCTGAGCATGGCTATGGAAGAGTTCGATCCCTTGACGGTGGACCGTGAGCTCCAAAGGCTCGCCGAGCGCTGGCTGGCATTTCGCCGGTGGTTGGCCACTGGCGAGCTGCCGCGGCTCGACCCGTACCACAGCTCGCGCTGGGTGTGCGGTCGCCGCACCTACGAACAGCTGCGACAGCTGACGCAGGACCCCGTAGCGCCGGCGCTCGCCCGCTGGGTGTACCGTTTCACCGAGCAACGGGTGAACAGCGACCTCTTCATCACCTTGAGCCAGCGACGCAAACGCGACACCCATCCGCTCGAAGAACCAGAGCGGGGCAGCTTCACCTTGCACAGCATGCTGATCTCTGCCCTTCGAGAGCCAGAGACGCGCCACGCCTGGCTGCGCGCAGTCGTACGACACAGCCAACCCACACACGAGGCGGTAGCGCTCTTGTGGGAACGGCGCCAAGAGCTCGCCGTCAGAATGTCGCTCAGCTCGCCCGACGAGATTCAGGCGCCCTGTGAAGACCCCTACGCTCTGGCAGAACGATGGCTCAAGCGCACCGAAGACGTCTGGCAAACCACTCCCGAGCTCGGGCTCGACGCCCTGATCGAGCAGGCGCTTGCCCAGAAGGCGCAAGTGGAATGGCCCGCGCGTATCACTCCGCGCGCACTGCTCGACTTTTTCTCCGACTCCCGGCTCATGGAGGATCTGAATCTCGATCCGGGTCCCCTCCCGGCTACCATTGCGCCTGCCAGCTGGGTGCGCGCTCTGGCTAGATTGGGCTCTGCATTCGTCGACGCCAGTGCCCCACGGGATCAGCCGTTCGCGATTCGGCACGACCCCTATGGGCTCGAGCGCAGGCGCACGGGCGCGCTGTTCGGACTGCTGCTCTCCAATCGTGAATTTTTGCGTAGGCGCCTCGGCGCCAGCAAGAGTACGAGCGACGCTGCACGGCGTTCGCTCTGCCTTTGTTTTCTGATCGAATCCAGAATGGCCGCCCTCAGGGTGCTGCTGCGGCGGGCCGCACTCCAGGGAGCCCGCGCGCTCAGAGAGTGCTTCGAGGCCGAAAGCCAGCGTGCCATTCGGGTATCGTTACCGGGTCACGCCGCCGGAGTCGTGGTGCGACTGCACGATGACGACGTGCAGCGGTTTTGCGGCTTGTTTTTGGGGGTCCTGCGGGCCAACGAGCTCACGATGGCCCACGACGAGGACTGGTTCAGGAATCCGCGCGCGGTGGATCAAGTGCGGAGCGAAGCCGCGCTGCCCCCGCAAGAAAAGACGGATAATGACAAGCTCGACGCGGGTGCCACACTGCTTCTGACAAACCTTGCCAAGGCCCTAGAGTGAGAGTGCACGATCGCCCCGTGTGTGCGTGCGAGTGCGCATTGGCGCTGGAGCGCTCTTCTTGTTAACTTTGGAAGAGTGGAGAAACTCGGTAAACGCAAGGGTGCCCGGTGGGTCGCCTCGTGCATGGCCGCATTCGTGGCGATAGCAGCGTGTGGGAACAAAGACAGCAAGGGGCCTAGTGGAGAAGGCTCGATGGACGGCGCGGGTGGAAGCAGCGGCGCCGCGGGAGAAATGGGTACCAGCACGGGCGACAGCACGAATCAGGCGACCGGTGGTAGCGGTACGAGCACGCAGTCGACTGGCACGCAGAACCCAGCCTGCGACGACCCGCCCGAAAACTGCGAGGCACCTGGGGCAATCTGCGTAGACAACGTGCTGATAGGCTGCACCCTCGACGATGACGGTTGTCTGGTCGAGGCAAATACCGATTGCGGAGACGACATTTGCGATCACCTGCGCGAGGTACCCACCTGCAGCCCGCGCGGGGGACAGACCGCTGATTCGTGTGAAGAAAAGCTCTTCTTGGATGGCCCCGATCGGATCTCAGGGGGCAGCTTCAGCGCTGACTTTTCGGATCGGCAGGCGTTTACGGGGGAGGGCTGCGAGCTTGCCTCTGCGAACGCGCCCGACGCCATGTTCGTGATCGATGTGGCAGCCGGTCAGACGCTCTCCGTCTTCGAGTTGGAAGACAGCGTCGGTGACTACGGCATCGATGCAATATTCGGTGTGATGGCGGGATGCTCGAACAAGACTCCCTGTATCGCTTCCGGCGGTGACAGCGATCGAGACGGCATTAGCTACACGGCCCTATCGGACGAAACCGTAGTGGTTTGGGTGAGCACCAACAGCGCCTGGGAGGGGCCGTACGACATTCACATCGAGCTACCCGAAACGCTCGGGAGTATCGGTAGCGACGAAGAGCTCGACCCAGTCGAAGGGGACGAGCTCTCCGCCGGCGAGTGGCACTCGGGCGTCCTGCACCTCGAGGAAGAGGCGGTGCTGGCCGGAACCATTTCCACGGGATACGCCAATGTCTACGTGGCCGACGAAATGGGCGAGCTAGTGATCGATTCCACGACGCTCACGCAGTTCGCCGCAGTGCTCCAGCCGAGCACCTATCGAGTCACCGTGTCGCCGGTGGTGCCCGTCGAAGGGTATTCGCTGAGCCTCTTCACGCGCTCCTGGCACGAATTGGGTGATTTTTCGCCGGGTGAGCGCTACGATCAGGAGCTACCCGACATCAGCGCCGGCGACAGCCGCTTCTATCGCTTCAGCGTCAGCGAGCCCACGGTGTTGGACATCATGGTCGATACGGCCACCGGCGATCCGGTACTCTGGCTCTTCGCAGGCAATGGTACGTTCTGGGGCTTCTCGGACGATTTCGGTGCCACCGAGCAATACACGCCCGCCACGCTCGAGCCCGGAAGCTACCTGCTTCAGATCGTAGCCTACGAAGCTCAAGGCGATATCAGCAGTCACACGCTGGAACTGGACTTCAGCGCACCCTGAGGTCGAAGTGAGGTCGAAGGTATTCAGAAAGCATTCGTGGGCGAGGGCGTCAATCCACTCGCTTCGAGATGCAGCGTGACGCCGATCACTATGGCAGTAGCTTTGTCACCACTCACGATTCGCCGAACCGCGGCATCGGCCGAGAAGCTGCGTTCCACGTAACCCAAGCCCAAGCTCACGGCGTGAGATTCCGCGCCGGTGTCGTAGCGGTACCCGGCTCGAATCGGTATTGCATCTTCTACGAGAAACTCGGCGCCTCCCATGGCTCGCACGGTCGTCTCGTCCCAGGTCGTGAAATCGAACACCACATCGGCTTCGATTCCGAACTGCTTGCTGGCAAAACCAACGCCCCCTCCAGCACTCAAAGGCTGAAACCCAGTACCGGGGTCGCTCAGATTGTTGCCCACCACTGAAATATAGACTTCGTCGCTGGCTTTGACCGTCGCACCCGCGTCGAAGCTAAACCCCTCGACGATGCGGTCTTCGCTCAGGCCACCCGAAGCAAGGCTAGCCCCGAGCGGCCCATGGCCATCCTGAGAAAGCCAGAGGTAGCGCCCTCCGAGCCCGAGAAACAAGCGATCTTGCAAGGGGAAGGCGAGGGCGAACCTGAGGTCGTTGTACTGGCGTCCCAGCCCGTCCTTGTCTTGTTGATTCCAGGTAAAGCCTATTCCACCGGCCACACCTTTGCTGTTGACGATCGAATCGACCGCGGCCCCGCCGAAGCTCACTCGATTGGCTTCGGGCCACACCTCTGCGACACCGCCGAGATGATAGACCGCCGTGCGCGCCATGTTGGCAGGGTTGGTGAACAGCCCACCTACCGAGTAGCTGGTCGCGCGCTGAGCGCCCGCCAGCGCCATGGTGCGTGGAGTCTCCACGTCGCCGTAGTTGTAGCCGACCTCTGGTGGCAGGTCGGTATCCGCGATGCTCGCTCGGCAAACCAGGGAGCAAGTGAGCAGCCCTGCACAAGCAAGACGAGTGCGTGGGTTTGGGCGCGAACCGGAGCGGCGCAAATAATCAAGCATGACCAGACGCACTCGACGAGCTACTCGCGTACCCCGTCGCCCGACGAAAGGCCAAGAAATCGACATCAAAAATTCACGTTCACTTTTTTGCTTTTCTTGCCCGATGACTCTTGACCTTCGAAACCACGGAAGTTGCTGCTTGATGAAATTTGGGTGGCAGGGGCGCGTCTCGATTGCGGCTTTTCCATGCCGGTTCAGTGAAGCGCTCCACAAATCGACTCCGTGAAAGTGGATGAGTGCAAATCGCTCTCTGCTTGAACCAGCTTTTTTCTCGCTCGAACGTGCTGTCAGAATTTGGGGACTTGAACTCCATCAAAAAGCGGTGCTAGCTGCCGACTCCAGCGCTCGGGAGCACGCACTCTGGGCCGACTGCTCAATGCACACCGGCCAGACTTTCATCCAAGGATGGCGAGGATACTATTGCTTCTAACAACACCCATCGCTTCCAAGAAACCGATCGCCGAGCCGTTGGCCTGGTTTTCGCTAGCTCGCTCGTCCTGAGCGGCCAGCCTCTTTCCGTCCCTACAAGATTCGCATCAAAGCGCATGTCGCGATGGCCATCGCAGGGTGGTGCATCCAGCCTTAGAACCCCAGCCTATCGAAGCCTTCCACGAAGCTTGCAGAGCTAGCGCCGTTGAGTCATCGACCGGCCCAACCCACCGCCGGCCCCAGTTGTTACAAAGAACGTCGTTACAAAGAACAAGGTCATCCACCCGCAAGGTTTAGTCAGCACATAGCGCCGATAGATCGCGACTTAAGTATCTCGTCAGCGGAGTCCCAACTTGGACTCGAAGGGACCGAAAGGCCCC
>CBFGRJ010000214.1:0-12187 GCA_965651135.1 uncultured Myxococcales bacterium
CGACCCCGGCGATTTCCCGGCTCAAATCCCCCGGCACGTGGTGAAAAGGTGCGTCGCCTGGGGCAATCGCTCGCAAGGCTTTTACGCCAACCACCATCCGGGCGCCATCGACTGGTTCAACAACACTGCTTTCGACAACGGATCGCGCAACTACGACATGCTCGACGACGTCGGATCGGGCACCCATTTGTTGCGCAACAACATCGCCTTCGGCGATGGCGGCGGCCTCTCCAACTCCACCAGCGACGACGAGCAGAACAACTCGTGGAACGGCGGAGTCAGCCTCTCCGAGACCGACTTCGTGAGTCTCTCCGACGCGGGCACCGACGGAGCGCGCAAGCCGGATGGCTCGCTACCAGACGTGGACTTCATGCACCTTGCGCCGGGTAGCGATCTCATCGACGCTGGGGTCGACGTTGGCTTACCCTTTTTGGGCAGCGCGCCGGACCTGGGGGCGTTCGAGAGCCAGTGAAATTTGAAATCGCATCCCGCGACAAACCCGGGTGATCGTGAAATTGCGTAATGGGACGGCCGCGCTCGCGCATTACCCAGTGCTTTGAAACACATTGCTCGAGAGGTGGCCCCGTCACCTTCCTGGTTCCGTCCACGCCTCCCACCGCGTCGAGCGGTGAGCCTCGCTCTCGCTGGCGTCACGCTCCCGGGCTTCGTTCTCGCGGCCTGTGCGGGCAGACCCGAAAATCCGCCCGAGCGACCGGTGGCGCCTGCCAGTGTGGCTTGGGCCGCGCCCGTCGCCGCTGATTCTGCCACTGCACCGGCCGTCGAGAATGTGGCCGAGCTGGAGCTTCGCAATCCCTCGCGATTCACTCGCGAGAACGAGCCCATCTACCTCGACTACTACGACCTCGGTCTGAACGCCGACGACGCCCGCGTTCGGCACTTGGCGGCGCGGACCAATGCAGCGGTGTTGCCGACACAGCACGTGGATCGCGATGGGGACGGCAACGACGACGCCCTCTTGGTGCTCGTTACCCTAGCAGCGACCGAAACTCGATGGGTGAGCATCGTCGCCGACGAGCAAGCGAGTCAGCCGGCGTTCGAGAAACTCACGCAAGCGGAGATTTCTCACAAGGTGGGCGGCTCGTGGCAACCCCGTCGGGATCAGCCAAGGCTCAAAGAATACGTCGGCGGTACGTTCAAAAATGTGCAGACGCTCACCGCGCCACCCGGGCACACCGACCATTCCCAATTCATTCGCTACGAAGGTCCCGGCATCGAGTCGGACAAAGTCGGCTACCGAATCTACCTCGATTGGCGGAACGGTTTCGACATCTTCGGCAAGCGGGTGAGCTCCCCCGTGCTGCAGCGCGTGGGTCAGGACGGCTTCGAGTCGTATCACGAGATGGCGGACTGGGGCATGGACATCCTGAAGGTGGGCGAGTCGCTCGGAGCCGGTGGATTCGGCTACGTCGAACGCGACAAGATTCGCCTCGCCTCCGACGTTGCACGTCGCTCCGTGCGGATCATCGAAAACGGCAACCTGCTCTCGACGCTCGGGCTCGGCTACGAGGGTTGGAAAGTCGGCAAAGCAGCCATGGACCTCGACGTAATGCTGTCGATGACGGCAGGCAGCCGGCGCGTGCACGCCAAGCTCTTCACCCGTGAACCCATCGCACACTTCGCCATCGGCGTAGTGAAACACCCCGACACACAGCTCATCCGAGGCGCGACCGATATCACGGGCAAGGCATACAGCTACCTGGGGAGCTGGGGGAAACAGAGCCTCGCGGGGGACCAGCTCGGCATGGCCGTGTTGTTCCAGAGGGGCACTCTCGTCAAAGAGCTGAATGACAACGCCAACTACGCCGTTCAGGTGGCGCCGACCGGTAGGCATCTCGACTACCATTTCGTCGCCGCGTGGCAGGGAGAACCCGGCGGCATCCAAACCAAGGACGAGTTCGTGAGCTATCTCGACCAAGAAGCTCAGCAGCTCACTATGCCGGTTCGACAACGCCTGCGGACCACCCTTGCAAGGCGCGCCAAGCACTTTCCGATCACGGCCAGCTCGGCCCTCGATTGGGCAAGAAAGCTCGCCGACTCCGAGCTCGAACGCAAGACCCTCTGGTATAGGCATGAGGGGTGGGACGAAAACCGGGGCCGAAAGCCGCACTTCGAGTACGACACGGCTGGGCTCTTGCCGCTCGCTTACCATGAGCTCGCCCAGGTTTCACCCGACCCACGCTATGCCGAGGTCTTGGCTGAGGTCACCGGTTCGTTCGTCGGCGAACACGGGACCATCGCCCAGTATCGAGAGACCGACTACAACATCGACGCCGTTGCGCCGGGTCGCAATCTGCTGCGGCTCTTCGAAGCGACCCAACAACGGAAATACAAGCAAGCCGCGGACATCCTGCGCCGACAGCTCGAACGCCAACCCAAGACCAGCGAGGGCGCCTTCTGGCACAAACAAAAGTACCCCTACCAGGTGTGGCTCGACGGCGTTTACATGGGCATGCCGTTTTTGACGCGCTACTCGACCCTGTTCGAGCAGGGAAAGAGCTACGACCAAGTGATCAGGGAGTTCGAGGTCGCTCGCAAACACCTGCGGGACCCCGTCACGGGGCTCTACTATCACGCCTGGGACGAAATGAAGCAGCAGCCCTGGGCCGATCCAACGAGCGGCCTCTCGAAACACTTCTGGGCCCGAGGGCTCGGTTGGTTCGCCATGGCAGTGGTCGACGTGCTCGAGCTGCTCCCGGCCGGAGACGAGCAGCACCGAAAACCGCTGCTCGCGATCGTGAGTGAGCTCGGCCCTGCCCTCAGCAAGGCGCAGGACCGGGAAACCGCCACCTGGTGGCAGATCCTCGACCGGCCTGGGGCCCCCGGCAATTACCGAGAGTCGTCCGCTTCTGCCATGTTCACGTACTTTTTTGCGAAGGCCACTCGCAACGGCTACCTACCCGCCTCGTACGCGAGCGTTGCGCAGAAGAGCTTCGAAGGCCTGGTGCGCGAGTTCGTCAATGTGCACCCCGACGGCAAGATCAGCATGACGCACCAATGCCTGGTGGCAGGACTGGGTTTCGGACGCGACGGCTCTTACGAGTACTACATGAGCGAGCCGATTCATCGAAACGACCCCAAGGGCACCGGCCCCTTCATTCTGGCGGGAGTCGAGGTTCATCGCCTGCTGAAGGGTCAGCTTCATCGTTGGGCCATGCCGGGCTGATCACCCTGCCCGCTGGGTCGCGAAGCACGGCACAACTTGGCGCACTTCACGCCGTGACAGCCTTCGTTTTTCTGGTAAAAATGGTGGGTATCGTGCGGGGGAACGGCACACCGCGTGTGGCCCATTTCGTGCTGTGGCTCTGGGCAGGACCTGTATGAACACCCCGAATAGAAAAGCCCTCGCACTTTTGCCTACCTTGCTCTTGGCGACCACCCAGCTTGCCTGCAGCTCGAGTGAAGGAGGCGGTCCAGCCCCCCACTCCGGCAACGGGTTCTTCGAGTCTGCCAACCCCACCGGCGTCAGCAACAATGACGGACCGGCTGGATCAGAGGGCGCCGGCGGGTCGGGCGCCAATGCATCCGCCACTGCGAGCAGCACGACCGGTGGAACTCCCCCCGGTAACGACAATGGCGGCGACGGCGCCGAAAGCCCCGAGCGAGCCCTAGAAGAGGCAGACATCGTCAAGATCGTGGGCGATCGGCTGTATGCCATGAGCCGGTACGGGGGCATTGCGGTGATCGACATCAGCGATCTGGATCAGCTCGAGCTGCTCGGGCGTCACAAGATCGAGGCCACGCCCTTCGAAATGTACGTCAAAGACGGCATCGTGTTCGCGCTGTATCAAGACTACGGCGAGTACGTGATCGACGAAGACGACGGTACGGCCGCCTGGACACAAACCAGCCATGTGGTGGTGGTCGATGCCAAAAGCCCGGGAAACATGACCGAGCTGTCGCGATTTGCGGTTCCCGGTAGCATCAGCGACTCGCGCATCGTCGGTGACATTCTCTACGTGGCCGCCTTCGAAAACGGCTACTGCTGGGGGTGCGAGGCCGATCGCCCCAAGACCACCCTAGTGTCGCTCGACGTCAGCGACCCCACGAACGTGGCGCAAGTGGACGAGCTGGCATTCGAGGACGCTGAGTACGCCTACAGTTGGCGCCGCAGCTTGGCCGTCAACGATGAGCGCATCTACGTCGCCGGTCCGGTGTGGGGCGCCGATCGGCCCAAGGGGTCCACGATTCAGGTGATCGACATCTCCGACCCCTCCGGTGACCTGGTGGAGGGTGCCAGCGTGGAGGTGGCGGGGCAGATCAACAGCCGCTGGCAAATGGACGAGCATGAAGGTGTGCTACGCGTGATCAGCCAACCCTTCGACTGGGATCTCAGCGTTCCCCCCAAGGTCGAGACCTTCACGGTCAGTGCATCGGACGAGGTGACTCCCCTGGCCGAGCTGAGCTTGACCCTGCCCCGGCCCGAACAGCTGCAAAGCGTGCGCTTCGACGGCGACCGCGGCTACGCGATCACTTTCGAACGCACCGACCCACTGTTCACCATCGACTTGAGTGATCCAGCCGCTCCCGTACAGGCGGGTATGCTCGAGATGCCGGGTTGGCTCTATCACATGGAGCCGCGCGGCGACCGCTTGCTGGGGCTGGGCTTCGACCAAGGCAACACCGATGGCGCGCTCACGGTGAGCGTGTTCGATGTGTCGAACCTGGCCGAGCCGGTGATGCTCGATCGCGCCAACTTTGGGGGCGATTGGGCCTGGATGGTCGAAGATCAAGATCGTATCCACAAGGCCTTTCGATTGTTCGACGAGGCCGGTCTCATCGTCATGCCCTTCAGTGGTTGGCTAGAGGCAAGCGAGCCGACCAGCGAGCTCGAGTGTGTTTCCGGGCGTTGGGTGAGCGGGGTACAGCTCATCGACTGGCAGGGTGACAACGTCACCGCGCGAGGCGTGGCCGAAACCAACGCGGAGGCGCGCCGCGGACTGTTGCACGAAGGCCATCTGCTCACGGTCAGCGACGAGCGGGTAGAAGCATTCGATATCGGCGACCGCGACGCCCCGAAGGCCACCAGCAACGTAACGCTCGCGCAGTATGTCGCGCGCACGGTACCGGTGGGAGAGCAGGTCGCACGCATCGGACAGAACTGGTACTCGGACGTCACCGAAATCGACGTGGCAAGCCTAGAAGACGTGGCGACACCTCGCTCCAGCGCCGGCCTCGCCGTAGAGGTCGGGGACACCGAGGCGTGCGACACCTATCGCTACTTGAGTGACGTGTTCGCCAGCGACGAGCGCCTCATACTGCTGCACACAGAGTACGACTATCGCGGAGGCGACTACGAGGAGCGGCTCAGAATCAGTGGGATCGATGTATCCGATCCCACTCGCCCCAAGGCGCTGGGCTCCAGCGTGCTCGAGATTGCTCCGGGCTACGGCTACTACGATTACTCGCTACCCGGTGCCGGCAGCACCATGGTGCAAGCGGGCGATGCGCTGGTCATCAATCACCAAAAGACCGAGTGGCTCGACAGCGGCCCGAGGTCGATCGAAAGCGGCGTGCATGTCGTCGACACGCGCGACCCGGCCGACGCCAAGAGCCGCTACCTCGAATTGCCGAGCGGCCTCGGAGTCACCGGGCTCATCGTGGATGGCTCAATCGTGGCGCGCAGCCACTACGAAGCGAGCCCGACCGACCCCAGCAAGGTGCGCTTTTTCCTGGATCGCATCGACGTCAGCGACCCCGACCATCCGGTGCGGTTGCCCACTCTCAACACGCCGGGCGCCGTGGTGGCGCTGGCCGGGCAGCGCGGCTTCGCCATCGACTACCTGTCACGCGTCGTCGAAGACGTGACCTTCGAAGAGTGTTCGTCCGAGCATGCCAAGGTCGTTGGATTCGACGTGCCCGAAAACGCCGACTACTGGACGGCCCGCGGTACCTGCTCGGCCATCGTCGAAGTGGTCACGCTCTTCGAAATGGGAGAGACCGGTGTGAGCGTGTTGGGCCGGCAGACCCTGCGGCACGACGAAGCCGTTGCCGACGTGGCACTCGGCAGCGACGTGATGTTCGCAACCCTGAGGAACAGCGGCTACTACTACTACGATGGCCTGGTGGGTGATTGTTGGGGCTGCTTCAGCATCAGAGCCGGAGCCGCCCGCGTGCTGACCCTCGGTGGCCTGACCTCGGGTGACCTAGAAGTCGGCCGCCTGGAGCTCGACCAGGGTGACTATTGGTACTCGAACTTCATACGAGCCAGCGGCGACCGCGCACTCGTCTCGACGGGCTGGCGCGGCGAGCTGACCGTACTCGACGCCAGTAATCCGGCAAAGCCCAAGTTGGTGCGCGAGGTGGCGCTCGACGGCTACGTGTCGGACATCAGCATGCTGGGTTCGATCGCCGTCGTCAGCCTAGGCTACGACGGTGTCCAGACCGTCGATCTGCGCGACTGACAGGCGCCAAGGCGCGCCTTCGTTACGGCTTGATTGCCCTGAGCTCGCGAGGTTAAGCTCGCGAGCTTCATCGATTTCTGCAACCGCTGCGCCGACGAAGCAAGCTCGATACACAGCGTCGACCGCCCGGGCACCGACCACTTCGTCGAGATATCGTGGTTGGCGGGCACTCTGGAGGCCAACCCCGACCTGGATGTCGAAATCCACCTGCGCGTCAATGTCACGGGTGAGGAGCCGACGTCGTACTATTTCGATCAATCCAACGACTGGTCGTGCAATGTCGAGGGCAAGCCCAACGTCCCCGTCGAATGGGACCGCATCACGGTCTATCGCGATGGCGCGCTAATCTGGGGCAAAGAACCCGAATCTTGACGCGATTCGGCACGATCTGCAGAGCCGTGCATGGGTGCCCTGATTCGACAGAGAGAATCGGGGCACGCGGCATGGCGACGCGAACGCAGACACCCTACGCTTGTTCGCATGGCTATTCGGAACTTGCTCACTGTGTGGTTCGTGTCTTGGCCGGTCTGGGCTTGCTCAGCGGAGGACGCGAGCGACATGAGGACCGAAACGTTCGACAACGAAGGTGAGCTCTGCATGCGCTCACTCGCCGATGGCTCGTTGCTGGTGTCGGTCATCTTCCCTACTTGCCTTTCGAGCACCTGCAGCAAGGCAGTGGAAGCGACGTGCAGCGTCGAGCTCGACGGAGAACGCATCGTCATCAAAAGCCATGGAAGCGCCGAGCACGGCGGAGACGTATGCACAGCTGATTGCGGCGCTCTACGCGCGGAATGTACGTCTACGGCGCTCGAACCGGGAAAGTACGGAGTCGTGCACGGTGACGCCAGTTACGAAGTCATGCTGCCCGCAGCCGCGAGCATCTCGCTAACCGAGGACGCCAACTGGTCGCGCTGTCCTGGGTAGCCCACGAAATTGCGATAGTTTATGGTTCGAGCTCGAGGCACTGCAGGCCCTTGGCAGTGCCGACCCAAACGTTACCGATCGGAGCAACGGCCATGGCGGTCACCTCCGGATCGTTCAACCCATCGCTCGTCGTGTAGCAGCTCCAGGTGTCGTCGGATTTGTCAAGGGGAGTGCCTGACGGGTCCAGTCTGCACAGCTGCGGCTCGTCATCCCAGCGATTGCCCATGAGCCACAGGCGGTCGAACGCGTCCACCTGGACGTCGCGGATGTACTCGACGGGCAACCCGTCCGCAGGCGAATACTCCACCCAACGATCGTCCGCGGCGAGCTCCGGAGTACCGCCGTCGTCCAGATAGCGCAGCAGCGGCGCGAGGTAGCCGAACCAGCGTCCTCCCTGGCTATCCAACGCCAAAGAGCGGGGAGACGCGGCACCCAGTTGCGACCAGCTGTCGTCGTCCGCATCCGACAACGATGCCCCATAGCTGTAGAGGTAGTCTCCGATCCAAAGCCCATGGGCGGGGTCGACCGCAGCGCTCTGCTCCGAGAAGCTCGGTGCGTCGTCTGACGTCCACGCCGCCCACTCGTCGTCCGAAGGATCTGCCGGTGTAGCTTTGACATCGAGCAGATGCCACGCGCCGCCTTGACTCTGCGGCGGCTGATCTTTGACCCACAGGTGACCCGAGGCATCCGGGCCGAGCAGGTGGGAACACGAAGACAAGACCTCTGCGAGAGGGTGCCGAACCCAAATGTCGTCTAGACCGTTCGTCAAGGCTCCCACGTCGATGTAGTAGAGCGTGTCGGTGCCCGAACAACCGGGCGTGGACGTGGGGTTGCCGCGAAAGCTGTTCACCCACACACCCCCCTCGGCAACCGGAAACAGCTCCATCACGCTCTCGGCAAGCGCCGAACGCCCGATGTGAGTCCAGCGGTCATCGGTCGTGTCGGTCACGGTGCCGCCGTCGTCGAAATGGAGCAGCGAACCTCGCCAGCTCAGCCATTTGTCTCCACGATCGTCCACGACGAGGCTGTAAACCCGCTCGTCGCTGGGGATCGAAGCATACTCGGGGCGGCTCGACGGATGATAATAGGTCAAGCTGTCGTTGCCCTGGTCGACTCCGGCCACTCTCACGGCCGCGCCCTGCGGCGAGCGCAACCACACGGCACCGTCAGGCGCCACTGTCATCACAGGGCCGATATCGAGCGAAGTCCCTTCGACTTCGGGAGCCCACGAAGTCCACGTATTCGTGGCCTCGTTCAACGGATCGGCGCCGTAGTTCAGGCGCACGATGCCGCTCGGCGTAGTGAACCACACGTTCGCAGCGTCTGCGTCCCATTCGAGGTCGCTCACCGTTTGGCCGCTAAGTCCCGGTGCCTCCGAGAAGTCCGTCCAGATGTCGTCGCTTTCATCCGCGAGCGTTTCGCCGAGCGACACGTGATACACACCCGACTCGGTAGCGAGCCAGACCGCGTCGTCGCTCACGACAAGGTCATGCACGAGCTCCGTCGTGAACAACGCGACCCAGCGCTCATCCGTGACTTCCGGCGGACCTGCGTGGAGCTCGGAAGCGGGCAGCACCTTGACCCCGGTGCCCGCCTGGCCCAGCCACCACAGGCGATCGTCATCGCCGAGCACGATGCGTCGAGTTCCGGGACTACGCCAAAACGTGAGCTCGTAGTTTTCCCAAGTGTCGTCCGCCGCGTTGGTGGGCGTGCCGTGGTCGTCGAGCCGATGCAAACGCCCGGCAAGCACCCACTTCGTCCCTTGCGAATCGATGACGATGCCTTGAAAGGCATAGGCAAAGCCATCGAACTCGCCGAACACCTGCCAGCTATCGTCCGACGTATCTTCCGGGGTGCCGTTGAAGTCCCAAAAGAGCGGGCCGTGGGTGGTGACGAACCAAGCATTTCCATCACCATCGAAGGTCATGTCGACGACGAAGGGCGGCACCCTAATGGTGTGCCACCTCTGATTGCACTCGAGGCCCGACCACCCATCCTCGCAGTCGCACCGCGCCTGACCATCGTCGGCGACGCTGCACGTGCCCTTGCCGCCGCAGGTCACGCCCGAGTCGTCGCACTCGGGCGGGTCGGGCTCGGGCTCGGGCTCGGGCTCTGGCTCGGGCTCTGGCTCGGGGTTGCAGTCGTCTTGGCAAGCGCCACCCGCACCGACGGTACCGTCTAAAGACCCGGTGGTCCCCACTGCACTCGACGCACCAGGCGCCTCGCCGCTGCCGTTGATCGAGCCAACAGCGGTTGCACTGAACGTCGCACTCGAGCCCGATAGCCCCGTCCAGCCTCCACCTACCCCGGCCCTGTCATCACCCTGCTGGGTGAGCTTCGTTCTGGCGCAACCCGCCGACAGCGCGAAGAGCACGACTGGCGGCGCGAGCATCCGAAACCTGCACACCCTCATGGCAGCGACAATGTCGCTCGAAAAGGCCCACGACACAACCGCCTCCAACGCACCGTGATGGGTCACGTGCGAAGGCAATGCGGTGGCTGGCCGTCTAGCTCGCTACTGCCTATATTGGTGCGGTGCCACCACCTGCCTTGGACGCGGCCCCGAGCGGGTCGAGACTTGTGGGCGTATTCCGCTACACGGGGCGTGCCTTCCAGTTGGTGTGGGCGACGCATCGGCGATTGACCGCTGTTTTTGCAGTCATCAGCGTCGTTGCCGGCGTGATTCCCGCCGCGGTCGCGTACGTGGGCAAGCTTATCATCGACGGAACCGTCGCGGCACTCGAGTCGGGCGACACCCAGGATGCTCGGCGGGTGCTCTGGCTCATTTTAGGCGAGCTCGGCTTGGTCGCCCTGCAAGCGGCCGTGTTGCGCGGCAGCGACATTTGCCAAAGCCTGCTGCGCGCGCTGCTCGGCCAGCGCGTCAACGAGATGATCTTGGAGAAAGCGCTCACCCTGCCGCTCCGCGATTTCGAAGACAGCGAGTTTTACGATCGCATGACGCGCGCGCGGCGCGAAGCGTCGAGCAGGCCGCTGTCGCTGGTCACGCGGGCCTTCGGACTATGCCAGAACTCCGTCAGCCTGGTGGCGTACGCCAGCCTGATCCTGGCGTTCTCACCGTTGGCGCTGTTGGTGCTGGCGGCTGCGGCGCTGCCGGCGTTCATTGCCGAAACCCGCTTCAGCGACGACGCGTTCCGGTTGTTCCGTTGGCGAGCGCCCGAAACGCGCAAGCAAATGTACCTCGAAACCGTGCTCGCCCGCGAAGACCACGCCAAAGAGGTCAAGCTATTCGGTCTGGGCCCATTGCTACTCGACCGCTACAAAGGCATTTTCAAAGAGGTGTATGCAGAAGACCGCGCGCTCACCTACCGGCGCGGCGCCTGGGGATTCTTGCTCGGCTTGCTCAGCACGCTGGCGCTGTACGGAGCCTACGCCTGGATCGCTCTAGCCACCATTGCCCGAGCCATCACGCTCGGCGACATGACGATGTATCTCTTGGTGTTCAAGCAAACCCAGGCTGCCTTGACCAGTCTGCTGCGCGGAGTCGGTGGCATGTACGAGGACAACCTCTACTTGGCCAACTTGTACGAGTTCTTGGAGCACCCGAACACGACGACGCGCGGCACCGCTACGGAGGGAACTCGCGCCGGCGATGGCTTGCGACTCGAACGCGTCAGCTTTACCTACCCCGGCGCGGAGCGCCCCGCCGTCGAGAACATCGATCTGCACGTGCGCCCGGGCGAAAAACTGGCATTGGTCGGCGACAACGGCGCCGGCAAAACCACGTTGATCAAGCTCATCGCCGGCCTGTACGAGCCCACCAGCGGGCGCATTCTACTCGACGGCCTCGACGTGAGAGAATGGTCTCCAGCACGACTTCATGAGCGCATCGGCGTGATCTTTCAAGACTTCGTGCACTACCAGTTCTTGCTCGGGGAAAATATCGGCGCTGGCGACGTGGCTGGTTTCGACGACGAGGCTCGCTGGCAACGCGCCGCCGAAATGGGCATGGCCGATGCGGTCGCCGCCGACCTACCCGACGGTTATCACACGCAACTCGGGCGCTGGTTTCGAAGCGGCACGGAGCTATCGGGAGGGCAGTGGCAGAAAATAGCGCTGGCGCGTGCCTTCATGCGCGAACGCGCCGACGTGCTCGTGCTCGACGAGCCCACCAGCGCCATGGATGCCGAAGCCGAGGCCTTGATTTTTCAGCGCTTCAAAGACCTGACCACCGACAAAATGGCCATCCTGATTTCGCACCGCTTTTCTACCGTGCGCATGGCAGACCGCGTCGTGGTCCTCTCGCATGGCCGCATCAAAGAGCAAGGCTCCCACGAAGCCTTGCTCGAGGCCGGCGGGCGCTACGCCCAGCTGTTCGAGCTGCAAGCCGCGGGGTATCGGTAGGCCACGTTGTCAGATGTGGGGCCACATGCCTCACCGCATGGTTGCCGGCGCAACGTGAAGGTAGCCCACTCCGCCCTCGGTCGCCAACCACAGATTCGACTCCGCATCGATGACGAACGCGCGGGCGCGTCGAGGCAGGGCATCGTCAGTACCGTAGAGCGTCCATGTGTCGTCCGAGGTGTCCGCCAGGGTCCCGGCGTCGTCGAAGCTTATCAAGTCCCTGTCGACGTAGCGGGTGCTACTGAGCAGCCACTTGCGACCGAAGCTGTCGACCCCTAAGGCCACGACGTCGCTCATGGTCACGTCAGGCGACCCCGGAAAATCGAACCAAACGTCATCCGCCGGATCCCAAGGTGTCCCGGCATCGCCGAGAGCTCGGAGCACCGCGCTGATACCTTCGTTGCGCCAGGTACTGTAGCCAAACCAAGTAGTTCCGGATGAGTCTGCCGCTACGACCCGCGGAACGAACGCGTCCATCC
>CBFGRJ010000215.1:0-12171 GCA_965651135.1 uncultured Myxococcales bacterium
CCCGTTGCTGGTGGCGCAGGTGCTGGCGGGCAGAGAGGTTTTGGGCACCGGACAAGGGCTCCCTCCACCGATCGCCGGTTCTTGCGGCTCGCCACCGGGCGCTGGTTTTCCACGTTCGTCCATTTGCGCTGTCACGCCAGCACAGGGCTGGTGGAGCTCCGCGTTCAGTCCGCCTTGCCACTGGCGCTGGCGAGGTTGGGGGCGCAAATCCTGGCTCCATGCCCAGGTTCACTGCGGGTCGTCGAACCGTGCCAGCTCCTATCCGGCGATCTCGAGGCTACGCGCTGGTCGCGCGCCTGGGGGCTTCCGCGACGCTTGGCGAGAGTCTGCGCACTCTTGATAGCCGGCGAGCGCCCTCACACGATCGCTTCTACACTGGGCATCAGCATTCGAACCGTGCGAACCTACACGGAGCAGGTATTCGAAATGGCGGGCGTCGCCTCCCGTGGCGAGTTACCCCTGGCGGCGTTGAAGGCAGCCGGATTGCCAGCGCCCGAGCCTCGTTCAGGCCCTGCCAGAGCTCACGATGGCTGGCCCTCGGGTGTGCTGCGGAAGCGGTCACCGAGCTTTTGGAGTACCTCGCTGCCCAGGTAGGCGGCGATCGCGGCCACCACCAGACAGCCGGCTTCGGTGAAGAGCGCCGTTTTCGGTAGGTGGATCACGCTGGCCACACCGAGCAAGGACGCGAACGCCACCAAGAGCCCGCTCAGAAAATTGACAGCGAACTCTTTCTTGCTGCCCTTGGCGCGCTTCAAAAGCCTAATTCCGGCACCCAGCGCCGAGCCGAGAGCGATGGCGATCAACAGCGTCCACGGCATCGTAAAGCGCACCACGACCGAAGGGGCGACGATGCCGGTTGGCGTGGCGACTAGGGTCGACTCGCCAAGGAATGACGAGCGGACCTCTACGGGATGGCTACGTGCACGACCCTTGTCGAAACGCAGCCATTCGGCGTCCAGAATGCCGTTTCCCAGCGCGGCCAAGGGCACCTCTAGGGGCTTTGGAGCAAACCACTCGCGGCCGTCTTCAGCCATGCGCAGAGCGGTGACACGCGTGGTGCCGAATCCGAAGCCGGCGATGCTGTCGTCGCCTAGCTCGAGCTTGAGCCCCGCCAAACGCGGTTCGGCGACGACTTCATACACTTGTTCACCCATATCGGTGAGCGCGGTCACCGTTGCCTTGGCGCTGTGGTCGAGCAGCGAAATCAGCGCCGTTCGAAACCCGGCTACGCCGCCCTCGCGCAGCATGAGCCGCTCCGGAACGACCTTGGCGTCTCGCGTGGTCAGTTGTACCAGCACTGGTTTGGACAAGCTGGAGCTCAGGCCCTGACTTGCCCCGCTGCCTTGTAGGCCTACGATGAGCTCGGTCGGGTACGCTCTCTGCTCTTCGTTCCAACGCAGCGGCGTCTGCTGCGCGCGAACCACGAGCACCCATTGATTGATCCTCTCGAGGGTGGACGAGCCAGCCTCGCGAACGGGTTCGATCAACAGCGAATCGAAGCTTTGGGCGGTCTTTGGCAAAGGCCTCGGCGAGACACGCTTGGGCGTCGTGCCGCTCGGCAATACAACGGTGGGTTCATCGGCGCTGACCACGATCTGAGTCCGACCATCGGCTGTTTTCACTCGAGACTCTGCCGGCAGAGTGCCCGACTGGTGACTCTTGACGGTCAGCTGTTCGACGCGGGGATTGTCGAGCTTCACGTCGAGCTTCACCTTGTCGTGTTGAACCGGCGCCGCCTGTTGAACTTCCGCAGTCATGGCCAACGCGCGCGAGCTCGCGAACAGCATCACCCCCAGCAGTATTCGCCTGACCCCGCGTCCGAACATGCTCGAGGAGCTTAGACCACGTGCGTCGAAGCAATACCAAATTCTTTTGATATTGCAATTTTGGGAAATTCCGCTACCGAAGGATGCTAAAGGCTGGCGGATTTCGCCACCCATTGCATACAGGTTTTAGCCACTTATGGGTCGCAAGCCCACAGCTCAGTTTTTGTTGCTTTTGGTCGTTGGATTTTACGAGCAAGCTCAACCGAGGTCGCGTGGGCGAGACAAACATGCGTTGGCTGGAACAGCGGGCTAGAGCGCGGCTCGGTGAAGTCGTCCAGGGGCTCGAGCTGGACACCGTGGAGTCGACTGACGTGCTCGCGTCGCTCTTCACGGCGAGGGGCAGCGATCGCACCAGAACCGTGTGTATCCTGCATGCTTGCTGGGCAAAGCTCCCCGGCTTTCGCACTGGGTTCGCTCGGGCGGCTTGGCTCACGCAAGCCATCGATCACGGGAGCGTGCCGCGCGTGTTGGAGTCGGGCCTGACCGACGACGGCATGCCACTCGTGGTGTTGGAGCATGTCGGTGGCGAGACGCTCGACCGATATTTGGAGCGACGCGCGGGCACCGTTCCGCCCTCCGAAGCCTTGCGCATCGTCGCTGCTTTGGCAGACGGTTTGGCCGCCATTGCGGAGCAGGGGGCCGTGCACGGTGCGGTCTGCCCCGCATCCATCGCGCTCACGGAACAAGGTGCTCCTCGCCTGTTGCAAGCGGGGTGGACGCTATTGCGAGAGCAGGCCGCTCTGCATTTGGGTTGCTCGGTGATCCCCGGATTGGCGGGCTACCTGTCACCGAACCAAGCGATCGGCGAACGGCCCGAGTGCCGAGACGACGTCTGGTCTCTGGGAGCGGTCCTCTTCGAGCTCCTGAGCGGATTGCCGCTCCGCCCCGGCGAAACCGATATCGATCGCCTGACGCTGGCTCGAGACATGCCGGCACCCTCGCTCGCGGCGCGAGTGCCGGGTGCCCCTGACGAAATAGTCGCATTGGTCGATCGCATCTTGGCGCCCGATGCGCGCGAGCGGCTAGACAGCGCTTCGGAAGTTGCCACGAAGTGTCGGCAGCTCTTGCAATTGCCCAAGATCGCCAAGCTTCGCCGTCTGAGCCCGCGCGAGGCAGCTCCCGAAAGCCCACGGCGGTCGCCTCAGCGCTCGGCGGTCTCCGCGCCGAGTCACTCAGGCGTCGCACCGCTGAGTCTGCCGCCCGATAGTGCCACGGGTACGCTGGCCTATCGGCCCAGTCGCGCATTGCTGGCGCATCCCGATGCGGGTACCTACTCCAGCCGTGGCGCCGAGCAGCGCATCGACACGATCTATCCAAAAAAGCACTGAGCGCTTCGTGACGGCTTACCGCGCATGGTTGTGCGACCTGGATGGCACCCTCTATCATCCGCATCTGCTCAAGCTGTTGATGGGTCTCGAGCTAATCGTGCTAGGGCTGCCGGAGCTTCGAACCATTCGCACCTTCCGCAAGGAGCACGAGCGTCTGCGCCACCAGCGCTCCCAGAACCCGTTCGAAGAGCAGATCGAGCGGACTGCGCAGCGGCTGAAGCTCCCGCACGAGCGCGTGCAGCAGAGCGCCGAGCGCTGGATGATCGAGCGCCCGCTGCGCTGGCTGCCCCGCTTCCGCCGCGAATCGCTATTCCGAGAAATCGTCGAGTTTCGTTCACGTGGTGGCTTGACCGCGGTGGTCAGCGACTATCCGGCGACACGCAAACTCGAGGCATTGGATCTCGCGCGACACTTCGACGTCGTCGTGGCAAGCGGTGAATCGGGCGGTCCCAGTGCACTGAAGCCAGCGCCGGACGGCTACCTCAAGGCAGCGCTCAGCTTAGGGGTCAGTCCGGAGCACTGCCTGGTGATCGGCGATCGCGACGACGCGGACGGCGCTGCCGCCCGCGCCGCGGGAATGGCCTTTCGCTTGATTGCTTAGCGGAGCCGGTTCGCCCAGCAAAGCAGCTTCATGCGGTGGCACAGGGCATACAGCACCTCCGGCTTTGCAAACAACAGCAAGCGCCGATCGCGAAGCTGCCGAATCTGCAGCACCTGGCGCCGCTCGTGCATCACCCAGCGGCGGGGATCGCGGGTGATTCGAAAGTCGACGACGACGTCGAAGGGCACTCGGTGCCGAAGGAACAGCCAATGAATGGTGATGCCCCGGGCGTCTAGTCGGCACCGAAACGGAAACGGCCACACGGCGAGGACTAGCACCAACGGAAGCAACGCCCCGAGACCGACACCTGTCAGGACGGCGCTCGAAGCCAGGACGCCCAAAGCGATGACGACAATGCGGCACGCAGTGAATGCGAGACCCGACTTGCCATCCATCCAAACGGCGAACGACAGCGGTGACCGCCGGAATCGGGCTCGGGGTTCGAGCTGGTCACCCCAGCTGGCTGTATCGAGCATGTTGACCTCCTGCTGGCCTGATCGACCGGGGCAGTAGGCGGTTGCTCGAAAAGACTCGGCCTATGATCAGAGCCTGACACGCACGCCGAAGTACGGCAGGTAGTGGAAGCGAAACCCGACTGGATACTCAGCTTCCGAGGCGCGCGTACCCAACGAGACGGCCAGCCGCTCGAAGCGATACTCGAGAGTAAGCGCCTGTTCCAGAGCGTAGGTGGTTCCGACGTCGACGAGCTCCAACATCAGATAGCCGCGCGCGCTGGCCATGTAGTGTAGACCCGAGAACAATGGCCCCTCGAAGGCCACGGTCGAGCGCGGCACGAACCCGTTGTACAGCGGCGCGAACCGCGGATACAGAAATGGAAAATCCAGCAATGGGAGCTCATCGGCAGTGAACGACTGATGCGGCGCCACCGCCAGACCCAAAAATGCGCTCGCGAGCTGGCGCTTGCCGAGCGAGAGCGTGCCGATCACGTCGCCTTCGAGCTGCAACGCGTGCGGCGGCCTGCTGGTTTTGGGCAGCAGGCCACCACTGCCTTCGCGCGACACGAGCTTCAAAAACCAGGTGGGGTAGGCCAGTCGCGCTCGACAACCCCAGGCCCAGCGCCACCCGTGCTCGGCGTGAACCTTTATCTCTGCGTGGGGTAGTACGAAAAACAGCAATGGATGCAGCCCGAGCTCCACTCGATCGGTGAGCCCGTGGCGAGACTGAGAGAACAGGCCGATTTCGCTCTCCCCTCGTGGCAGCGTGAGCGCGTGCTCTCCGGACCATTGGCGCAGCTCTTTCAGCGGTTGACCGTACCCAACAGCGCTGAAAAGCAGTACTGCGAATGCAGCCTTGATGCAGCACGGTTTCATGGCAGTTCGAGCTCGACGCTAACGGGTGCATGATCCGAGAGGGGCATCGTCGACAGCCCTCCGCTTGCTGCGTCTTGGTGTGTCTGCCCGGAGCCGTCGACGACCTTCAAGTTCGTGAAAATGTAGTCGAGCTTGCGATTCCAAAATCCATTCTTGTCCGTGGTATGAGTGAAGTGTCGGGTGTTGTCTTCTTTGTATTCGCCGAGCTCGATCGCGGACCGGTACCTCTCATACAGCGGGACCAGGAGCTCGCTCTCGCTCCGATAGTCGTCCGCCACGAAGTCCTCGTCGGTACACACCGAGTCGGGAAAATCGAACTGCTTCTCCGAGCCGGGTGGCAGCGTGTTGAGGTCACCCGCGCCGATGACCCACTGTCCTTGCTCGGAACGGCGATCGAGCTCTCTGGTGAAGCGTTCGACGTGGGCCTGCTTGGTGCCGTCTTTGGCGTAGGCCTCGCTGTGAGTCGCCACGACCGTGATAGGCTCGGGCGTCGCCAACACCAGTCGAGCCGTGAGCACGTTGCGCTTGAGGTAAAAGTAGCGCTCGAGCCCGGATTGGTCGCTGCGTAGCGGCAGCGCGATTCGCTCGGCATGCGAGAGGGGGTACTTGGAGAGAATCCCGTTGCCCGAATCGATTGCTCCGATACCGTCGCTGGGGACGAAGTCCGCTTTCCACTGTGAGGCATAGACTCCGTAGTTCAAATCGGTGTGGTCGAGTAACCACTGCATTTGATCCACATGAGCGCTGCGCTTCGAGTTGACGTCCACCTCTTGTAAGATCAATAGATCCGGGTTCACCTGTCTGATCTTCTCGGCCAGTCCGTTCAGATGTGCGGTGACCTCCACTTTGGACATCAGCACGCGGTCTCCATGACAGTCGAAAAAGAAGTCGATGCGACCTCCGGCGAACTTGATGTTGTAAGTCATCACCAGCAGCGTGGCAGGTGAGTCGTCCGCTGCCGTCAGGGTCCGGGCTCGGTAACTTTGAGCGCCCTCGACGTCGTCGAACCCCGTGTGGAACGGGTCGCAGCCCGCGATCGCGAGCCAAGCCAGCAACGCTGCGGCGCTTGACTGGCTCATGGTCGGTCGCTGCGATCCCCTGAACACCGACTTATGCCGCGCCTTGCAGCTTGGGGCTCCACGCCGTGACGCGATTGCGGCCCGCGCGCTTCGAGGCATAGAGGGCATCGTCGGTGGCCTTGAACAGGGCTTCCCAGCTCTGGCCTGCCTGGGGCGACGTCGCGACACCGAGCGAACACGTGACGTTCAGCGGACCGAGCTCCGTCTGAAAGGTGGTCGCTTCGAGCTCTTTTCGGATGCGTTCGGCCAATAGTACAGCGCCTTGATCGGCCGTTTCTTCGCAGACGATCACGAACTCCTCGCCGCCGAAGCGGCCCACGATGTCCGTGTCGCGCTTGGCGCGCTTGAGCACTTCGCCGAAGCCACGAATGACGAGGTCACCGACGTCGTGACCATAGGTGTCGTTGACGCGCTTGAAGTGGTCGATGTCACCCACCAAGACGCTGACGGGCTTGTTGAAGCGCTTTGCGCTCTTCAGCTTCTCCGTGGCCGCCAAGATCAGCGCGCGTTTGTTGAACAAACCGGTGAGCCCGTCCGTCGTCGCCATTTCTTCCAGGCGCTTGAGCATGCGAGCGTTCGCTAGCGAGACAGCCATGTGGCTGGCCAGGACCTCGAGGGTGGGGCGCACATCGTCGCCGAAGGCACCAGGCTCGGCCGAGCCGAGCACCAGGGTTCCCAGTACCCGGTCGTGCACGAGCAACGGCAGCACCAACAGCGACGGCATCGCCGGCGGCGCGAGCTTGGCGGTGAACACCGTCTGGCGCGCGCTATCGTAGTGCCCGCGATACGGCAGAGCGTGGCGATTGGCGACCACCATGGACACGAGACCGGTGTTGTGGCGAAACCGCTGCCCGACTAGAGCCGCGCGCCCTTCGCCGCTCACTGCGCAGATCTCGTGGATTGCCGATTGTCGATGAAACAGCGTGACGGCAGCAAAGTCGAATGCGGCAAACTCCCGCGCATGCGTCACGGCAGCTTCAATGACGTTCGCTTCGGTGCTCGCTGCCGCCAGCGCGTCTGCTGCACGATATAGCTTGCCCTGTTCGGTCTTGGCGCGCTGGATTTCTCCGAAGATGCGTTCGTTTTCGAGCGCTCGCAAAATGAAGTGGGTAGCCGCTTCGAGCATTCGTCGCTCTGGTTCGGTGAAGGCGCTGGTATCGGTTCGGTCCACCACCAGAAGACCGCGTACCTGCCCGCGTTCGAGCAACGGCGTGGCGCACACGGCACCGAGCTCCGGGCGTACCCGGTAATAAATGGCGTGCGCCCCTGCACGTGGTCCCGCGATGCAAATCGCCTCCTTGCGGGCCAAGACGGCTCCGAAGATCCCGTCTCGCGTTCCGAACGGGCCCGGGGCGATCCCCTCCCAATCGCTGCAGAGCTCCTGAATCTTCAGCTCCTGGCGTGCGTGCTCCACGCTCAGTAGCAACGCCGTGTTCAGGTTCAGGCTCTTCTTGAGCAGGTCGAGTGCAAAGGTCACCGCCAGGTGAATCTCGTCGACGCTCGATTGCAGCAGCCGATCTTCGTCGTCCTTGCGCTCAGCGCGATGACGCTCCGAAGCAGGCGCGCCGAGCAGCCGATAGGAGCGCGCCGCCTCTTTCATCTTTTCGATCTCGCTCTGGATCCTGGCTCGACTCAGGCGCCGCATGCGCGACAGCTCGGCGCGGAACAAAGTGACGTTCAGAAACGCGAAAATGCCTAGGAATGCGGCATGGGTCCACAGCGCCCCGCTGTCGGTGCGCCCGAAGGCGATGTAGTGCAGCCCCGCTTCCAGGCAGACCGCGTAGCCAACGGTGACGACGGCGGCGCTGGGCCTTGCAAACGCGGCCGCTACCATCATCAGCGCATAGATGGTGGGGTAGTAGGGTCCGTGCAGCCCACCGGGGCAGTGCAAAATAATCGTGTAGGTCGCTGTGGTGAGCGTGGTGAAGAGCTGGACGTCTCGTTCCGCAGCGTCTTGTGGCGCTAGTTTTCTGAGCCGCCGGACGAGGTGCAGTAGCCCACTGATCACCAGCAGCGCCAGGGCGATCAGGTTGTAGATGGCCGGCGGTGGGTCCGTGGCCCAGCAGATCAGATAGCCGCCCAAGAGCAGACTCACGGCCAGTCCCGTTGCGCGCGTGATCAGCTGCTGCAGGGCGAGCGTTGCTCGGACGAGCGGATCCATTGTCCAGGGTTGGCTATCAGATTCGAGGCGGAGCGGCCCAGTTCTTCTAGAAACTTTGCGAACCAGCCGGCCTGGGCCAGGCTAGCCGGCGTGAAGCTGGGGCTCCGCCTTCAGATCGTGCTGCTTCTGGGCGGGCTGCTCGTGTGCGCCTTCGTCCCTTTGTTCTATGCCGTGGCCACCTACACCCAGGTGGCGCTACGCCAAGTGAGACACGAGCACGCGCGCCAGCTCGGCCGTGCCATTGCCGGGCATGTCAGTGAGGCGCTGGGGCAGCGCTCCGAGGAGGAGCTCGAAAGCTTATTGAACGCCCAGGCCGGCGTTGGCGGTGTCGAGGCCCTCGGCGTGTTCTCGGAAAGCGCCCGCGTCGTGGCCCGCGCCGGCGACCCTCGGCTGATCGAGCGTTTGAGCCGTACGCTCGTTCCCACTCAAGAGGCGCTCTTGGAACTGCAGGCCGAGCACGGGACGGCCTTGGCCGTCGTCGTGCCGGGCAGCTCGGGCGCCGTGGCCGTGGTGCTCCGCATCGACGATCAAGCCGCTCGCGCGGCGCCGCTCGTGCGTTTGGTCGGTCTCTACACGGGTGTGGTTGCCCTGGCGACTTTGGTTGTCGCCTACTTCGCACTCACGCGCCTCATCGTGCGGCCGCTGGATGCGCTGACGCGTGCGGCCGGTCGCGTTGCCGAGGGAGGGCGCACCCTTCAGGTGCCTACGAACGGAGCAACAGAGCTCGTGGAGCTCGGGCAAAGCCTCAGGACCATGACCGAGCGATTGCTGGCCGAAGAGCAGGCGCTGCGTCGCAAGATCGACGAGGTGGAGCGCGCCACCGAACGGCTCCGGGCCGCGCAAGATACCTTGGTTCGTTCGGAGCGCCTGGCCTCGGTCGGGCGCCTGGCGGCCGGCTTGGCGCACGAGGTAGGCAATCCGCTGGCGGCATTGATGGGGCTACAAGATCTGCTGCTCGAAGCGGGCCTGTCGCCGGAAGAACAGCGCGACTTCTTGCAACGGATGCGCAAGGAGACCGAACGCATTCATCGCATCGTGCGGGACCTCTTGCAGTTCGCGCGTCCGGCCGCGCAGGGGCAGGAGCACGAGCACGAGCCCGGAGACGTGGCGCTGGCCGTCGAGGAAACCACCGCACTGCTCAAACCTCAGAAGACGCTGAACGAGGTGGAGCTCTCGGTCGAGCTCGACAGCCCCTTGCCGAGCGTCGCCTTGCAGACCTCCGAGCTCGTTCAGATCGTCTTGAATCTGATGCTCAATGCGGCGGACGCTTGTGGTCCGGGCGGCAAGATCACGCTTTCGGCCGCCGCCACCTCCGGCGGCGTGCGTGTGGTCGTCGAAGACGACGGACCGGGCGTCCCGAGTCAGGTTCGGGATTCGCTGTTCGAACCCTTCGTGACGACGAAGGAAGTGGGCAAGGGGACCGGACTGGGGCTCGCGGTGTGTCGGGGCTTGGTGGAGTCGGTGGGAGGCACCATCGCCCTCGATGCATCGTACACCGCGGGTGCTCGCTTCGTCGTCGAGCTACCCACGCACGCCGAACGGCGCTGACACCGACACCTTAGCGCCGCTCGACCCTGCGTTGCTCCTCGGGTTCCAGGTGCTCTTCGTCGTCGGTTGCGGCTTGCTCCAGCCGCCCGCGTGTGGGCGCCGATTCCACGCGTCGCTTCGTTGCTGCGCCGCCGTCCTCGTCCGTGTTGTCCATTTCGAAGAAGGTGGCCAAGAGCGTGGCCACCAACGGTAGCAACACCAACGGCAGCTGACCCGGCGTTCCGGTCCCCAGCGGACCGAGTGACCAGGTGCTCGTCATCCATTGGCGCATGGCGAAGACGAAGCCCGCCGCTACGGGCGCGGCCACCACCGCTTTCAATACGACTTCGACCCAGGCCTCTTTGGCCCAGATGGGTTTGCCGGCCACCAGCGCCGCGATCACGCCAGCTCCGACTGCCGTCACGTAGGCCACCAAGCCAGTCAGTGTCGTGACGCCGAGCCCGAACACGAGCACGGCCCCGAGGGCGCCACCAATCAGCAGTCCCTTGAAGAAGCCCAGCAGCAGTCGGCGCAGCATGCGTCGAAAAGCGTTGGATAGACGCGCGCGCTCGTCAACCGTGCAGGCAACACGTTAGGACGCTCGACACGGCACGAAAAAATTTCTAAGGGCTAGGTGTGCTGTTCAACACCCTGGCCTACGCGAAGTTCTTCGCGTTCGTGTTCGTGCTCGCCTGGCTGTTGGTGCAGCGAAAAAACGCCGCGCTTTTACCCTGGGTGGCGGTCTTCGGATTCGCGCTCTGGCATCCCAGCTTGCTCAGCGCCGGCATCGCAGGGCTCGCGCTGGCGCTGACCTTGCCCCTGTTGCGCGGTGCCGGCCCGGGCCCGCTGGACGCGCGGCGCACGCTTGCGGCTCTAGCGACCAATCTGGTTGCTCTTTGGTTTCTGACACACCGGCAAACAGGCATGGACCCTGTCAGCCTCGGGCTCACCGCGCTGGGCACGGGCGATCCCGGGCCGTGGCGCTGGGCGCTGATCCCGCTGGCCGTGCTCACGGCGTTCTTCGTGCTCAGCGCGAGCAAGGTGAGACTGATCTTCATCCTGCTTGCCAGCTACGTGTTTTACGCCCACTGGGACTGGCGTTTCTTGTTTCTGATCTGGGGCTCCTCGACGGCGGATTGGCTGCTCGGCAACGCGATTGCTTCTGCCAGCTCGCCAGGGGCTCGCAAGCGATGGCTCTTGGGCACGGTGATCATGAACCTGGGGGTGCTCGGGGTCTTCAAGTACTTCAACTTCTTGGCCGACTCCGTCCATGCTTCGCTCACCACCCTGGGGCTCGATGTTTCGCCCGTCACGCTCGAAGTACTCCTGCCGATAGGCATCAGCTTCTTCACGTTCGAGTCGATGAGCTACGTCATCGACATTTATCGCGGCGACATCAAGCCACAGAAGAGCTACCTCGAATACTTGAGCTTCGTCGCCTTCTTCCCGCACCTGGTAGCTGGTCCCATCGTACGCCCTCGCGATTTGCTGCCGCAGCTCGCGGGGCCGCCGCGTTTTTCGGTGGATGAAGCCAGCGAAGGGCTTTTTTTGATCTCGCTCGGCCTGTTGAAAAAGGTGGCCATCGGCGATTACCTGGCTCTCAATCTCGTCGATCGCGTATTCGATGCGCCTCTGCAGTATTCGGCGATCGAGTGCTACGCGGCGGTCCTCGGCTATGCCGTGCAGATTTATTGCGACTTCTCGGGGTATACGGACATCGCCATCGGTTCGGCGCTGCTGTTGGGTGTGCGCTTTCCGCTCAATTTCAATGCCCCGTACAAGGCCGCGGACATCGTCGACTTCTGGCGCCGCTGGCATATCTCGCTGTCGACCTGGCTCAGGGATTACCTGTACATTCCGCTCGGCGGCAACCGTAAGGGCCCGCGGCGCACCTACGTCAACTTGATGCTCACGATGCTGCTGGGTGGCCTGTGGCACGGAGCATCATGGACATTCGTGGTCTGGGGTGGGCTGCATGGCGGCGCCCTCGCGCTGACGCGCTGGTGGAAAAGCAGAAGGCCGGTCGGCTTCGAGCCGTCGCCTTGGGGCAGGGTCATCGGCACGGTGCTGACGTTCCATTTCGTGTGCGCCGCTTGGATCTTCTTTCGCGCGCGCGACTTTGGGCACGCGCAGCTGATCTTCGACAGGCTTTTGAGCCTGACGTCTTACACGCCGAACCTGCCCTGGCAGGTGCTGGGCATGCTGGCTGTCGGTCTCGGCTCGCACTACGTACCGGAAGGCTGGTTTCAGAGCGCACGCCATGGTTTCATGCGGCTGCCGGCGGCAGCGCAAGCGCTGGTTTTGTTCGCCACGGCGCT
>CBFGRJ010000216.1:0-12104 GCA_965651135.1 uncultured Myxococcales bacterium
CGCTTGCAGCGAATTCGTCGCGGCGAGCGCGCTGCCCCAATCGGCGGCTCCGGCGCTGAGGGCCCCGGCCGCTTCCTTCGCCATGACCGCGAACACCACGACGAAGACCACGACCATCGGCAGCAGCCCGAAAAGCCAGTGCCAGCGCGAAGCCCCGGCGTGTTCGGTATCGTCCAACACAACGGTCGGCGCTGGCGCTGCCGTACGCATCGGGCCGAACTCGCGCTGCATGAGAATACCGGCCAGCGCAAACACCAGCATGAAGAGAGGATAGAAGCGGTACGGAATACTCTCGACGAACACGCCAATCGCGCCCTGCGATCGCGCTCGCGTGGAGTACTCGGCAATGTATCCCAGCTCGACAGCGATCCAAGTGGACACCGGAGCGAGGCTGGTGACGGGTGCTGCGGTCGCGTCCACCAAGAAGGCGAGCTTGGCTCGGCTCAGCCCGGCACGATCGAAGAGCGGCCTACTTGCCGAGCCGATCAGCATCGAATTGAGGTAGTCATCGATGAAGACCACGACACCGGCCACCCACACGAAGAGCTGTGCCCGCACTGCGTCGAGCGCAGCGCCCGTTCGTCGCCCGAACATGCGACGCAAGACCATTTCGAGGTGAAGCGACGCGCCACGTGCGACGATGCCCAAGCACAAAGTGAAACCCACGATGTACTGGTGGTCTCGATCCGCGAGCACTGACTTGGCATAACGTGCTGCGGTTGACGTAAAGTTTTCGCTTCCTCCCCGCGACGACGCAATAGCAGCCCCCAACAGCGCCCCCACCAAAAGGGCCAGGGCCGGTCGACGAGTGGCAAAAGCCAGCGCCAGGGCAACCATGGCTGGTGCGAGCGCCAGGGCAGCCGTGGACGAAGTCCAGTGGAGCATCACCAGCACGAACCCTGCGACCGCCAGGCTCGCGAGCGGAGCGACGGCGCGTGTTCGACCGAACATGAGCTCAGGTGAACCGAGTTTCACCGAGAGCGCAAGCGGGACAACCTCACTCGACGGGTTTGGCCAAGTTTGGCTTCTGCGGGTCGATTTGGTGATCCCGCGCTCCAGCCCCGGAGACGATCAGACAGTCATACAGGCGCAACAACGGCCCATAACCTGTGCAGCCTCACCACCCGCCAAGCGCGCATCCGCCTACGCGGTATGAGTGCCCAACTCTCCAGCAAATGGCTTCGGCGTCAAAAGCAGCCGGGGCACGGCTCGCAACTTGCATATTCTTCCGATCTCTCGTAGCAACGGCCACCCGGTAAGAACGCCCCCAAGGGCACCACTTGCGTTCGCCGCGGCCCGAATTTAGATACCTCCCTGCCAGCGGTAAAAACCACTTATGTTAGACGTAGTCCAAGACCAACCGAGCGACGGGCTATCTGCGCCGGATCTATCGATCTTCGCGGAGGCGCGGCGCATTACCGAGGCCCGCCTCGGATCGACCGTTTGGAAGCGGCTGTTCATCGCGCATTACATCTATCGGGGCTCGGTGCTCCTTGGGCTTGGGCTGGCGCGCACCGGTGTGACGCCCAACGCGCTCACCTATACTTCGCTGGCGCTGGCGACGGCGTCAGGGCTCGCGGTCGCCGCTGGGCACTACCAAATGGCGGCGCTCATCATTATTTCGAGCGGAGTTTGCGACATTCTAGACGGCGTCGTTGCGCGAGCATCGGGAAGAATCAGCCGCTACGGGGCCTTGCTGGACTCCACGGTCGATCGGTTGTCCGACGGGCTTCCGCTGCTCGGACTGATCGTGGCGTATGCCGGCCAAAGCTGGCTCCCAGTCATTCCCGCTGCAGCGATGCTGGCGGGGCTGGCAGTCAGCTACGTGCGAGCCCGCGCGGAGTCGCTCGGCGCTACGCTGCCTCCCCTGTTCATGCGGCGCTCCGAGCGACTAGTGCTTCTGGTGTTGAGCTTGTTGTTCGCTCCCGTATCGCTTGGACTCCCAATCCCCGCACCGCTGTTGCTGACGGGAGTGTCCATCATGGGAGTGCTTGCCGTAATCGGAACCATTTTCGCTTTACGCGCTGCGCGAATCGAGCTTGATGCGGTCGGCGGGTGACTCTGAGCGCCGCTGGACTGATCGATTGGCTGATTCGCCGTCGCACTCGTGTACTGCTCATTGCAGGCTTTTTGCTATGCGTAGCGGGGGCACGTACTTCTCTTACTTATCTGAACCTGAAGAGTGAGCTCGAAGAGCTCCTGCCCGAGACAGCGCCGGCGGTTTCTGCGCTCGATACGCTGAGAAATCGCCTGCGAGGGCTGCGCCACCTCGGTATCGTGGTCGACACCGGAGGAGCTCAGAACGTCGCAGCAGCCAACCGCTTCGTCGACGACCTCGCCGGCCGCCTCGAGCAATACCCCGAACACCTTGTGGCGGAGGTACGCACCGGGATTCGAGCAGAACGAGAGTTCGTCGAAACCTACATGCTCCAACTCATGGAGCTGGAAGACGTCCGGCGGCTCAGGGAATCCATCGAAGCGCGGCGCGATTGGGAGGTCACTCGTGCGTTGGACATGAACCTACTCGACGAGGAGGAAGATCCGCCGCCTTCGATACCCATCGACGAGCTACGCAAGAAGTATCAACAGCAGCATCAAGGAGCTCGGAACTTTCCCGGCGATCGGCTGGTCTCGAGTGACGGCAAAACAGTCGTGCTGTTGGTTCAAGCGGGACATGACAGCAGCGGACAAGACAGCGACATGGAGCTGTTGGCGCGTGTCCGCGCGGACATCGCCGCACTCGGCTTTCCCGCGAAATACGCTCCCGGAATGCGCGTCGGCTTTGCCGCGGACGTCGCGACCCGTGTCGAAGAACTGCAAGGGCTCCAGACCGACCTCTCCTTCTCCGGCGCACTCGTTCTGGCCCTGGTCGTCCTAGTCATCGTTTGGTACTTCCAAGGTTGGCGAGCTCTCGTGGCCCTTGGGGTCCCGCTCATGCTCGGGACCACCTGCGCGTTCGCCGTGGCTGCGCTGCCGCCGTTCAACATCCGCTACTTGAACTCCAACACGGCGTTTCTCGGCTCGATCGTGATCGGCAACGGAATCAACAGCGGCATCATGTTGCTGGCCCGATTTCAGGAGGAGCGGCGCCAACGAGCCGAGCTGTCGGAGGCCTTGGCCATCGCCGTGCAACAAACCTGGCGTCCGACCCTGGCAGCTGCGCTGGCAGCGTCGGCAGCCTACGGTTCGCTCGTGTTCACGGACTTTCGTGGCTTCAATCAGTTCGGCTGGATCGGGGGTCTCGGCATGTTGCTCTGCTGGGGTGCCACCATGCTCGTCATGCCGCCTTTGCTGTCGCTCATCGGTCGACCCATGGCCAAGCCGCCGCGCGGCAACCTCCGCGCTGAGTCCCGCGAAGCGGGAAGACTGACTCGCGTCCTATTGGGTAAGCCCGCGGTCGTCGCGCTCGTCACCGCGCTCGCTACTCTGATGGGGGTGCTCGGCCTGGCGCAGCGTTCGGACGACTGGATCGAATACGATCTCTCCAAACTGCGAAGGCGTGATTCGTGGGTTGACGGCGAGCGATACTGGGGAGCCCGCATGGACGAGACGCTGGGGCGCTACTTGACGCCAAGCGTGGTCATGGCCAACACACCCGAACAGGCCAAGCGGGTCAAAGAACGCCTCGAGGTCCTTGCGGCACAAGGCAAGGCGGGGGATTTGATTGCTCGAGTGCAGACGGCCTCGTCGCTCCTGCCCGAAACGCGCTTTGCTGCAGTCGAAGAGGCCAAAAAAATCAAAGAGGCCCTGACTCCCAAGCTAAAGAGCAAGCTCAAAGAACCCGAGCGCGAGTTGGTGGAACGAGCGCTCAGCGACGCGAGCCTGATTCCCCTGCAAGCGGAGCAGATCCCCAAAACGTTGGTCGCAGGCCTCGTCGAGCGCAGCGGTCGCATCGACCGGAGTGTGCTCATCTATCCGAAGCTGGGAGGAGGCACCTGGGACGCAGAACGCATCCAGGCTTTTGCGGACGACGTGCGCGCCCAAGTGAAGGACGAACACCCTGATATCCAGACGGCAGGCACCGTACTCTTGTCCAGCGACATCGCGCGCGCGCTGCAAAAGGACGGACCACGAGCCACCAGCCTGTCACTGTTGGCTGTGCTCGGCATCTGTCTGGTAGCCTTCAGTACCCGCAAGCGGCGTGAAGGCCGCGCGGCACTGACCACCAAGAGCCTGGCGTTCTCGCTGGCCGCTATTGGGTCACTCTTTTTGGGCGTGCTCTTGATGCTCGGAGGCCTGGCGTGGACGGGGGCGCGACTCAACTTCTCCAATTTCGTGGCCTTGCCGATCACCTTCGGAATCGCCGCGGATTATTCCATCAACATGCTCAAGCGCTATCAAGCCGAAGGCAGGCTGGAGCTGAGGCGTGTGTTTAGGGGTACTGGTGGAGCCGTCGCGCTGTGCTCGATCACCACCATCATCGGCTTCGGCTCGCTGCTGGTCGCTCAAAATCAGGCTTTATTCTCGTTCGGCGTCTTCGCCGTCGTAGGTGAATTCACCTGCCTATTGACAGCAGTGGTGGTCTTACCGGCTATCATCATGCTCTGGGAACGCAAGAAGGCGGCACGGAATATCAGGGGGCACCTGTCTGGTGACCAAGGTTCTTGACTTCCCACATGTCGCCCATATCGCTGCCCTTGCGGCAATGTTGTTCTGGTTTCCGGTTCCTGCCGGACTTTTGCTGCTGCTCAGTGCGTTGCAGCCGACTCGTGACGAAGCCGCTTCGCTACGCATCCAGCTGCGCGTCAAAAGTCGCAGCGACCTTCTGCTCGACGCCCTGTTCGCAGGAGCACTTTCGCTGCGTCTCCTTGTCGGCTCGGCTGCCCAGGCCATACCTCACGATGGCTGGCCGCGCCTCGCGCTACCGGTCGCCTTGGGCGGGGTGGGCCTACTTTTGTCCAAGACCGAAACTCGATCGCACCACGACACCGTCATCGTGGCCCGCGCTTTGCTGGGAGCGGGCTTGGTGCTGATGCCGCTCGCAGCGATAGTCAGCGGGGTCAACGCCTCGGGCTGGGCGCTCACCGCCATCACCGCTTGGGGAGTGGTGCATGCCTTGCGTCTCGGCCGCGGCCTTCTGGTGCGGCTCGACCCGCGCGGCGTGGTAAGCGACAACCGAATGATTCTGCTGGGCAAGGGTAGCGCCGTGCGCACTGCCGCAGCAGCGCTGACGGCCACCTGTCTCGATTTTTCCGTATTCTCCGCCTTGGTCTACCTGAGCGCCTGCGAGCCACCGACGGCAACCTTCTTGGGCGCCGCCTCGGGGGGCATCGTCAACTTCACCCTGAATCGCAATTGGACGTTCAACGCGAGCGGCTCGAACAAGACCATGCTGCGTCGCTACGTGACCGTGAGCGCTGCCAGCGCCTTCTTCAACGCGACGCTGGTGGCGGCGCTGCTTTGGGTACCAAACCAACACGCGACGATCGCGTGGGCGGTAGCGCGAGTCCTGGTCTTTTTGGGTTGGAACTACCCCTTGCACCGAGACTACGTTTTCGGTCACGATGGCGGGTCTCGCAGGGCAGCGTGACCGAGCGAGACTCCGATTGGCATGCACATCACGATTGCATCCCATAACACGATGCACGGCGTCTACCTAAAGGCGCTGCTTGGGTACTATCGACGTCTCGCTGCCGAACACCGACTCGACGTGCTCTGCCTGCAAGAAAACGTGCCGCTGGCGAGCTGTGCCGAACCGGCAGAGGCGCGCACCCAAGCGCATCTGGTAGGCCAGACTCTCGAGAGCTTTCAGTGCCTGTGCCAGCCCGACCATCCCGGGCTGGCCACGCTCGTGTCCCCGGCCTGGCAGGTCGAAGAAAGCTTTTTGGTGCCGCTGCCGCGCCTGGAGCGACTGAGCTGGGTCGAGCGCATGTACATCGCGGGAGGCGTCGTCAAGCAGAAGTATGCACTCGTCAGCGTGCTGCGAAAGGGCCCGCATGCGCTCACGGTCGTCAATTTCCATCTCGACACGGCAGGTGACAACGCGCACCGGCGCCGCCAGGTCGCTGCCATCGCCGGTGCGCTCTCGACTCGCGGCATTGCGCGCCATGTCGTCGCCTGCGGAGACACCAACGCCTTCACCTGGTCGCGCACCAGAAACGGCAGTGTGCTCGTGGAGCTGATGGAACCCTTGTGCTCGGCAGCCGGTGCCAAGTTATGCACCGAGCTCAGCGCCACCCATTTCTTCGCCCGGCAGCGCGAGCCGCTGCTCACACATCGCCTGCTCACCTGGATCGGCAAGCTGGGCATCGATCACCCGCTCGCGTACGACGTCATCTGTTCCGATCTAGAACTGGTTCGATCCGGGCAAGTGGTGACGACGGAGTCGGACCACGACCTTGTCTACGCGAAGCTCAGCTGGCCCAGCGCTAGCGCTATTCGTCACAGCTCAGGATGACATGACCGTCGAGCTCCACGCCACAGAAGCCCTCGCGCCCTCTCACCTGATCCAAATCGATACCGGGAGTAGCGAAGGCAATGCACGACAAGCCTTCGGGGCAGTCGCTAGTGCAGTCGCACAGCGCGAAACAATAGCCCACATCGCCGGGCGCGAAGGTTTCGAGGTCACCTGCATAGACCGGTAACAGGCATTCGGCGGTGCCATTTTCGAGACTGTCGGAGCCGCAGGCTGGGTACACCCCAAAAGCGCAGCGCTCCAAGCAACGCCCCGACTGCGAATCACAGTAGCCGCGGCACTCGTCCGCGGTAGCGGTCGCGTCACAGGTTTCATTCAAGCCGAGACCCATCGGCTCTTCGTCGACGCACTCGCCCGACCAGGGATCGCAGAAGCGATCGTCCGGACAGTCTCCGTCATAGCGACACTTGGGCAAACACACGGGCAACGGGAACAAGCATTCACCGTCGATGCAGAACGCCGATCCGCAATCGGTGTCGGTAGTGCACGTCATGCCAGTACTTGCAGGCAACAGCTCGCACATCATGTCGGGCCGCTCGCCACACTCCTGCCGGTCGTCGTTGACGGTACACAACGGCAAGCAATACGAGTCGCCGCCCTCGCCGTAGGTAAGGCACACGGCATCCGGTCCGACGTCCTCGCAGGTGTCGGTGCAGGGCACGGTGCACAACCCGTTGGCGGGTCCCCCCTCTGCCAACGAGTTGGATTCTGCGGTCACGCAGATCAAATCACCGCAGTCATCGTCTGAGGCGCAGTCTTTGCCCAGGTTGGGGTCGTACTCGAGCTCGATGGGACCAGTACTTCCGGTGGTGGAGCTGGTTGTCGCGCTCGTGGTGCTCATCGTGCTACTGGCCGAGGTTCCGCCGGAGCTGCTCGTGGCGGAGCCACCCGAAGCAGAACCATCCGTTCCTCCGGTCGCCTGCCCAGCAGTGCCGCCATCGCCATCGCTGGCTCCGCCGGTTCCGCCGTCGGAACTGGTCCCACCCGACCCGCCGTCCTTGTCGTCTGGTGTCGACGACGTGTCGTTGCCGCAGGCAAAACTGAACCCAATCAGGACCGTGGCCGCACCCAAACAGCGCAGCGCTACACCGATTTGCCGCATAAGGAACCTCGCTGGAGCCAGTCGCAGTGTAGCCCAGGTTACAGGTAGGGCGAAAGCGCAGGGGTCCGAAAAGGACAGGCCCTGTCCTATCGAAGCTTCTCGGTTTTCACTCCAGCCTCTACACGACTGCCTGCGGTTACTACCCGCCGGTCCGCCGGAAGGGTTTCACGCCAGCTGTCCGAGGGAGCGAGAAATGCCCTGTTGCTGGACGACGAGGCCCTCGACGGTCGTCCAGGGCGCCACGAAAGTCAGCGGACTGGCAACGTTTGCTCGCCTCACCCGCGTGGGTTATTGCGAACGCCGGACCGTGACCTCGAAGCAATGCAAAGCGCGGGCAGTCCTGGTGATCACCAGGAGCGTGAAAGATACGGCCACCGACATTGCTCGGGAACGCCTGGAGCTCTTCTGCGGGCTGAGCGACGGCCATGCGGGCCTTCATCACGACACCGAGCGTGACGAGCGCTGGGAAGCAACCGACCACAAGCCCACTACCCTGCTGCGTCACGAAGACGACGCCGAGGACTGAGCCGACACTCTAGCCTCAATCGACGATTGATTGCCGGATCGGGGGGCTAACTTCCAGGCTCAGGCTGAACCGCCGTTTCCGCCTGGCGCTTCAAGAAGCGCCGGTGCACGGGATCGCGCACGAGCAGCACCGGCACCAGCACTGCGTAAGGCAAGATGAGCAGCCAGCCCTTCATCGTGACCGGCATGATGAGCTTTTGAATCGCATCTTCGTGCACGCCGCTGCCCGTCCAGAGCAGGTAGACAATCACACAAACGACGGGTGCGATCAGCTGCAACAACTGCCACTTCAGTGACACACCCTCGAGCTGCTCTCGAAGGGCTGCGCGCTGCGTGCGCTTGGTCAATGCTCCCTCGGAGCTCAGCATTCGGCGAACTGCCGGCGCATGCGCCAGAAAGCGGCGCACATAGCGCTGACTGGCCCAATACCCGATGAATCCGATCAAAGACGGGCCCAAAATGTACACCACCTTTTCCACCATGGGCCGAGCCTGGTCCTCGGAAAGAATGGTGATGGCCGTCAGGCTGCCGATCATGGCCCCTCCGTACAGCCAATTGGCTCTCAGCACCCTGAACACGGCCAACGATCTCAAGAAATACTGTTTGCGGCTCACCACGGACGCTTCGTCCGCGGGTTGGTAGGGCATTCTCAGAGCTGCCAGCACCTCGGCGAAAGGGAACGACAGGGCCAGCGCACTCACCACCAGCCCGAGCAAGAAGGTGCCCTGGAAGACCAGCGTCTTGACGACCTCGAACGGGTTCAACGCCTGGTCCTGACCTTGAGCCAGTGCAAATTGCCAAATACTCTCGTGCTCGCTGGCGATACTCCACTCCAGGACGTCCGTGGCAACGATGGTGGTCAACAAGACCAAGATCAAAAAGACCGGCCACAACGATTCCCAGCTCGGTCGGTTCACCAAGAGCTGATAGCGATCGATCTTGCGGGCGAATCTAACCTCGGTCGACAACAGAAACAGGTAACCGAACAGAAAGACCAAGATGGCGATTAGCGCTTGTGCCCACTCGGTGCGCATTTGCGCGAGAACGCGTGGTAACAGCTCGCTCGATGTGGCCAGCCCCAGAGTCGCGCGGTGCACGCTGCCGCTCACGAGCTCGAGGATGAAGATCAGCTGAAACAAGGGTGCCAACGCGGCGGCATACGAGCGGTGCGCCAAAAAGCCAGCAACGAAGAGCTGCTGCCGATCCGGAGGCCTGAAACGGTCGTGCTCGGCGCGGCTCTGACGCATGGCGATCAGAACGCTCCAGAGCGGATAACCCACGCCAAGGCACAGCAAGAACCAACCTACCGCATTGAGCACACTGGAAGGTCCCAGCACGAGCACGGTAGAGATCGAACGCCCTGTCAGGTACCAGACCAAGAAGGCGAACAACAGCAGCGCGCCGGAGCTCCACAACAGGTTCGTCCACCAGGCATCGCTGCGATAGCTCACGCCAATGCCCTCGATATAGTTCTGAATGTGAGCACGCACTTGCGCCAACGTCACCGTGCGACGCTCCGGGTCCTTCTCCAGCATGCGCAGCGCCAGCTCTTCAAGCGCCTGCGGTGCCGTGGAGTTCACCTCTCGCGGCGGCACAGGAACCTCGGCCAACTGCCGAGTCATGGTCACCAGCGGATCATCGTCGTCGAACGGAACTCTGCCGGTCAGCAGCTCGTAGAGCACTACCCCCAAAGAATACAAGTCGCTGCGCTCGTCTACCGCAAGCCCCTGAGCCTGCTCCGGAGACATGTAGGCCGGCGTCCCGACGACCGTGCCGAGCTGAGTCTGCCAGGCGCGCTTTTCGGCGCGCACCGAGGTGACGCTGGGGGTTTCATCCACGGCCACCAACGAGGGCGTCGGGCTCTGTTCGACCTCTGGCAGGGAGATCGCCGGTACGCGCGCAGCGTCGATGGGCCTTTCGGTTCTGCCTTTCAGCTTTGCGACGCCCCAGTCCATCACCAAGACCTCACCGAAGTCTCCCACCATGATGTTCGCGGGCTTCAAATCGCGATGGATGACGCCCTTGGCATGAGCGTATTCGATGGCCTGGCACACCTGCAGAAAGACGTCCAGCAGCCTGCGCAAACCGAACTCGGACAAGGTGCGCGGGTCGCCTTGGTTCCTTTTTTCGAGAATTTCTTCGAGCGATTGACCTCGAATCAACTTCATCGAGAAGTAGGCTCTGCCCTCCGGATCCACGCCAAAATCGTGAACCGGGACCACGTTGGGGTGTTCGAGCTGTGCCGTGACCTGCGCCTCTTCGATGAAGCGAGCCAACTGCTGTTTGGGCAACTGCTCGCGTGATGCCGGCGCCACCTTCAGCGCCAGCTCACGCCTGAGCCGGGTGTCTTTACCCCGCAAGATGTAGCCCATCGCCCCCCGGCCCACCTCGCCTTTGATGCGAATGCGTCCATCCCACAAGGGGGCCGCATCCAAGTCTTCCGAGTCGACCTGACTGCGCGCGCGGCCCCGCGCTTCCCTGTGTGGCGCGCCGTCAGCCGAGTCCGCGTCGGCCGCTGCACGCTGGCCACGCTGGTGTGGACCAGGGACGGGAGGATTGCCGCTCTGCTGACTCATGCGTCGCGCCAGTGTAACAAGGGTACCAACAGAAGTCAGAGAGACGAGAAAACGCCGGTTCTCTCGAGACCTGCCACCTTGAGCGACAGTGTCGCACCTAGAACGCAGCGCGTCGCGGACGAAAACAATCCCTTCAGCGCCGTGCAGCGCGGCCGTTCTGGAGGGCGTGAGCGGCGACGTGTGGGGTCCGACCACGCACTGTCCGAAAGCGACCATGGGTGAGAAGGCGAACCTCAAGTCAGGCGACCAATTCGGGCGCTACGAGCTGCTCTTCCCAGCCGGTCAGGGCGGCATGGGCCAGGTGTGGGCCGCCAAGCTGCGAGGGAGCGAAGGCTTTCGCAAGATCGTGGCCTTGAAAACCTTGCTTCAAGCCACTGCTGCCTCGAACGACATGAGGCGCATGTTGCGTGATGAGGCCATGTTGGCATCGCACATCAAGAGCGCACACGTGGTCGAAACGCTCGATTTCGGAGTCCACGAAGGTATTCCTTACTTGGTGCTCGAGTGGGTCGAAGGCGAATCGCTGGCCGCGCTGCTTTCTCAGCTTTCAGCGCCGCTGTCGTCACGCCACGCCGTCGCGCTCATCACTCAAGCATGCAAAGGACTCGACGCCGCACACCACGCTTGTGACGCTATGGGCAACCCGCTCGGACTGGTGCATCGTGACATCTCGCCTCCGAACATCCTGATTACGTCCGGCGGAACCGTGAAGCTCGCGGACTTCGGCATTGCCAAGGTGACCCATGGAGCGTCGGACGTCGAAGAAGAAGGGCTCAAGGGCAAAGTCGCCTTCATGGCACCGGAGCAAGTGCGAGGTGATGCGGTGGACGCGCGAGCGGACGTGTTCGCCATGTCGGTGCTCTTTTATCGTTTGGTCACTGGGCACTATCCGTTCGTGGGTAGCGATGCGGGCGAGGTGTTGTGGCAAATCACGTCCAGCCTCACTCCCCGAGCCCCGCGCGCGCTGAACGACAAATTGGCTCGCCCCCTGCAAGAGGTCATCCTCAAGGGCCTGCAAAAAGACCCCCGCGATCGCTTCCAATCGGCCCAAGAAATGCTCAAAGCCATCGAGCGCGCGGTGGTACCGACTCAGCGAGGCAATGCCGAAGAAGCCATCGCCGGCCTCATGCAGGAAACATTGGGGGAGCGGTTGCAGCACAAGAAGCGAGAGCTGGCGCGGGCCATGCTGTCGCTACCGCCGGGACCACCGAGCGACGAGAATGCCGTCTATTACTCGACGCTGAGAGGCATGACCTACAGCGCACCCGCCGGCCCCAACGATGCGACGACGATCGCGAGACCGGGGTCAGCAGGACGCCCTTCCACCCGCATGCACCTCTTGGGGGTGACGGCCGGCATATTGGCCGCCCTAACCGTGCTCGCCTTGTTAGCCATCGTCACGAAAGGAAGCGATTCCATGAGTGACGGGCCCACAACAAGCGCCGCAGCTCCAGTTCCCGCCTCCGTCTCGATTCCCGTCGCCCCG
>CBFGRJ010000217.1:0-12063 GCA_965651135.1 uncultured Myxococcales bacterium
GGCGCCCCAACCCACCAACGGTCCTCGGCTCGCTGCGCGTGCCTGCGGCACCCGGCTATGGGTAGCGTGGGCGCCCCAACCCACCAACGGTCCTCGGCTCGCTGCGCGTGCCTGCGGCACCCGGTTATAGGTAGCGTGGGCGCCCCAAGCCACGAGCGGTCCTCGGCGCTGTGCTGGCTACTTCGCTTGTCCGCAGCATCAAGCGGCCGGGCTTGAGCCGATCGGTCAGCTCTACGCCATCGAACACGAAGCGAAGGCGGCCGACATTCTGGGATCCGAGCAACATCTCGAACTGCGAAAGACGCGCTCGCGTCCGCTCTTCGCGAGGCTGCTGTGGTGGGCACGCGCCGAGCATCGTAACCTCGACCCCAGCTCCGCGCTGGCCAAGTCGCTGCGTTACATCACCAGAAACTTCCGAGAGCTCGGTTGTTTTCTGCGGTATCCGTCTTTGCCGCCAGACAACAACAAGGCAGAGGCCGCATTGAGACGGGTCGCTCTGGGAAGGTCGAATTTTCTTTTTGTGGCCAACGAACAGCGAGGCGTTGATCTGGGTGTGCTCTACGCTCTGGTGGCAACCTGCCAACAGCATCGCATCGATCCGATCGCGTACCTGTCTGACGTCCTGCTCCGCGTGCAGACCCACCCGGCCTCGCGCGTTGACGAGCTGTTGCCGCATCGCTGGAAGCCTCCCGATCGGGACTGCGTTGTGGCAGGTCAGCGGCCTACCTGACAAGAAATCAGTCTGGAACCACAGGCCTTGTTTCGCCAAAATCCGGCCCTCTCGTGAGGTTGACTGCGACCGCATCGTGCGACCGCCCACTATACATGGGCTGCCCAACTTGGGGCCGCCGCGTGTTACAACTCGGCGACGTTTGTTCTTGCGTTCGACTGAACGCCAAAATCTTTGGACGGAAGATAGTTCTGGTTACCTGTGAGCAAGCCAAGCATCGGTGGATTTCCGGGGTCTTTCGCAAGCGGGTCGACGCTGTCTCATATGTCGGCGAGGTCCCGGATGAACTTCGGGCGATACAGCGCATCGTTGAACTTCCCCATACCGAGTAACCCCGTGTACCTGGTTGAAGACGTGGAGGATTTCAACTTTCACACTTCGGAGTCGCTTGCGGAGTTTCTCAACGGCATTTGCAGGGCGCCCGACGACGGGTGCTACTTCAACGTTTACCGCATTGCGGGGGATTGGCGGTCACCGCGCCTGGGCACGGACTACATGGGGGCCATTCCTCATGTACACGTTGAGAATCGTCAGCTTGATCGCGTGCGCACCGGCGGAGTTGATGCCTTGTGGTAGCTGCGCCCGTGGTCCGCATCGGAAATGGTTTTCGCGCCCGCGTTGCCTACGGACTCCGAAGCCGCTACGGCCCTAGCCTGCTTGCCAGTGCAAGCCGACCAGAGCGGCACAGACTCGACCCCATCCTAGCTCGAGGACCGGCGCAACCGGGGCAGCTGGAGGCGTTTCGTCAGGCCCGCCTTCGCCTACCTGTGATAGTCGCCGATACCATTGAATTAACGCTGGAACAGCCCCCCCTTCTTCGACGTCGGCTTCGACGCCCAGATGACGACCAGGATCTTTGTCACGCTGGGAAAGGGTTTCGCGGACGGCACCTTCATCCGCTCGCTCGAACGCTGCCACCAGATCGATCATGTCCAACTGCCCCCGCGAGACGATATCTGTCGGACTGCCCAGGGCTGGGACCGCCTTGATGTTCTCCAAGGCTTCAGCCAGTTCGGATTCGAAAAGCTCGGGGTTCTTGTCACGGCGGGCTAGCCATTCGCGCTTACCGCGCTCGATTTCGTTGAGAGCACGCTGCGCAAACTTCAGCTTCACGCGATCGCCTTGAGCCTCGCCCACACTTCGGCTTCGTCGACCACGCGTCCCGCCTCGATGTCTTGCTCGGCCTCGTCAATCGCCTGGACGAGCGCCGATCGTTCTTCAGCGCTCATACCGCGTCCCATGACCACGAGTTCGATCTCGGCCCCTTCGGGCAGATCAGCGGGTTCATCGATCACGTAGCGGCCGTTCACGACGCGGGCCTTCAAGGCATGCATGAAGCTCAGTCTAGCACGCCAATGCAGGACGATTCCCACTGTTGCCCACCTGGTGACCAAGCCCGGGCCCCAAGCCGTGTCCACCCCTGTCCCCTGGTGTCCACTGGAGGTCTGGAGGGAAATAGGCTCCGCGATCAAGGCAAGCGCCTTGAAGCGACTGGGTGTACCGTTGCTCCTGGATGAAAGGCGGCACGGGGAAATACGTCATCGACAAGGGTCACGTACGTAACGGCCGTCGAGGCTTCGATCACGTGGACGCGCTTGGCAGGGACGGAGAAAGGCTACCAGGGCATTTCTGGTTTGGAAACGTGAGCACGCTCGTCTTGTTGCTCGACGTCACGGGGGACGGCGAGTTCGATGAGTTCGATATCTTCGAGTGGGCCAATCCCAATCCGTTCATGCCTTTGATGGATTACAACAATGATGAGTGTGGGCCCGACTGCGCATGAAATCGAAACCACTTACGCTTCAGCAATCCATTCGCCAGAGTCCAAATCTTCTGGGACTAGCAAGCTTTCGTTCTGGAGGGCGGGCACCCCAAGTACCTGGAAGTCAAGTCGTTCCACGATGAGTTGTTTCAAACCGCAATGGACCTGTGGCTAGCGAGTGGCGTTGTGGTGAAGGAGCGGGCGCAAAAGCCGCTTTTGGGCTTGGAGGAAATCTCCAGCGTTTTCGCCCAGCGCACGACGTGGTGGCCGGCAAATCAAACGGTGAAGGGCCGCTCCGACTTGCGCTACGTCCCGCTAGATACATTCGAAAGGAACTGGACCAAGCTCCGCGAGCGGGCGGAACACCGGGGCAAGGATGGTAAGGCTCTCCCGAAGCCGCGCACGACTTTGTGGCACGACGACCCGGCGCTCGTGCAGAAGCAACGCGGCTCGAACGACTTGTTGTGCCGCACCGCATCGGTTGGGCATGAAGGGCACGTCTTTTACTTCGTTTATCCCGGCGAGGACGCTTGGCAAGCTGCGGTGTGCAAGCACGGCCTGGAGCAATTCGGCACCGGTGAAGACGCTTACAGGTCGCTCATCGTCGGGTCACTATCGTTGCCCTAGGCCCCGTGCGATACTTGGGTTCCCGCAGCGGCGTAGCCGAATCCCAGCTGCGTCCGGGCATCTTGAGCCGGCAAAGCTGGTTGAAGCGGTCTTTGCCGCGTCTTACGCAGCGCCTCCGTACCCAGTACCGACTCGACGAGCTGGCACAGCTGCCCCTGGATGACTACCCGATCAGTCTCTCGAGGCTGAATTTCCTTGAGGAAGCGGAGCAGTTGATCAGGGTTTCGCCAAGCTCCGAGGGAACCCTGCTCATGCACGTTCGAGATCTGCTCTGGAATGGAGTGACGGCGGAGTCACATGTTCAATGTCCCAACTGCGATTCAGCGGCACTCCGTGTGTTGCGCGATCCAGACAGTGCCGAACTTGTTCTCGAATGCGATCGGTGCCCTTGGGCACAAACACTCCTTGGAGAACAATGGCAGGGGAAGACGAGACTCGTACCGCCCACAACGGGACAGCTGAGCGAGGCTGGACTGCTTCAAGATGGTAGACTCAGAACTTAGCGAGTCTCCTGTAAGCAACAGCACCCGATCGCTGCACCGCCTGAACCTCCCCCACGCGTGAGCATCCGAGCAACAGCGTTGCAAGACGCCGAACGTGCGCTAGCATTTCCGCGTGGGTTGGTTGCAGGGAGCTTGTCGCAGGTGTGCAACAGGGGTCCTTTGGGTACTGTGCGCGACCGCTTGCGGCGAAGCCACCGGTGGATCATCGACCACCGGTTCCACCGTGACGGATGTGTCGGCCGGACCAGCGGTCTCGGGGAGCGTTCGCACCGCGTCGACCGGCACCGGCTCCTCGGTCACTTCGGGTGGCCAGGGGGGAATGGCGAGCACCAGCTCGAACACGACCACTCAGTCGGCAACCGTGAGTACCGTGGGAAGCACGACGGGAGGATGCGTCATGCCGTCCACCTACCGCACCTGCACGGAGCCCTCGATGGGCGCCGGTGGCTCCCCACCTGAGAGCAGCTGCGAAGAAGGCGTGTTCTGCGAGGGCACCCGCATCGTCGGAGACATGAACTTTTGCACCACGCAGCCCTATAGCGAGCAATGCTGCAACGGGCACTGGATCGGCGCGACCCTGCTTGAGGATGGCAGCGTGCCCGACTGCCCCCCGGCCATCCCACCCGAGTGCGAACGCGACCCCGATTCGGATGCGCAATGCCCGCTCCCGGACGTCAATCCCGTCGCCTACCGCTGCACGGCAACGGCTGAAAACCCAGCCCCGACCCCGAACCTCATCTGCGACGCGATCCAACTTGGGCGTTATTGCTGCCCAGACACGCCACCCCCAACTCGGCGGCTTCGGCGCGGCCGCTACGGAGGGCAATCGCCGGCCGGCTGAGCCACGCACGTCACCCCGGTCAAGGGGATCGACATTGCCTCGAAAGTGATCCCGGCGAGGGTTCCCTGCAGTGTCCAAGTGATCTCGCCCGAGGTGCAATAACCTTCGAAGCCTCCGCCCCAATCGCAGGAGATCGCATCGATGCTGACGGCGAAGGGAATGTTCGCCGGATCCACTTCATCGATGTAGAGGAACGCTTCGCTGCCCTCGTACCCCGAGCAGTTGTGCAAGTTGGCATCCACTGAGGTCACGGCCAGCGCGCCGTCGACCAATCCCGCCGTGAGTTCCAGTGAACACAACCCCCCGTCGCTCAAGCGCATGGAAGCCCCATTGATGCATCCTCCGGGGCCGACCAGCCCCTGTGCCGTGAACAAGTCGGTAAACGTCAGCGTTCCCACGCTGGTCGCAATCGCGACCGGTTCGAATACGACATTGTCCGTCCCAGAATACGCTGCGCGGCGACATTCTCGAGCGCGCCTGACTTCTTCATCGGTAGCTACCCGGCAGATCCGAATGCCGTTGGCACCGAGGTCGCACACGGAACCGTCACAGCAATCCTCGAACCCCTGTTGCTGCAGGTACGCAAGCTCGCAATTTTCTGCGACTTCGGCGCACGCGACGGGAAGACTTTCCGCGCCCGGCGGACAGGCGCTGACGACCGTGGTGTCACGCCGGGAAGCGGCCTCGGCGTCGCAGTTGGTTCCGTCGGCAAGGCACTGGCAGCTACTGTCTTCGCCCTCGGTAAGCAGACAGCACTCGAAGCCCAGGCACCGGCTCACGTCGCGTCCCGAGCCTCCCCTTTCGACGACGCCCGGTTGCTCCGGGTAGCAGCTGCAAGCAGTCGCGGTCTCCCTGCAGGACCAGGCGCTCTCATCGCCCATCACCGTCCCACCGGAATCAGCCGTGCCTTTGCCGGTCTCCTCGGGTGTTCGCCCCGAGCCGTCATCCGCATTGCACGCTGCGATGAGACCCGTTCCCACGACGGCGACCACGGGACCGTACTGCCGAGCCATTCCCAAAACGACCAGAGCATACAGCGTTCGCCCTCAAGAGAGAAGCCCTCGGCGGGGACTGATCCCGTTCTGTCCCGAAACTCATCGCAGCGGGATTCTCGCACGATTGCCGCCCCCTTTGGAGCCTGGATCGGCGGACGTTCCCGGAGCCATCCTGTCGCCAGGTCGATGGCCCCCCATTCCCCCTGCCGTTCCAGTTCCTCATCGCGATGGTCGCGCACGCCATCAACGAGCGAATTGCGCGGAAGATCGAGTACTTGATGGAGGAGATCCGGTGGCAGCGCTGGAACGACCCGGCCAAAGCATCGCTGGCCACAGCAAGTCGATGCATGCTGCGCTGGGCACCGCGATTCGCTCACAACATGGCGAGCACCCGAGTTGGAGCTACCAGCTCCACTACGAAACCCTGGTGGCGCGAGCAAAGTCGAAAGCGAGCTCTTACCGATTTTATCGTATGCAACCGTAAGGCGCCACATGCAAAGCCAAGGGCTATTCCGGCAGAAACGGCGGCGCACTCAGCACCTTCGATGACTGACGACATGCCTGAGTCGCACTCAGACGGTTCGTCCGTCTCACGCAGGAGCAGTTCGCTCAGGCCATGGGCATCAGTGTGCACACTCTCCGCAACTGGGAGCAGGGTAGGCGCACACCAGAAGGACCAGCCATCGCTTTGTTGCGGATCGCCGCGAAGCACCCCCGCATCATTCGCGAGAATCTGGTTTCCGCTGCTTGAGACTCAATCCGTGTCAGGGAGGTCTAACCGCCTGGACATCGCAGGCTCCTTTCACGAGGCGGAGGGGCTATGGCTTACGACGTCGAGCTCCGCAGCCCGAGCGGAGGCGACGAGGGCGCACCCGGCGAGCAGCGCGGTCGCCACGAGCCAGGCCACGAACGCAGTCAGCGTGGTCGCGTCGCCGCCGAACAGGGGCTGCCCGCGCAGCGCCTGCCAAAACAGCAGCGCCACGAGCCCGGCGTAGCTGGCAGCGGCCGACACCACGAGCCGCTCGCGCTGCGTCCTCGAGAGGCGCGTGCGGCGCAGGCCCAGGGCGAAGAGCGGCAGTAGTTGCAGCGCGTGCAGGCCGACGAAGTGGGCGATGCGCAGATCACCGTGCTCGCGACTCCAGCCGGTGACGGGCAGACCGGAGCCTCCGTCGGGGGCGCCCACGGTGTGCGCGCCCGAGTATTCGGACTGCCCCGCCTGCATCAGCTCGATCTGCTCCGCCGTCGGGCGCGTCATCGCGCCGCCGAGTAAGGCGCCCACGATCGCGATCGTCATGCCGATCCGCACGGCCCACCCGAGCGCGTGATCGTGGAAGCGTTGCCGGAACAGGGCCACGGCGACCAGGATCGTCGACAGCGTCTGGATCAAGATCGCCGCGCCCATGATCGCCCACAGCGTGGCGTTCAGCGGGTTGCTCACGTTGAAGTGGCTGGTCGTGCCCCGGCCCGCCTGCGCGGCGATGATCCCGAGCTCGAGCAGCATGGCAATGACGGTGCCCCCACCCACTAGCTTGCGCGTGCGCACGAACGACGGGATGTAGCCAAACAGCCAGGCGAGCGTCAGCGTGTAGATGGCAATCGACAGGGCGAACTTCGCCGGCTTCAGCCAGACCGGCGCGCCCAGGACCGTGCGAGGGTCGAGCACCAGCCCGAGCGCGAAGCCTGCGAGCGCCAGCAACATGAAGACCGCCGTCGCGGTGAGCCGGGCGTCGTTTCGCCACAGCTTTAGGAATAGGTCCCTCGATCCTCGAATCAGCGCAGTCATGGTCTGTCTCCCTTCTCGGCAAATGTTGACATCGACAACATTTGTTTAGGCCCACATGTGAATGCTGTCAACATCAAATGTTGTCTACGTCAACATTGCCCGCTATATTCGACACATGGCCACCACCCGAGCCGCTCGACCGGCTAAGAAGCCGCCCGACCAGTACCACCACGGCGACCTGCGCCGGTCCCTGCTCGCAGCCGCCGTCCGCACTCTGCAGAAGCAGGGCTTCGAGGCGCTGACCCTGCGCGCGGTGGGCAGCGAGCTCGGGGTGTCTCGCTCCGCCCTGTATCGTCACTTTGCCGACAAGGCGGCGCTGCTCACCGCGGTGGCGAGCGAGGGCTTCCGCATGCTGGAGAGCGCGCTCCGCGCGGGCTGGGAAGGCGGCGGCAAGGGTCGCGCGGGGTTCCTGACCATGGGCGATTCTTATGTGCGTTTCGCCGTCGATCACCCCTGGCACTACCGCGTGATGTTCGGCAGCGGCTTCGAGCTCGACGACGACGACCCCGAGCTGAACGAGAGCGGCAAGGCGACCTTCGGCATGCTGGTCGAGGCGCTCGTGGCGCAGCAAGAAGCAGGACTGGTGCGCCGGGACGATCCGCAGCTCCAGGCCAACTTCGTCTGGGCCACCGTCCACGGCGTCGCCATGCTGGCGATTGACGGCAACTTCGAGCACCAGGGGACGGATCGACGCGTGGTCACCCGCTATGTGCTGGATCGCATCGTCGCGGCGCTCGCGCCCTAAGACCCAGTGACCGGACGCGGGCGGCCAGCTGGCGAGAACGCGGTCGATCAACTGGCTCTGAGCGCGCTCCGACGAGTTCGACTCCAGCAGCTCCGACAGCGGTCGCGCGCGAGCTCGGGGATCCCCAACCAACAGCTCCAGCCGCTCCCACTCGAAACCACGCTCGGAGAGGTATGCGGCGCCTTCGTCGTCTCTCCACACTTCGCGTTCCGCCCAGAACGTCTCCAATTCGTCGCGGGTCGCGCGCCTGGGTGCATGGAGGGCCAGCTGCGGCAAATAGCGACGATACCGACCACTAACGATCCGCATCGATGCTGGGACCGGCAAAAACGACGGGCGAATCAAGATGTGTCATGCTCGGTTACAGCGGACGAGCTTCGCTGCGGTTGGGTGCTATTCGTTCGGTCATGGCTTCAAAGGTATCGGAGCGGTTCGTTTGGGCGATCGAGACCTTGGAGATCGATCCTGACGACAGGATCCTCGAAGTCGGCTGCGGGCACGGCGTGGCCGTATCACTCGCATGTGAGCGGCTCGGCCCTGGAGGCAGGATCGTTGCCATCGACCGCTCGAAGAAGATGATCGCCGCCGCCCGGCGCCGGAATCATTTGCACGTCAAGTCTGACCGAGCCGTGCTCGAGGCGGTCGCGCTCGAGGACGTGGATCTCGGCCGTCAGCGCTTCGACAAAGTCTTCGCTTTCAACGTCGCCCCGTTCTGGCTGGAGCCGAATGAGGCATTGGCCGTCGTACGCAAGCATCTCGCCCCGCACGGCACCCTCTATGTGTTTTGGGATGCCCGTCGCCAGCGCGCATCCAACCTTGGTAGGCGCCTCAGTCAGCGGTTGCTGCTGGGCGGCTTCACCATCGATCGCGTCCTGACCAAAAAGCTAAGGCCTGTCCCTGCCGTTTGCGTGATCGGTCGCGTCTAGACTCCCCAACTCCGGTTTGCAGCAGGCGCCGTTCGCTCGGTTGGCGCTGCTGACACCTGCTACGCTTGACTGACATGCGACTTCCGAAGGACAAGGACGACATCGCGGCTGCGAACGGACTGCTCCGCCAGTCACCCGCTGCGCTGAGGGAGCACATCCCGGAGCTCCTCAAATGGTTGCAAGACATGAACTGGCCCGTCGCGCGCCCTATAGCCGCCGCTCTTGCTGGATGTGGCCTCGACCTTGTCGACCGATACGGGCCATCCTTCGGGGTGACGACAGCATCTGGAAGTACTGGGTGGCGAATCTCCTATGTGACGTTGAGCCAGACGTCCGCACCGCACTTGAACAGGATGTGGCCCGCATCTGCCAGCAACCGACCAAGAGCGAGGTTGCTGAAGAAGTCGATGTGGCCATGCGGAATGTTCTTTTCCTCCTCGAGAACAAGGATCCAGATCGTGGGGGGTTGGGCTGAGATCAATCCCTAGGTAGCGCCGCCGCCAACTCGGTTTGCAGCCAACACATTCCTCGCGTTCACTGGGGCGGCGAGCTGAAACCTGATACAGTAACCTGCTACGTCGTAGCCGGACTTGTCGATGGCCTTCCTCCATACCGCTCGCCACGTCGCTCGGGCCACGATCTCTGTCCTCTTCCTATCCCTTTCCACTTGCGACGATGGCGAGGAGCCCAATCCCCCTTCGGAATCCGACTCAGGTCGCTCCGATGCGGATGCTTCCACGGCCCCCGATTCGGAGTCGGACGCTGGCGAGTTGTCCTGTGGGCATTACAGCGGCCAAGTGAGGTCGGAACTCAACCGTGCTCTCCAGGAGGCACGTATGGGCTGCACCGATGATCGCGATTGCGTCGTTGTATCACCAGATGCCGGATGCATACGCACCTGTCCGCACGCGATCGTCGAAAGCTCTCGGCAAGCATTTGAAAGCGCGATCTCACTCGTCACCGAACTCTGCTCCAGTGCTCCGTCGTCTTGTTTCGTACCAACAGACGCACCGTGTGCTCCGGTTCGCGGCGAATGTGTCCAGGGCCAATGCATTTCAGTCTGCGATCAACCTGACTGGCCCGACACGACTGAAGTTGATGGTCAATTCGTGCGTACCGGCGCGAGATGTGGCGAGCTTACCTGCCCTGACCTCCCCGACTTGACCGATCCGCGGTCGGAGTACGCTCTCGGTTGCTGCACCGAAGACGGTTCATGTGGCGTTTTCGTGTCCCCTCTCGGGCCGTACTGCATTGCCCGCGCGGAGCCCGGTCAACCCGACCCCGCGTGCCCCTCAGAAACGCTGGACCTCTATGTCGATGCGGGAAGCGGATTCCTCGTGACCGATTCCTTTCCGGGGTGCTGTCGGTCCGATGGAGTGTGCGGTCTCGACACATCCCGCACTTGGGGTGCCGGTTGCATTGCGCGGTCAGACTTCGCCCGCACTGCGCAGCGCACCTGCACCGACGGGAATGTGCGCCTTGGTCAACTGGAACCCATCGCGTGCGACCCTCAGCCCCAAGCACCCTGATTCGTCTTTCAATGGGCCTGGACGCGCACGTTCGCCAGCTTCGTCAGCGCTGCGCCGGAGCTTCCCGAACGGTTACTTCAACTTGATCTGATTTCCACACGAGTAGAAACCCAAGTCCACCGACCCCTCCAAGTGCGGCGCTGGTCCAAAGCAGGTTGCGATCGCGTCTCAACAACCCCACGGGCAATAGGATCGAAGCAGCAGCAACCGGTAGTATGAACCACCCAGCGGCTTGTTGCCGACTTCTGTGGTGCTCATATCGCACGGTAAGCTCCGTGTCGGCGGTGACCACCGCCTGCTCACGCCAGAAACTGGTGGCGCGCCCTGGCGTATAAAGCTCAAGGCGATGGAGACCTGGGGTGAGCTGCACGACGCAGGGTGTTCGGCATGTCAGTGCTTCGTCCGTGTGAAGCGCCAGAGCTGTCGGTGTCGTTCGCACGCGAAGTTCAATAGGCTCTTCGGGCTCTCGCAGACGAACCAGATCAACGGTCAGGTTTTCGAGAGCCAGACAGTGCTCATCGCCTGAGCTTTGTTTGCAGAGGTCGGAGATCACCAGTCGGCGAGTGTCGTGGCTGCCATCGCCGCTCTCGAACTCGAGCACGCAGTCGTTCGGCCAGGTGCCAATGTCCACATAGTCGAACGAGCCGTCGGCGCGAGTGATGGCGAGTACCCTCGTTCCCGCAGCAGGGTCCTCGAATACCATGCCAGGTCGCTCTTTGCAGGTTGCCTTCACAATCGCTCCCGGCAGGGGTCGCACCTCACTCTGGTCCGTCGCAGTCGCACCCATGGGCACGCTGCGTACTCTCCCAGATACGCTCCGGATTGGGTCGCATGCTGCGAAAACCATCAACGTACCAACCGCCACAAGACGCTCGAGAGTTCCGAACCGAACTTTCATCATGTGCACATGGAACTCCGTCCGATAAGCCACCTTACACTAACTAGCGCGTGCAGCTGACGAAAGGCCCCAAAAGGGGATTCCACCAAACACGTTATGCTGCCGTGTCGGCTGGTGGGTGCCCCTTGTCGTCGGGCTATCCAAACTGTAAGGTACTTCCTTCGCCCCTTCGTAGGCATGCTGATGACGCCACCGTTCCTGCAACGTCTGTATGTGAGGGATGACGTAGCGTTGAGACGAGACGTATTTCCAGGAAACCTGCCTTTCGTTCAGACGCTAGACGTGCGGTTCACGCACGCGGTGACCTTCTTCGTCGGCGAGAACGGCTCGGGGAAGTCGACGGTCATGGAAGCAATCGCAGCCGCCTGCGGGCTACCCCCTGCTGGTGGCGGACGTAACGAGCTCGCGGATCTGAAAGCACCTCACGCCACCAGCGAACTGGCACCGTTTGTCCGCGCTGCGTTCCGTAGCAAGCCGCGGGACGGCTACTTTTTTCGTGCGGAATTCCAGGCTCATTTCGCAACTCTCCTGGAGCAACGCCGCGCAGACCCGGACTTTTCGGGAGACCCCTACGCTCGATACGGCGGGCGCTCTTTGCACACCCGTTCACACGGCGAGGCGTTTCTCGAAGTGTTCTCAGCCTGGCTCCGCCCGGGCATGATTGCGATAAAGACGCCGCTCTGTCAGCGGTCAAGCACTCGATCGAAGGCATTCGCCTCAAGTA
>CBFGRJ010000218.1:0-11852 GCA_965651135.1 uncultured Myxococcales bacterium
CGGTCCAACGCCCGAGAAGGGCGGTGTTGTACGAAACTGTCAACACGCTGTAGCCGAGCCTACGCCTTGCGTGTCGCAGAGCTTCATCCCCATGGGGCCCTGGCCAGGCGTGCGAAGCGGCGCGGGCAGCATGAGGGGCGGGGGCAAATGTCGGCTAAATCAGCAACACTGATCCACCTTCACACTTCGATACCCCCATCTCGCGGCCTCCACGGCTCCGCTTAGCCCGTTGACCAGCCTGAGCCACGCGCAGGCGTTCTTCGGTGACGCAGGGGGGTGTGGCCAGCTTGGTTGATGGCATGCCGACGGTGAGCGGGGCTGTTACGAGGCTCCTGGCGCTGGACACAGCGCGAGTCGTGAACCCTCCTACAGAACCGCGGTGGCTGCGGCAGGGCCGCTAATTCTTTGCAGTTTTCGACCGTTTTACAGTGGCGAATGCAAGAGCAGCCCAGCGCCTTCGAGTCGAGCACCGTGGTCGAGAACACCATGGTCAAGTTAGTGAGGGTGCTTGCCGCAGCGCTGGCGTGCTCGGTGGTGGCTTGCGGGGGCCCTCCCGATCGTCCCGCGGGACAGCAGGTGTCGGGCACCGCCACGCACGTGGTGCATGTCTCGCAGCAAGATTCGGCGAGTGCGTCCAAGGCGCCGTGCGAACACGGCACGGTCAGCGAATGTAAGGTCTGGATCACCGAGATCGACTGCTACGCTGGGGTCATGGTCTGTGACCAGGGTGAGTTCAGCGGCTGCATGGATGTGGATGCGGCCGAGGAGCTGCTAGCCCAGCTGAATCAACCCGTGGGCTAGCCCGTGTGGTGGGAATACGGCTCAGCCGGCTTCGGCGAGGACGCTGACGGCGCGATCGATCTGGGCGCGCACTTCGGGGTGCCGGTTTTTGATGCCGTTGACGAGGACTACGAAGGCGATCGGTAGCCTGCCGCTGTCGCTCAGCACGTAGCCCGCTAGCGCGTCGACGTCGTTCAGGGTGCCGGTTTTTGCCCGCACGCGACCTTTGACCTTGTCTTGGCGAAAGCGCGATTTCAGCGTGCCGTCGACGCCGCCAATGGCCAGGTGGGACACGTAGTCGGGGCCCAGGACGGGGTCGAGGTAGGTCTTCGTCAGCACGCCCGCTAGGGTGCTCGGGGCCACGCGGTTGGCGTCGAAGAGGCCTGACCCGTTGAGTATCTTCGTCTGTTTCGCCTCCAAGCCGAGACCTGCCAGCCACTCTGTCATGCGCCGTGCCGCTGCCTCGCTGCTCGCGGGCGGCCCTTCGGTGTCGCCTGCCAAGGTCTTGAAAACGGTCTCGGCGTAGAAGTTGTCGCTGTGCTTGCCGAGCTCGTGTAGCAGTACCGAAAGCGGAGCCGAGGTGAGATACGCCAAGCGCTCGCCACCAGCCTTCTTGCCGAGCTCGACGCCTCCGGCAACTTGAATCCCGACGTTGCGCAGTAGCTCGAGCAGCACCTTGCCCGGGAGCAGCCGAGGATCGGCGACGCGCCGGACGAAGCGAAGCCGTGGCTGGCCCGCCGAGACGTGGCCGCCCAACGTGGCAACGAGGCCGCCGGGCGCTGCCGCGAGCTTCCAAAGGACCTGTTGGCCATGGCCCGTAGCCTTCGTTTCGATGTGGCCGGATTGATCGACCACGCCGGGTGGCTCGAACCAATGACGCGCGGGCTCCCCTGCCTTGCCGGCCAGCACGTTGAGCGTCACCGTGTTCTGTTCGATGCTGATCGCGCTCACGGGAGCTCTGAACGCGGCCCACTCTTCGGGTTGCTGATTGTAAGCCGGCGGCTCGTATGCCTCGTCGAAACGGCTCTGATCGACGAGCAGAGCGCCCTCGATCTTGCTCACGCCCTGGGCTTTCAGCGCGCGAGCCAGACGCCACAGATCTTCGACACCCAATGACGGATCACCGTGGCCCGTCAACATCAGGTCGCGGGCGACACCGTTTGCCACCTTGCCGTAGAGAGACGTCCGGTAGCGATAATCCGCTCCGAGCACGGCCAACGCGACTGCAGCGGTGAGCAGCTTTTGATTGGAAGCGGGGTTCATGACCCGGTCGGCGTGAATCGCCACCCAGCGATCGCTGGTGTTCATGTCGACCACCAGCGCACCCAAGCTGCCGCCGCGCGCCTTCACCCAGGTCTCGAGTTTGGCAAACGCGGCCTTTGGGTCGGGGCCTCGCTCGACCCGTGCACGGGTTTCTGCAAGCGTGCTCGACGGGCCGAGCAGGACGCCAAGCAGGACAAAGAACAACAGCCACCGGGGCAAGCCTCGAAGCATGTTACCCGGGTGCTAGCGAGAAACGGCGGGGCTCTCCAGGAAAAAGCCGGCTCGGTTCGCCTCGAGAGGCGAATCTGCTTGCGCTGAACGCCACCTTGGCCGAAAAGAGCGCCCGTGCGCCCGTCGTCTACCCCACGCACGCCTGCTCTGCTTCGCCGCGGCGGCTGCATGCTGCTCGGCCTGATCGCGTCGATGGCGATCGTCGAGCCCGCCCGGGCAGACGAGCCCGTGCGCGAGGTGCGCCACGATCCGACCGCCTACCCTCCGCCCAAGACACGTTTGCCTGTGGTCGCGGTGGGGGCTCTGACCACCGCGGCCTGGTATGGGGCCGCCTACGGCGCTTCTTACCTCTACCCGACCGCGCGCGGCACGGACGAGCTCAAGATTCCCATCGCAGGCCCGTGGATGTCCCTGGCTGAGACCGGCTGTCCAGAAACGACTCCGGACTGCAGCACCTTTTGGATGGTGGTGGGCATCGTGCTCAAGGCCTTCGATGGCATTGGCCAGGCAGGTGGCTTGTTGATCATGGCCGAGGGCCTATTTCTACCCACAGTGGAGCCGAAGCCACCGGTCGCTCGCTCGTCGCAGCGGTTAGCCGCCCCGAAACAGAGCGTGACGATTCTGCCTACGCCGGTCCCAGGGGGATTGGGCATCGGCGTCACCGGCCTGTTCTGAGACAGTGCAGCGTGCTTTCGGAAAAATCGAGTTGAGCGAGGCGTTTGGTTTTTGTTTCGCCCAGCAGGCCGCCTCACAACAGAGCGTGTTCGCTGCGGTCTGCGAAGCCGCTGAAGTTTTCGTTGGGCCTTGGCCACAACACGTGGCATGGTGCCCATCCGTGATGCTGGAGGCACAACGGTGAATTGGCGAACCAAGTTCGTCCTGGTCACCGGGGGAGTCGTCTCTTCGATCGGCAAGGGTCTGGCTTCCGCTTCCATCGGCGCCTTGATGGAAGCGCGGGGTCTGCGCGTGACGCACATGAAGCTCGACCCGTACATCAATGTCGATCCGGGCACCATGTCGCCGTACCAGCACGGCGAAGTCTTCGTGACGGAAGACGGCGCCGAGACCGATCTCGATCTGGGGCACTACGAGCGGTTCACGTCATGCCAGCTGAATCGAGACGCCAACGTCACCACCGGGCGCATCTACGATGCGGTGATCAGCAAAGAACGCCGTGGTGAATACCTGGGGGCCACGGTTCAGGTCATTCCGCACATTACCAACGAGATCAAAGAGCGCATCTACAAGGCCAGCGAAGGTTCCGACATTGCCATCCTCGAAATAGGCGGCACCGTCGGCGACATCGAGTCGCTGCCGTTTTTGGAAGCGATTCGCCAGCTGCGCTTGGAAGCCGGTTCCCAGAACGCCGTCAGCGTGCACGTCACCCTGGTGCCGCACATCGTCACGGCCGGAGAGCTCAAGACCAAGCCCACCCAGCATTCGGTGCGCGAGATGCGCGAGATAGGTATCCAGCCGGACATTTTGATCTGTCGCTGCGATCGACCGATTCCACGGGGTCTCAAGGAGAAGATCGCGCTGTTTTCCAACGTTCCCGTAGAGCGTGTGATCTCGGCAGTCGACGCATCGTGCATCTACGAGCTGCCGCTCTTGCTGCATGCCGAAGGCCTGGACACGCAGCTCGCCGAGCGGCTGAATATTTGGTCGCGCCAGCCGGAGCTCGGCATGTGGCGCGACACGGTCAGCAAGTTCAAAAAGCCGCGAGCGGGCACCGTGAAGATCGGTGTGGTGGGCAAGTATGTGCACTTGAAGGACAGCTACAAGTCCCTGCACGAGGCCCTGGTTCACGGCGGGCTCGCGAACGACGTTTCCGTGGCGCTCGAATACATCGACTCCGAGACCTTGGAGCAATCGGCGCCCGAGGCGTCTGCGGCGGCGACCCTGCTCGGCGGGCTCGATGCAATCCTGGTCCCGGGCGGGTTCGGCGATCGCGGCGTAGAAGGCAAGATTGCCGCGATCCGCTACGCTCGCGAGAACAACGTGCCTTACTTCGGCATCTGCCTGGGCATGCAGCTGGCGGTGATCGAGTTCGCCCGCAACGTCTGCGGCATCAAAGACGCCAGCAGCACCGAATTCGACAAGGACGCGAAAAACCCCGTCATCGATCTGATGCCCGATCAACGCGGCGTGATGGACAAAGGGGGAACCATGCGTCTGGGCGCCTATCCGTGCGTGCTGAAGGAAGGCAGCCGCGCTCGCGCCATCTATGGGCGTGCCGACATCAGCGAGAGGCACCGGCATCGCTTCGAGTTCAACAACGAGTACCGCGAGCGTCTGAGCGCGGCAGGTCTCGCCCTGAGCGGCACCAGCCCCGACGACCGCCTGGTCGAGATTGTAGAGCTGCCCGACCATCCGCATTTCGTGGGCTGTCAGTTTCACCCCGAATTCAAGAGCCGACCTTCCGCCGCGCACCCCCTGTTTCAGAGCTTCGTCAAGGCCGCACGGCTGAAGCGAGACCAAAGACCGCTAGCGACAAAGCTAGAAGAAGGCACCGACAAGGCGGCCGGCGCAGCGCAGAAGGGCACTGCCCAGCAGGAGCCCGCTCTCGAGGCGAGTGTCCACGAGAGCAGGGTGAATTGATCGACGTTTGCATGTAACTTGTCGTACATGCATCGGACACGCTGGTACCGCTTTCTGCTCGCTGGCTGGGTCGCGCTTGCCGTCTGGGCCTGCCGAACCGACGGGGCGATCGAGGCCGCCCTGCACGGCGACCTCCAGACGCTGCAGAATGAGATTCGAGATGCTCGACGCGAGGGACGCCTGGACCGCGAGCTCGTCGAGGCGCTGGCACGGGCTGTAGCGGGCCGCGAGGTTCGTTCCGCAAAGGGTGAGCCCGCCGTGAGGCGCTTGCGCGAGGTGCGCGCATGCGCGGCGCCTCTGTACGCCGTGCTGGAAGATCGCTCCTCGCGGCCCGACGACGCCGGCGCAGAAGCTGCGCTGATCTTACTCGAGTACGGCCGAATTCAACCAGCGCACGCTGTTTCGAAGTATGCGGAGTCCGCCAGCGGGTCTTGGCGCGCGGTCGCCGCTCGGGCCACCACAGCGCCCGAATACGCGCTTTTGCGTCGCGAGTTCTACAAAGACCCGGACGAGAGGGTGCGCCGGGCTGCGCTTCACGCGGGACTGTCTGCCAAAGATCAGGGTGACCTCGACGCGCTGCTGGAGGCCGCTCGGCTCGATCCCGATGTGCTCAGCCGCAGCATCGCCACGCGCGCCGTGGGTGCGATTGGAGGAGAGCAAGCCGTGCTGCGCCTGAACGATCGCTGGGCCCGTGCCGCAGAGGACGTGCGCGCAGTCATCATCGAGGCCTGGGCCATGCCCCGAGCCTTCGAGGCGGGAGGCGAGAAAGAGCTGGTTCGCGTCGCCGAGACCGAAAGCGGAACGCTGGCCATCGCGGCCGCGCGCGCGCTGTTTGCCAGCGGCGGGCAGTTCAAGGACTTGGGGGCGCAGGTGCTGGCCCGCGCCATCGCGGACGGCACCCGGCAAGAGCGCCAGTTGGCGATACGCGTGGCCGACGTCTCGCAGAAGGCGCTGGAAGCGGCCATAGTCAAAGCGAGCAAAGATGCCGACCCTTACGTACGCGTCATGGCGCACGCCATGCTGGTGACGCTCGATGTGCACCACCAAGAGTCACTGAAGCAGCTGCGTCAGCTGGCGCGTGCCAAGGGCAACGAGGCAGTGCAAGCTCGTGGCGCGCTCGCCGCCGCCGGAGATCTGAGCGTTTCGGATGCTTTGAGAGCCCAGCTCGGCGCAAAAAGCCCCGAACAACGCCAATTGGCTGCACGTGGACTTTTGCGTTTGGGCCTTTACGCCGACGTGGCTACCGCGCTCGGAGACGAAAATCCAAACGTGCGAACCGCGGTGGCCTGTCATGTGCTGTCCAGTAAAGGTTGACGGCACATGCACCGTTCAAGCTGGTTCGTCGCGCTGCTCACGGCTGGTTGCTCGCTGTCCAGCGTCGATACGCGCATCGAACAAGCTCAGGCGGTTTCTCGGGCGATTGGTACCTTTCACGACTTCGACCTAGCCAAGCATGCGGTCGCCAGCAATCTCGCGGAGCTCGAGGGGCTCCATCAGCTGGCTCCAGACAACGAGGCGCTCATGCTGGAGCTGGTGCGCGCCTGGGTGACCCACGCCGAGCTCTTCGCGGCAGACGATCTCGAGACCGCCGTCCAGGGCGATAACCCAAGCGCACAGGTTTATCACCGCCAGCGGGTCGCCACCGCCTACGTGAGAGCCAGCTTCTGGGCGCGCGAGTGGCTGGGTCACAGCGGCACCGAGCTCGACCCAACGGCCCCTCCGGCCGCGCTCGAAAGCGCGCTGAACCGGGCATTCACGACCGAAGAAGATGCGCGCCCCCTGCTCTGGCTCGGTCATGCGTTTCTCGGCGTTGCCCTGAGCGGTACCAATGCGGACCGAGCCTCTGGCTCCATGGCGCGGTTGATGCTGAAGCGCTCGCTCGAGCTGGACGAGACCTTTCATTTTGCCAGCGCCCATGCGCTGCTCGGTCGCTACTACGCCAGCGACCTTGACTTGGACCTCGAGCAAAGCCGCAAGCACTTCGCGCGAGCCAAGGCACTCGCAGGCGACGCCTACCTGCTCACCCAGCTGTACCAGGCCATCAGCTACTCCTGCCGCCGCGGGGACCGCGCAGAATTCCAAGCTGCGCTCGACGAGGTGTTGAAGACCAACGACCCCGCTGCACAGGTTCGCTTGCAGAACGCCGCCGCCAAACGCCGCGCCCAGCGTTGGTCGGTGGTGCCGGCACTCTGGCAATCCTGCGCGAGCGCGAAGTAACAGTAGGGGCACGGGAGCCATGGTGTGCGAAGCCCTTCCTGAAGCTCACACCGAAAGCCCCTGAACTACATCGCAAGGACCGCTCACGGTCCGCATTGTTTGCACGCCATCGAGCTGACGAGCGCTACCCCGCAGACGAGCTGGCGCTGCTTTGGCATGGGCATGAGGCTTGCAGCCGCTCGGTCGACTTCGGTAGAGTGTGAGACACTTGCGCGCGTCTGTTCTGCTTTCGTTCCGGCGACGGTGGGTGATCCCACTGGGCGCTCTGTGGCTGGGCATTTCACCGGCGTGTGGTTCTGACGAGCGCCTCGATTTGACCTCCGTGGGCGGGCCCGTCGGGGTACCGCGAGGTGCTCCTTGTTCGGGTCAAGGTGAACGCCAGTGCTCCGTGACGCTGGGTGAGCATGACGGCGTTCTCGACTGCTACCACGGCACCCAGCGCTGCGTGGACGGCGCTTGGACTGCCTGCAGTTCGGGCACTCTGAGCGTGCAAGCGGCACCCGCTTGGTCGCTCGCGGGTCTTTCGCCCCTAGCGCTCAGCGTGCCTCGAGAATGCGAGGACAACCCATGTAATCCCTTCTGTCAAACCTTCAACGAAGAGCCCACGAGCCCGCTCGAAGCAATCACCGAAGGACCATCGGCGGATTGGTCCACTGGGGCCTCGAGTGAGTATCCCGATGAGCTGAAAGACAAGGCGCTAACGACGCCCTGTACCTCGGGCAGCGATTGTCAACTGAACCATCACTGCGTGGATGTCGCGACTGCCGATGCATGCGCGCACTCCAAGTGCGAAACGGGCGCTGCGCTGCGCGCGACCTGCGACCCTTGTGTCGAGCGCATTTGCGAGGCGAACCCCGCTTGTTGCCAAAGGGGTTGGGATTGCGCTCACGACGTCTGCGAGACGGGGGTCAAGCTGGCGCCGAGCTGCGATGATGACGCGCCCGGCGGCTCTTGTGTCGCGGAGGTCTGCGCCAGTGATCCGAGCTGCTGCTCCAACAGTTGGGACGCCGATTGCGTAGCGCTGGCCGGCTCACTGTGCGGCGCAGATTGCGGCAGTTGCGGACCGGGCGAGCTCACGGCCCCCGACGGCCAGAGCTGCTACTATCTCGACACGTCCAACAAGTCGTGGACGAACGCGCGCACCGCTTGCCGCGCCCGCGGCGACGGCTGGGATCTGGCCAAAATCGACAGCAGCACCGAGAACACGTTTATCGATGGCTATGTCTCGACCGACACGTGGCTCGGGCTCAATGACCGAAGCTCCGAGAGTACCTGGCGCTGGGCAAGCGATGACTCGACCCTTTCGTACACGCGCTGGGCGTCGGGTGAGCCGAACGGGGGCAGTGCCCATGACTGCGCTCGCATGCGAGGCGACGGGTACTGGTACGACAACGATTGTGCCAATTCTTACGATTCATTGTGCGAAGGTCCCGGACCTGCTGCGGCATCCGCACAGAGCTGGGAGCAGAGTTGTGTCGAGCGCGTAGCGAGCGAATGTGACGCAGCTTGCGGCGAGGTCCTCCCCGCGGCCGAAGCGGGTCAGTGTGTGGCGTGGCGGCCCGGCGAAACCGATCCCGCCTGCGACGATCGACCCGATCTCGGGCTCGGCATCCCCTGCGGCGACGGGAGCGTCCCGGTGTGCAACCACGGAGGCGCAGCGGTGCCGGCTGGAGTGACGATCAGCTACTTCAGCGCGTCATCCGCGCAGTATCCTGCCTGCGCACCGGACATGGAGCTGGCCAAGGGAAGCTGCGAGGCTACGAGCGAAGCCATCGAGCCCGGCGAATGCATCAACGTGCGCTGCCCCACAAACGGAGCGTCGGGCATCGTCGAAGGCGACACGCTGGTGGTCAACGGCGACCAAGCCGTCGACGAGTGCAGTTGCCTCGACAACTGGAGCATCTACGCCGAGGGTCTGAGCTGCGGCGAGCCCGAGTGCGCGAGCAACAGCAGCGAGACCTCGCTCAAGCCCGTCAACATGTACATCGTGATGGACCGCTCCTATTCGATGGTGTGTCACCCTCCGAGCTTTCCTTCGACCTGCTTCGGGCCCGGGCCCGGCTGCGTCTGCACCAGCGAGCGCTGGAACGGCGCCGTCTCGGCCTTGACCAGCTTCTTCGAAAGTCCGGCCGCGGCTGGTGTTCGGGTAGCCATGGACTTCTTTCCCCTGATCGCCGGCGCTGGCGCGGGGGACGGCTGCGCCGGCAGCGGTAGCGTCTTTCCACCTTCGTCAGCGACCAGCTCCGAATGCAATCCAAGCCCCTGCGGCAACGCTCTCGTCCCGCTGGGCGCGCTGACGGCCGCTTCAGCGCCAACCGACACACAAGAGCAGGCACTGATCAACGCGCTGTCGACCTCACCGGTAAGTCCGCCGAACTCGGCGGCCTCCAGCACGCCGAGCCTGCCGGCGCTCAGTGGGGCTCTGGATTGGGCCGTGACCCAGCAACTCGCACAGCCGAACGAAACCTTCATCGTGGTCTTCGTCACCGATGGCGCTCCCACCACCTGCCTGATGCCCGGCGACTCTTTCGGCGATACGCCCGCTACGAACGCCGAGCTCGCCCGCTTGGCAGAAGATGCCTACGAAGCAGCCGGCGTGCGGACCTATGCGATCGGTATGGACGGCGCCGACGTCGCAGTCATGAACACCATCGCTGCCGCCGGTGGCACCGACCAAGCCTACGTGGTGTCCGGTTCGAATTCCGCGGACATAGCCACCGATCTGGCGGACGCGCTGATCCAGATCTCGACCCAGAACATCAGCTGCGATCTGCCTTTCAGCACCCACGACCTCGCCGACTTGGCCACCGCGCAGGTCGTCTACCGCTCGGGAGGTTCCGATACCGTGCTCACTCGGCGGACCACCAGCGCCGATTGCGGCTCCGGTTGGTACTTCGACGATAACGAAAATCCCACCAAGGTCACGCTGTGCCCGAACACCTGCGACATGGTTCAGTCCGATTCGGAAGCGTCGCTCGTGCTCGAAATCCCCTGCGCCTCCCCCTATGAGGCGGTCACCTTCACGGAAATCTATCAAACCAACTGTGCCGAAGGGCAGCACCCGCAGTGGGGCTACTTCGGGTACCAAACCTCCATACCGTCGTCCGACACGCAGGTGTCGTTCCGGGCGCGCACGGCCGATTCACAGGCGGACCTGACTTCTGCCACTTGGCACGACGTGAGCACGGCTACGGAAGCCGCGCCCGACTGTATCGTGGGCGTTGCCGATTGCCCCGTGGACCTGTTCGAGGTCCTGGGTGACGACAACAATCGCGAGTTCTTGGAGCTCGAGATCACGGTCACGCCGAGCCGCGGCGAAACCCCCAGCGTCGAAGACTGGCAGATCACCTTCTCATGCCCTCTGAGCGAATAGCCCGCATTGTCGCCGCGTGCGCATGCCTAGGCGCGGTCAGTTGCAACGACGAACGCCCTCCCTCCAGCCATTCGGGAGGCAACAGGTCGAATGCGAGCGGCGGAGCCGCGAGCACCAGCGATACCTCCGGCGCAGGTGACAGCGGCGCCGCCGGCAGCGATGCCAGCGACGCGGGCCGTACGGCCACATCCGGCAGCGGGGGCGGCAGCACTGGCTCGAGCTCGGGTGGCGCGGGTGGTTCGGCCGTCGACCCCGAGTGCGGCAATGGGCTCCGCGAACCGGGAGAAGCGTGTGACGCTAGCGATTTCGGCGAGTACAGCTGCCAAAGCTTCGGGCTCTCCGAGGGTACGCTGGGTTGCGACGACAACTGCGAGCTCGATATCTCGGCCTGCACTGGAGTCGAACGGTGCAGCGATGGTCATGACAACGACGGGGACGCCGAGATCGATTGTGCCGACCAAGACTGCGAGGCGGCCTGCAACGACGCTTGCAGCGCCAGCGAGAGCTTACCGGAGGCCCTGCCGATCTACGGTGAAATACACGGCCAGCTCGCAGGCGAGACGGCCTCCTGCTCGCCCGATGCGACCAAGCTCGGACAAGTCGTGTACCGCTACGAGCCACCGGTCACCGGCGTCGCGGATTTTCTCTTGACCAGTGTCAACGCCGACCTGTCGCTGTCCGTGAGGACCAGCTGCGCGAACGCCGGCTCCGAGCTCGAATGCGCACGAAGCGCGGTCGGGCTCGAACCAGCGACGCTGCGCATTGGCGTCACACAGAGTGAAGTCTTGTACGTGGTGGTAGAAAGCGGAGATCGCGATACGTCGAGCGGCTTCGAGCTGCTCGCGCTGGCACGCGAGGTCAGCTGCGGCGATGGCTACCGCGATCTGGACGAGGAGTGCGACGACGGCAACATGCAGGACGACGACGGTTGCAGCAACGCCTGTGAGTTCCAGCCCGACGAGGTCGAACCCAACGACACGCCCGAGCAAGCCACCGCCTACGTGCCTCCCTGGTTCTTCGGTGCGATCAGCGAGCCCTCCGACGTCGATGTCGTGAGCGTCGAAGTGCCTCAAGGGTACCGGCTGAGCGCCCGCACGTTGGACCTGGGTGACGGCGCCTGCGCCATGCTGGAGCTCGACAGCTCGCTCGAGCTCCTGACCCAAGAGGGCGAACTGGTCGATCTGGACGACGATGGCGGGATCGGCTTTTGCTCGGCGCTGGTGGTTAGCGGGCTTGCCGCGGGCACCTACTTCGTGAGGATCGCTGCTTCGGGTGCGGCCGAATCTTTCCTGTACCGGTTGGAGCTCGAGCTCGAAGCGCCCTGAAATAAAAAAAACCCGACCACTTGGCGTCCCTGCGGCATTCACTCCTTGGGAATGCTCCCCGATCG
>CBFGRJ010000219.1:0-11838 GCA_965651135.1 uncultured Myxococcales bacterium
ATCCGCCAGTGACAAAGCTTCGTATAGCGGCTCGGTATCGAGGAGAGCCTAAGCTCTGGCCCGGGGTCTTCCTCGGGCTCTTGAGCGCGACTTTTCTGATAACACTGGCGGACGGCAGCTGGTTGGTCGGGCATGGAGAGGGCATTCGCTACCTGGCGCTTGGAGAGCTCTTCAGGGATGCCCTGAGCGAGACCTGGACGTACCCGCGCTGGCTGCCGGATCTGTACGGTGGCTACGGATACCCTACGTTCGTCTTCTACCAACCCCTGATATTCCTGTTGTACGCAGCCTGGCGAGTAGTTCTGAACGGTAGCTGGGCCATGCTCGGGGCGTTGTGGACCCTGCTTCTGTTAGGCCACGCTGGAGCGTACTTACTCGGTCGCCGCTTCGGCAGTCGGCTCTGGGCGGTCGTGGTCACACTGGTCTTCGCTCTCTCACCGTATCTCTACGTGGACCTTTTCGTACGGCAGGCGCTCAGCGAAGCGGCGGGCTTGCTTTTGTTCGTCTGGGTGCTGTACGCATTCGTGCTGCTGAATGACCGGCTGCGTGCGGGTAGGCCTACAGCTGGCGCAGTCAGTCTTTTGGCCGTGTCGCTGGCGCTGGTCGTGTACGCGCATCCAATCGTGGGGATCTTCGCAATGCTGGCGGTGACACTTCTCACGCCCGGTTTGCTGTACGAGCGTGGCCGCCTCCAACCCCAACACCTGATCCCGCCTCTACTGGCGCTCGTGAGCGCCGTCCTCCTCAGCGCCCCCTACTGGTTGCCGTTCGTTCTAATGAAGGAACACGCCGTACTCGACAAGGCCAACCAGGGCTACTTCGCTGCCGAAAGGCACACGGTGTACTGGCATCAGTTGTTCAGCCACAGTTGGGAATTGGGCGTCTCCGTCGTCGATAGCGACCAGGACACCATGCCCATGCAACTGGGGGGCGCGCACTTCGCCTTGGCCGTGCTGGCGGCCTGGGCGGGCAGGCGGCGCCCCCTCGTCGTCGTAGGCGGTCTGGTGTACCTGTTGGTGATCGTCTCGATGACGCCATGGGCGGCCCTCGTGTGGCGCTTGCCGGTGCTGGAACGCGTGCAGTTCCCGTGGCGGGCCTTGGCGGCAACCACCGGGCTGCAGTGCATGCTGCTTGCCGCAGGGGGCCCCCGGTTCGATCGACTGCGACGCACCCCATGGCGAGCTCTTGCTGTGGTGCTCGTGGTGGGTTCTGTGGCTTTCTGGCAGCGCGGGCAGTTCCGAACGGGACAGCGCATCCCCGATGCCAACCTGGCGCTGCAGCACGATCTCGCGAGTATGCGCCAACGGTTTCTCACCTACAACGGCGAGGACGAGTTCAGACCTCGCACCGTTCGGCAACCACCGCGGCTGCCACTCGGCAACCGGCTCTTGCTGGAAACGCGTTATGGCACCCTAGAGCAGCTCACCTCGTCCACCCGCTATGAACAGGAGGTTTGGCTGCGCACCGATCGCAGCACGCTGCTCCAGATCAATCAGTTCTACTTTCCGGGCTGGCAAGTCACCGTGGATGGCGAGATCGTGCCCGACGAAACGCTGCGCCAGCACCTGGCTCCGAACGGCCTGATGCGCGTTCCGATTCGAGTCAGCCGTGAGGGCTCGTCTCAACGCCTCTTCGTTCGGGCATACTACTCGGGACCGCTAGGGGAGACACGAGGTTTTTTTGCAGCCCTGCTGGGCGTTGTGTTGCTGCTACTGCATCGGCGTTATGAGCCTGCTCAGCGCCGCTAGTACTCCCCAAACATCAAGCTCGCTGTGAGGGCCCAGTGCCAGCAGCGACGCGCACGCCGAGTAGCGCAACGGCCGCGCCTGGCTCCAGCCCGAAGAACTCGAGAGTCAAATATCGACCTCTTCTTGCCCCAAGACCAAGGTGACCTTCTGGTTGTCGTTACAGGCGCGGATGGCCTCCAAGAGCTCGCCGGGGCGGACATTTTTCTTGAGGGAGACGGAGAAGACGACTTCTTGCAGCACTCCCGCTCGGACGGTCTCGAGCGAAATCAGGCGATACTCGTTCAGGTACTTCTGAAATGGCGCTTCGAACGCCGTTTCGTAGTCTCGGTCGACCGGAAACCTGATGCGCAAGATGCGCTCGGTGACCTCTTTGGCGAACATGTTGAACTTGCTCAACGCAATCATGAAGGCGCTGAGCATCACCGTTGCGAACACCGCTAGTAGAAAAAAGCGGGTGCCCACGGCCATGCCAATGGCCATCACCATGAAGATGAAGCCCACGTCGCGCGTTTCTTTCATTGCGTTTCTGAAACGAATGATCGAGAGCGCCCCCACCAAGGCGAAGGCTCGAGCGATGTTCGAGCCGATAATCAGCATGATCAGCGACACCACCGTACCCATGATGACCAGGGTATGGACGTAAGATTGCGAGTAAGACACACCCTTGTGGGTGTACCGATAAACCCAACCCACCACCAAAGACAGCAGGTAGCTGAGCACCAAAGCGCCTGCTACGTCGAAAAAGGTGAGATTGGCGGAGACGTCCCCCGAACGCTCGAGCTCCTTGATCAACTCATCCACGATTGGCTTCTCCAAATGCGGGCATCAATCCGGCCCGCATCAGCAACGCCTTGTCGGCCAGTCCCTTGAGCTTCGACAGCCCCAAGCAATACTTACTGACGCGGCAGAGTTGGCACTCGCGCTTCGCGAGTAACGCCACGACCCAGGCGGGAATGGCGTCGTTCGCTTTCACTTCCATGATCGCCCACCCGGGGGGCACCACCAAGTGATTGTCAGCGTCCGAGTTGAGGCTGAGAGCATGCACTCGAGCGCGAACGTCGGTATCGAAGGTAATGCGCAAGCCTGCATTTCTCCGATGCCCCTCGAAAGCCCGCCTCAAGTAGGCAGTGATCGCGGCCGGGCGTAGCTGCTTGGCGAGCGCCAAGTAGTGAACCTCGTCCGCAACCTCCTGATCGAGCGGCTCCAGGCGCTCGGGTCGATGACGGCCCACACACAAGGCCTCGGCCTGAGCAATCGGCAAGAGGAGCCGGCGCTTTTGCACCGTGCGGTTGATGCGCTGTTTGATTTCGACCATGCAGTCCGCCGCTTGCGCAATGTCTCCCTTGGCGTACAAGCGGAGCCGGACCTTCCGGCGAAACTTGATGCCCTCGATTTTGGACCAGAAAAAGTCGTACTGAGGGCTATCGTAGTAGAGGCTGATGATTCGATACCCTTTGTCGCCACTGTGTTCGTCAGGCGGAATGTGCTGCGCAATGTCCTGCATCAGCGCTTCGCATTTTGCCCAAGGCAGAACATACTTGAGCTCGTAGCGATTGAACCGTCTAATCATCGCCACGCTCCTTTTCTGCCCTTTGGCTCTGCCCCTTGGCACTCGAAACCAACGCGAATGCCGGGCTCGGGAAGCTTGCCGTCGCCGCCCTTGGAAGCCACTTCTAGCGTAATGATTTCAGGTACCTTGCCGGCATCGGGCAGAGGCAAGCGGGTCAGCCCTTGGCGAGCAATGCTGGTGCGCCGCTGCCAGCCAAAACCACGAGCCTCGATCACTATCGGCAGCGCACCCTGGGGCACCCTGACCTCCAGGTCCATGACACACGCAGCACCTGCCTTGGCAGAACGAATCGCAGTCGCATCCGGCGTTTCGAGCCAGCCGTCGGAGTTCGCGCTGATCAACCCTATCGCCCCGTCCGACAGTAGCGCCTCGGCGAGCTCGTCATGCTCTGCGAGCTCGGCACTCAACAGTGCGTGATCTTCCGAGCTCAACTTACCCACCGTTCCGATCTCGAGCTCGTGATGCAGTTCCCAAACTCGATGCAGCGCAGGCTCTCGAAAGCCCCAAAACAAGAACGCCACCAGCGCGATGTTCGTGAACAGCACAGCCAGGCAGCCAATGCTGGGCAGCTTCGCGGTCAAGGTCACAAAACACTCCCGCCACGTTGTTCGGCAGACCAATTTTCGAGATCGGACCAGCCTTCGATACCCAGCACGTCTTCGAGTACGACGTTCAAAACGCCGGGGGGAGGAAACCCGGAGCGAATTCGGCCGTGGTCCAGCGTGTGGTTGCTGCGACCATCGCGCTGGACGACGCTTTTCCCAGCCTGTATCGCGAACACCTCGTGGGCTGTGACGCGGCTGTCACCGGCGTAGCGAACCGTCCGCTGATAGGTGCGGACGCCCGTTTCGTTGCGAAATAGCACGGTCCCGAGCAAATCGACATCGGAGGCGTTCTTCGCCAATAGGCCGACCTTGGCGTCGCTGATCACGGAGTTCCGAACGGTCACCTTGCTTTCTTCGCCCGCCGATATCCCATTGCCCCGGACCGCAACGAACGCACTGTCGACGAGTTCGAGTTTTGCGCCCATCAGGTCGATGGCGTCATCTCCGACATTCACTGCGGACACGCGTCGCATCGTGCCAGTCACGAACTCCAGATCCCAAGCGTCGCCGGAAGCATCCATGACCCTGGAGTCGGTCGCGTCGAGCCCTCGTACGTACGCCAGGTGCAGCACATCACCCTTGCCCGCGTTTTCTTTGAACAGGCAGTGGGCCATCGTGACGTCACGAGTATCGTGCACGTTGACCATCGCGGGGTAGCTCACGAGGCGCCAGCTCGGCGTGCTACCCCCGGAAACGATCACGTGGCTCAGCTCCGAACCGCTCGTTTTCTGGCCCTGGAGTGCCATGCCACCCCACGGCTGCTGCGCCGCAGGCTCGACGACAATTGGCTCCAGGAGGGTGCCTCGAAAACGCACACGGCCGAGAAAGATCAATGAAGCCCGCGGCCCCATCTTGAAGCGGGTTCCGGGCAGCACTTCGACTTCTTGATGCTCCCCGAACACTCGCGTGCCTGCGACCGAAACCTCGCCCGGCCCTAGGGTGATTCGCTCGAGAGTTGGCGCCGCGAAATCCCAAGCGTGCGGTGCGACTTCACCGGGCTCGAATCGCAAGCGATCGCTCGGTTGACTTCTGACTTTGGGCAGGCGAGCGAGCAGCGCCGGTTGAACGGGCTGCGCCGTGATGCGCGTGCCCGTCGCTAGCTGCGTGGCATGGACCTCGACGTCGACGGGAGCACAGGCCGTGCGCAGCTCGAGCTCGTAGCGCTCGGGCCTTGGCTCGGTGCGTACGGGCCCATCGGCGTCATCGTTGCTCTCCTGCTTGACGACGCCGACCGTAGGGAGCAACTGCAGAGGTTCGGTCAGCCCCAGCGTCGGGGCTCGAGTGGCCGACGCCAGCACCCGTTCATCTCTCAGGAGCTGAAGCTCACCTGGCTCACAGTCAGCGGGCAGCGAGACATCCACCCGCTCCAAGCGAGCACCCACGTGACCGTCCACGAACAGCTCGAGCCGGGTCGACACCTGCGCACCAGGCTTCGGCGTGGGCTGCAGACTCCACTGAAAGTACAAGGGATTTTCCTCGAGTGCGCGCACCAGCTGGCTCACTCGCTGCCGGTACGTCACGAGCTCGGACCGAAACACCAGAATCGCCCGCGCCATGGTCATGGGTCGCACCATCTCGCGGTGATATTCGTCGATGCGGCTGAGGAGGCGATGGGCGTCCCAAAAGGGATCGGTATTCAATTCCGGAGCCAGCTCGCTCAGGCTTTCTATACCGCGACGCTCGAGCGCTGCGTAGCTGCCGGGACCCGTGAGAAACTCGTAAAGTAGACGATTGCGCAATGCCAAGTAGCTCGGCATTGCTTTCAGGCGCATCAGCAGCGGGTGCTCGACCAGATTGAATCTGGGGTCGTCTCGAAAACCTTCGAAGCTCCAAGCAATGGGTTCCCAGCGACCCCGATACGGGTCATAGGCATATTTCTGATTCTGTCTGAAGTTGTGCCGGTTACCCCCGAAGGCAATATCGATGCTATCGAACATCGCGAACTTCTGCAGATCGAGCTCGTAGCGCGCGAATTCTTCGAACTCGCGATGAGTCGCCTCGCGCACCACTTCGAGCAGGCGCTCGAGCTCCTTGAAGTCTTGCTTGCTCGCTTCGTCATCGCTGCGCGACGCAGACTTCTTCCAAGGTTTCGTGCTCTTCCACAACTCCCAGCTGTCTCCCCGCGAGCTCAGATCGCCGGAATAAATGCTGCCCGGTACCCGCGCATGGGTCCGGAGCAGGCTTTCATCAGCCTGTGTCTCGTAGCGATAAACACCTAGATCCGTCGCGTTCATGCGCACTCGGGCAAAGCCCGCCTGCGGCGTCAAAAGGCCGCTTTTGCGCGCCAGATCCAGGACCAGCTGTTCGCCCACGACCATGGGGCTCGGGTCGTTGATCAGATTGAAGACCCGGTGGTCGTCCAACAGCTCTCCCTTGGGCAACCGCACCTTCAGTGATTTTTGTTCCGCGCTGGTGTGCCAATAGCGATGGCCTCTCAGGCGCAACTTTGCCTTGCGAGTGATGCCGCGGTGCTCGAGCTTGGCGACGGCGTACGTGCGGCCGCTGCTCTTGTGTTTACCGCGTTCCAACGTGTCTAGCTCTTCCTGGCCGATGTGGAAGGTGAACACGTCGAGCCGCGAGGGCTCGGGCGGAGGAGCCATCGTCATCCGCCGCAAGTCGCGCGTCAGCAAGTCATGGAGATGAATCTGATAGGTCTCCAATGTCAGCTTGGTCGGGTAGCCTTCGAGACGGCGAGCCACGTTGAAGCGTTCGTGAGCGTTCCATGCGTACCAGAGCCCCACCAGCAAAGACGGCAGACACAAAGCGACCGCCGTCAACGGCCTTAGCCGGTAAATACGCCGCCATAGTACGCTGCTGGTCGTCACCATGAAAACCGGGTTGACGGAACACCGCCGACTCCAGCGCTCTTCTGTAAGCGCATGTAGTAGGGGATCGTGGTCACCGAAAATCGGGTCAGTCTACGGCGACGGTACAACAACGACACAAATGTGAAGCCGAAGCGGGCTCGGCGCACGGCACGCAGGCGAGCAACCCGGTTTCCGCGGTCGTTGCAGACTGCGCTCCAGTCGGTAAGGCTTGGAGAGCTATGGACGCTTGGGAAGTAACGCTGCTGCTGTGTGTTGCTGGCGCGAGTGTTGCGTGCGGCAGCGAAGCGCCCCCGGGTAGCGACACAGCTAGCTCGTCGAACACTACGGGAGGCTCGGGTGCCGACGACTACTATCCCATGGTGGACGGAGCGAGCAGCGTCTACCGCCACTCCTCGAAAGGCGGGTGGGACGAAACCGTGACGCTGACCAGACTGTCGCCCGGAGTCTTCGTCGAAGCGGATACCGCCAACCCGGACGGTGAACGCACCGAGGCGGTTCTCGAGGTGGACTCGAAGGGCAGAGTGTTTCGAACGAGCAAAGAAGTGTACGTGGACGATGTACTCGACCTGTCGGTGGTCTACGAGCCCGGCTTCATTCGTTTCGACCCGGCATGGCTCGAGCTGGAGGTCGACGAATCGGTAACCACCACGTACGAGCGCACCGAAACTCCCGCTGGTGGGCCCGCCGATCCAAGCCGTCCTCGGGCGCACATTTACACGAGCCAGGGCTTTCAGACCGTCACCATTTTGGGGACTACGTATCGCGATTGCTTGGTGATTCATCGCGAGCGGGACTACGAAGACGTATTCGGCGAGCCCGAAGACGAGAAGAAGCAGTTCTACTTCGCCCCCGGCGTCGGTAAGGTTTGGGAAGTCAATCTCGACTCGGGCAACACGGAAGAGCTCGTGAGCTATAGCGAGTGAGCGCATCTGAGCCACTAGAACGCAAGCGAAACCATGACGTAAAGCGCGCTCCCGGCGGTAGGGCTGAGCTCGTTGGCGCTATCTGTCCAATGCACGATTTCGCCCTGCGGCATGATACGCAACCGCTCATGCACCAACCAATTGATGCCAAAGACGAACCTCACCGTCTCGGTCTCGCGGTGCTCGACGCTGGAATCGAAGTATTCGCCCAGTAACACCGGCTGCAACGTGAGCGCCGAAGTCAGCGGAATGTCGTAGCTCGCGAGGCCAACCACACCCGCCGCCGACTGTTGCTCGAGCCCCGCTTCCTTTTGTGGGAGCTGTGCATACAAGGCATCGATGAGCAACGAAAAGCCGGCCACATCGAGCTCTATGTCCCCCCCTCCGGCGTAGTACGTCTCGTACTCGTCGAAGGGCGGCGTATCCAAGACTTTCAGGCCGCCATTGACCGAGACGGTCAAGCCTTTGACCGGTTCGACCCCGACGCGAGCGAGCAGGTCGGCGCCCTTGGGACGAGCCGCTTCGTTGGCCGCCCAAGCCGGATCGAAGGCGCCCACCTCCCAACGTGTCTTGATGGCTTTGAGCTTACCCCAAAGCTTCAGACCCAGACCGCGGCTACCCCAGGCGTTGTCTTCGATGACCAGGTCGTTGGTGAGTCCTCTGCCTCGCACCTGCAATTTGCCAGAGGAACGCAGCTCCAAGGCTGAAATCGGACGTTTGAAGTGGCCCAGCCTCACCTGAAAGGCCCGCTTCAACCGGAGATTCATGAATGCGTCACGCAGATAGCGAGGCTCGCTATCCGTTGCCACGACTCCGGCATCGTAGGCGTCTGCAAGCTCTGCGCTCAGTTCGAGCTCGATGCGTTTGGTGAGCTCGCCGCGCAATTGCGCTCTCGCTTGGCTCAGAAAAAAACCGTACCGTTCGGTCTCGAGCTCTCCCTGCGCGCCGAAGCGCCGCTCGCTGGTTCGCTCGAACCCCGTCATCAGCCTCACCGACGGCTCGAACTTGGGATACTCTTCGGTGGGCGGTACGGGCGGCGCCTGGGTGGGCTCGGCGACGGGCGACGGCTCGGCAGCGGCCGGCGCGGGATGGTCGACAGCAGGTGGGGACGGCTCGGGAATCGCGTTTGGAGCCTCGCCGTGTGCGGCGACTTCGGACTCGGTCTCGGGGGGGTCGGCGACCTCGGTCTCGGGGGTGTCGTCCGGGGCCGGAGGCTCCTCGAGGTCGGGCTCCGATGCTTCTTGAGCAAGCGCCGGTTGCACCGAGAGGGAAAGGCTCAACCACAACCAGCCCGTGCACCCGAATCGAGTCATCACCGGGAAACCATAGCGCTAATGTCATTCAATCGTTACAAGAACCGCGCCAGGCGGGGGCGGCCTCGAGCGCATGGAGGCTCCCGCTTTGGTCACTCGCGATCCGGCCTGATATGCCGACCCTCACCTGTGCCAACCTCGAGGGCGGCGTGTGCCACGATTCCGGACAACACCGTCACGGTGCCTTCACCCCTCTGGTTCCAGTGGAGTCAGGCCCTCGAGGGCCCCGACGAGTCAGTGACCGACGCTTACGTCAGCTCCCTATGTACTGCTTCATACCCGGGTCTTTTTCCAGGTACTCGCTAGAGAAGATGTGAACGTCAGCATTCACCGCGTTGGTGAGCACCAGCTGCATGCCGCTCAGTATTCCCGAGTTGAATTGGCAAACGCTGCGAGTCGCGGTTTGACCACCGGTGGCGGGCAGGTTGAAAGAACGCACCTCGGTAGCAGGACCAAAGTGGCTGCACTGCATGACGGCACCAGGGCGCAACGTGAAGCGGGCAGCGGCGGGTTCCGCTTGCCAGTAGCGCACCTTGAAATCGTAGGGGCCCGCCTTGCGCGTGGCTACGCAGAAGCGTTCCTCTTCTTTCTTACCTCGCTCGACCTCGGGACACTCCGGAGCGGCCGAGGCACGCTGGGGCGCAGCGCGATTCTGGGCCACCCATCCAGCAAAGGTCTGACCGAGCTGCTCGAGCTTCTGCTTCTCGGCGGCCTCCGCCTGTTGTTTCTGGAGCTCTGCCTGCTGAGTGTCGACGATCTCCTTGTCGAGGGTCTGTACGGTGGTCGCGTCCTCGCAATACTTCCAGGCCCGATCACGCCACTGGCGCATCAAATCATCCTGCCCGGATTTCAACGCCTGCCGCGCGGCCCCTAGGGCCTCATCGCACTTTGCCTGGTCTTTCACGCTGCAAGCAGTCGTACCGCTCGCAAAGATGCTGAGCGGAATCAACATTGACAGCGGAATCACCCGGCACAAGCTCGCAAAAGTTGGACGAGTCTCGGGTCTTAGCGTGCGGCTGGACTTACCCTCTGGCATATCCCCGGTGTATATCTGTCGCGCTGAACTGGCAACCCAACTAAAACGGCACTTCAATATGAGCCCCCAGAGGGCAGGCTTTATCCAATAATGGCGGGCAAAGGTCACCAACCACGCGGCGGCAAGCCGAATCCCCTCGTCGACCGCTACACCTACATCACCAGCGTCAAGGCGGGCAACCGGACGATTGCATGGCTGGCCATCGATCGAAAGACGAAACGCGTGGTGGTGGCGGCCCCGGTGGGGAAGGCCCGGCTCTTGAGTTTGAAGAAAATTCGAGGTCTGGCGCCTGGTCACCTTGCCCCCATCGTGCGCCTTTTGCGCACTCCGGACAGCTCCCAGCTGCCGGCCGACCTGGGCAGCACGCGCCCCGTAGGCATCGCCATCGCGGACTACGTTCCGGGCGACACGCTGCATGCCCGGCTCAAGCTCGGCAAGCTGCCGCCCATCGAAGCCGTGAATCTTTGCGCCCACGTGGTGCGCGCCGTCCGGGCCATGCACGAAGCCGGGACGGCGCACGGTGCCATCTCACCGCGCGCCATCGTCGTCACACCCAAAGGCAAATGGTCCGCCCCGGTCGTGACTCAGCTCATCGCACCCACCAGCGGCGCCTTCTCGTCCCGGGAGAGGCTGCAGAAGCGCGGCCCGAGCTTCGAAGACGATAGCTGGGCAGCGCATGCAACGCTCCACGCAGCGCTGACCGCCGAGGGCCCCTTCGCCGGCCGTACTCGCGAAGAACTGTTGCAAAACATGTTCGGAAGCAGGCCACGAAGGTTGGACGAGTTTGGAGTCGACGAACCCGAGCTGCAGAAGATCATCGACAGAGGCCTGGTCACCAACCCGCGCTATCGCGCCAGCTTGCAGAAGCTGGAGCAGAGCCTTCTGCAATGGTTGGCGCAAAAAGGCAAAGCCGTCCAGAGCGTACCGCCCGCCTCCGGCGGCGAGCCCATGTTCCCCAAAGACGACGCGGCCGCGATAATGCTGAGCGAGCCTCCGCTGTTGACCGAAACCTCGGCACCTCTGATGTTGCCGCGCCCGCACGGCAAGTCGCTGGTCGGCATCGTGATCGATGAGCCCATCGATGCGGATGCTCCCGCATTCGCTCCGCCGCAACGTCCGGAGGACCTGCTGGACGCAGTCGACGACGACGATGAGCAACCTGCCAAGGCGGCGACGGAGGAGGAGGAAGATGATCCGACCCGCATTTTCGATCCGAGCGCCGCCATGGCACGGGCGGAAAGCAATCGAGTGGGCAGTTCACGAAGCAGCAGCCCGAACTCGAAGCCTCCAGAAGGCAACAGTGAGCCGCCCGCAGCCCCACAGCCGGCGCAAATGAGCCACAAAAAGACGAGCCTGAGACCCAAAAGCGCCAGCGGCAGCGGCCAAGCGCTGGCCGCGGCCCTCGCCCTGGCCGTCGCTGCCCTGGTGACGCTCTTCGTACGCTTTCGCGCCGACAACGAACGCGTGGACATCGAATCTGCCGCAGGTGCCGCATCGGGGGAGAGTCAATCGCCGCAGGGCAATCAAGCCGCGTGCGTGGCCGCGTTCTTCCCGCAGGGAGGCATCGATCAATCCGCAGATTACGACTTTTTGTGCCGGACCGTCGACTTGCGCAGCACGGCTCAACAGCTCAAACAGCGACTGGCTCCGGGAAGCGAGCGCAACCCTTCACCCGCGGCCAAGGCTTGGTCGGAGCTCGGTTGGTTCGAGCTACCGCTCGCCGCAAGCATTCGGTACAGCTGCTGCGAACAGGCGGTCGCAGAGCGCATCTTGCTGCCGCAACCGCCACCGGCGTGTCAATCGCTCAGCGTGGTA
>CBFGRJ010000220.1:0-11818 GCA_965651135.1 uncultured Myxococcales bacterium
TCGTTGAGCACGCACTGCGCCGCAATGTAGCCGGCGCTGCCGATGACCGAGCCTGCTGGGTGGGTGCCGGCGCTGCAGGAGTATATGCCGGCGATGGGCAATCGGTGTGGGAAGCGATCGGCGAATCCGAAAGTATTGTCGATGTGGTGAATGTGACCGTGGCGGATGCCGAAGTATTCCTCGATGCGCTTCGGGTGAAGCGGCATGCGATCGACGACCAGGCTCGAAGTGCCGGGCGCAAACCGATCGCACAGGGTTAGCAAGTGATCCGAATAGCGCTCGACCTCTGCGTCCCAACTCGACTCAGCCAGCTCGTAAGGCACCCACTGGACGAACAGGGCCGAGCTGAGACGCCCTTCGGGGTCGGTCAAGCTCGGATCGACGGTCGAGTGAATGTACCATTCGATACTCGGGAATTCTGGCAGCCTACCCTGGCGGACGCTTTCGAAAGCTTCGGTCAACGAGCGCAACACATCGGCCTCGTCCGGCAGCAAATGAATGGTGGGACCGAACTGGCCGCGGTTGTGCGGCAGGCAGCTGAACGTCGGTAGTCGAGACAGCGCCAGGTTGAGCTTGAAGGTCGACCCTGGGCGCCGCATGCCGTCGAGGCGGGTGCCGAGCTCGACCGGAAAATCTGCTGGACCCACCAGCTCGCGCAACCTGAACGGATCGCAGCCCGCCACCACGGCTCGAGTGGAGATCTCTCCTTTGCCGGCGAGTTGAACACCGCGCGCCACTCCTCCGGAGACGAGGACCCTTTCGACGGCACAACCCAACAAGAGCGAACCGCCTGCTTCACGGAACGCGCGCTCGAGCGTACGCGACACGGTGCCCATGCCGCCCTCGACGATCATCCAGGTTCCGCCACTGCCCTTGAGCCGGCACATGTTGTGAACCAAGAAGTTCATGCCGCTGCCCGGCGTGTCCCAGGTACCGAACAATCCCGAGAACCCGTCGGTAACCGCGTACATGGCTTTGACCAGATCGCTTTGAAAGTCGAAGCGTTCGAGGTAGCTTCCAACCGAGCCTCGGCACAGGCGGACGAACGCGTCACGCAGCGGTCGACGCACATAGCGCTCCGCCGTTTCTTCGATGCTGAGCGGCTCTTCGAGCCATGTCGGCGCGATATCTTCACGCAGCGCAGCGAGCTCCGCGGTCATCGCCTGGTTGGCGCGAAAGTCGCGCTCCGAAAAGAAGCTCACGAACTGCCGCTCGAGCTCACGCTCGTCCGAGCCGAACAAAAGGTATCGGCCATCGGTGGTTGGCAAAAAGTAATGCGGATCGCGCCGCAGCAGCGGCAGCTCGAGGCCGAGTCGCTCCAAGAGCTCGGGCTGCATCAGCCCCAAAAGGTAGGCTCCCGTCGACGTCGCGAGCTGGGGTGCCTTGGCGAATGGGCGCTCGGTGCGCACCGCGCCTCCAATGACCGTTCGCTCCTCGATCATCAAGACCTTGAGGCCCGAGCGAGCGAGCACCAGGCCGGCAACCAGCCCATTGTGGCCCGCGCCGACCACGACCACATCCCACGCGATGCGCTCCGCTTCTGCTGCTGACAAGCCGGTATTGATACTCGCTGTCGTGTCTGTCATCTTTCCAATGCCCTGCGCCAGCGTCAGCGCTTCGCTTTCGACTTCTTCTTTTTCTTGGGCGGCAACTTCGGCAGCCGCCGTTCTTTTTCGCCCAGCCGTACTTCGCCCCAAGCATACGCGATCAAGCGCTTGTATCGACCCACTTCGTCGCCCCCCAAAATCCACAGGTCCTTGGGATCGGTCTCCGGATGAAGGGAAGGAAACCAGTGCCCGGTCGACACCCAAGCCAGTGCCTTCATGCTGTCGAGCGATTGACGTCCGACGATCACGCCGCAGCTCTGGAGCTTCGGAGCTCTGGCACAGCCGCCCACCACCACCAACTCCTCGTTGCCGATAGGCCGCCAGAACCAAAGGCGATCGGGAACGAACTTCTGCTTACCCAGGTCCCGCTCTGCTTCGGGGGGCATCACCTCCACCAACCGCTGCATGAATTCGCGATCCGGCCGATCCTTCGCCTCCAGGCCTTTCTTACCCACCACGTCCAGCACCACTTCTGCCTCGTTGCGGGGGCCGGCACAGCACCTGAAGCCGATGGTCCCTGATTTGTGATCGGACGGCCTGGGCCGGGCGTTGGCGCAGCGCCCCAACAATCTACCCTGAACGCCATCGCCTCCCCGAATCGTCCAAAGGTCCCGATTGCTGCCCCGGCCCCAAGGGCTGGAAGTCCATTCCCAGACACCCCCGTGCAAATCGTAAACGCCGTAGTCGCTCTTGCAACCTACTCTCAAACCGCTTGGAGAAAGCGTCGGTGGCGACCCGGTCCCGCAAACATCGGCGCGATACTGATCACCGTACTCGTAGGTCCTGTTGTCCGGGCCCTTGCAGGCCCGTTCCCACTCGAGCTCCGAGCAAAGCCGCTTGTCGCGCTGCTCGCACAATGTTTGGGCTTCTGCCTGGGTCACATTGGTGAGGGGTATCGCGCCCTCCTCGTTCGGGTACGCAAAGACATCGATGTAGAACCCCTGCAAAATCACCTGTAGACCGGCCATTTCTTGGTCGGCAACACGGGGAAAACTGTTGACTGGACTGCCTGCCACGAGGGCGCCACCAGGGATCCAAGCCATGCCCCGACGTGGAGGAGCCTCGAGCTCCGGCGGGCGCAGTGACTTGGCCGGTGGGGCGGAAGCAGCAACCTGCGCCGTGCTTGGCTTTTCTGCTTCGCACGCTATCAGCAACGTCAGGGCGCAAGCAGCCAGCAGTCGCGCCGTGTGCTCGCGCCTCAGCATTCTTGACGTTCGTCACGCAGCCCCAGCTCTTTCATTTTGAGCTGGAGACCCTTGCGCGAAATCTTCAGGAGCCTCGCCGCATGTGTGACATTGCCTTTGGTTTGATCGAGCGCACTGACAATCAAACGCCGCTCCAATCGACTCATGGCAGCGCGCACCTTTTCTTTGAGCCCATCCTGTCCAAATTCGGATTCGGCACCCGTAGACTCCCCAACTTCCACCGCGATAGCCGGATCGCGTACGTCGTGTGGAAGGTGCTCGAGACCCAGGCGCTCGCCATCGCAAAAAAGGACCGCCCGCTCCATCACGTTCTCGAGCTCCCTGATGTTGCCAGGCCAAGCGTACTCGGTCAGCACGCGTTCCGCGTCCGGTTCGATACCCTTCACTTGTTTTTTTAGACGTTCGTTGAATCGCGCGATGAAATGGCGAATCAACAGTGGAATGTCCTGCGCACGCTCGCGCAGAGGCGGAAGCCGAATGGGTACTACGTTCAGCTGGTAATACAGATCGTCCCGAAAACCTCCGGCTGCCACGGCGCGCTTGAGATCACTGTTGGCGCCTGCCACGAGACGAACGTCCACTCGTATGGTCTTGACCCCACCGACCCGCTCGAATTCGGATTCTTGCAGAGCGCGCAGCAGCTTGACCTGAACCTCGATCGGAATCGCGGACACTTCATCCAGAAACAAGGTACCACCACTGGCCAGCTCGAAACGCCCTGGTTTGGAAGCGACGGCCCCGGAAAACGCCCCGCGCTCGTAGCCGAACAACTCCGCCTCGAGCAGGTCTTTGGGGATGGCGGCGCAATTGACCTTGATGAACGGTCTTTCGCGGCGTGAGGAATTTTCGTGCAGGGCGCGCGCCACCAATTCTTTGCCTGTGCCGTTTTCTCCCGTAATCAATATCGTGGTGGGAGTATCGACGACCCGCTCGAGCACCGACTGCAGCTCGACGATGGCGGCGCTCTCACCGATGATGCCGAAACGGGCGCTGGAGGCGAAAGCCGTCGTCGGTGACGACGCTTCTTCTGCAGAAAGGTCTCGGGTCTTCAGCGCCTTGCGCACGATGGTGCGCACCTCATTTTGATCGAAGGGTTTGGTGATGTAATCGAAGGCTCCCGACTTGAGGGCTTCGACGGCGTTGTCCACCGTCCCGTGCGCGGTGATCATCACTACCGGCAGCTCCGGGTCGAGCTCGAGCGCGCGCCTGAGCAAGTCCATGCCGTCGAGGTTGGGCATTCTCAAATCCGTAATGACCAAATCGATGTGGTGCTCTTCGAGCACCCGAAGAGCCTCCACTCCGTCCTCCGCCGTGTGGACTTCGTAACCGTCGCGACTCAATTGAGCGCTAAGCACACGACGCAAGTTCGGCTCGTCGTCAACGACCAACACCTGCTTGCCTACGAGGAGCATAGTGACCCGCCACTTTCCTACCAGAAAGCTCGGCTATTGGCAGCGGCGGGACCCGGCCCTCAGGTTGCTCGGCAGTATTTCAGGACAATAGAACAAGAATGTTTTTGCTCCGCCCGGTGCGCCGGCAGCCAAAATGTCCCGGGTTGCCAGCCTCGGCGTGGCGAGAGCAGCCCCCAGGCGGTCGTTCTGCTCGAGCGATGACGCGAACAGCACCTCCGCGAAGGAGTGGGGGTCATCGCCCTCGACATCGAAAATCAGCAGGGCCCCCGCGCCCGGTTCGCCGCGCACTGTCATGCGTGGCGCACCGACGATGACCTCGCCATCGCCATCGCCGTCCAAATCGCCCACCGCCAGCGCCGCCCCGAATTCCGATCCCGAACAACCTTCGACGCCTCGAGTCGAGCCGCAACCGAACGATCCCAAAAGTGCACCTTCCGGAAGTGACGCGAACGAGCAGGCGACACTCGAGGAGACGGGCAACTCCGCCAACACGTCTCCCGCCAGGACCGTCACGTTCTTTTCGTCGGCGATGACCAGGTCGTCGAATTCGTCTTCGTCGACACGACCCGCCGACAAGGCTCGGCCCAACCCCGAAATGCCGCCCAGACAACCGATAGGCTCGCCGCGTGCCGTCGCGCCAGTGCCCACCATGCGAAACAGCCAGACGTTGCCCTGTTCGGGTGCTGCCACGGCGAACAGTCTGTCTCCATCGGCGTCCAGCACTGCTACGGCGCTTCCGAAGGACTCGTCGACCTCATTGGAGGATGACTCGAGCTCGACTGGAGCACGCGAAAGAGGTGCATAAAAGAACGCGGTGGCGAGGCTCGGCACGCCGGCTAGCAAGGCGGGGGCTTCGGCTCGATCGACCGCCAACATGACGGGTTCGGGGATTGTCTCGCCATCCAAAATGGGCCGAATCAGCTCCTCTTCCACCAGATCGGGCACCGGCAGCTCGAACTGCGTGTCGTCCGCACAGCGCGCCAAAAGGCCCCAGCCATTGCTACCGGCTCCGATGCCCGTGATGAAACAGAACTCGAACTCTCCGCTAGGTCCCGCGGCGCGCGCCAAGCCCACCGGCGTCGATAGCGAAGCACACAGCGTCTCTTCGTCGCTGTCGCAATGCCCTGTGTCAATGGCATCGACTAGGGGCGAATCCGAAACACCGAGCTCGTAGACCGCCGCTCGGGATCGCGGCGAGCTCCCAATCGAGAGTAGCTGCACGGATTCGGCATTGCCGACGCTGGCGAGCCCGATGCCGAAGCCGCTTTCCAAAGCGCCAGGCCGCTTGAGAGCCACGACCGGTGGATCATCGCTGACCTCGTCGAAGCGCGACCACGAACAAGCAGAAAGAGCCATCGCGCAAAGCAAAGATCGAAGGCACGCTCGCGAACTCACAGACCGCAGCATCAGAACGTCCCCTTCAGGATCAACTGACCCCGCTCCGGTCCCAGTTCCGCATCCAACGTCAATGAGCTTTCTTCATCGCGTCGGCGCAGCGCTCGCGAGCTTTGAACCGGGCGGGGCGACAGCGCGCTCGACTGGCGAGCATCACGAGGATCGTCGAACTCCAGTGGTTTGCCTGCCTCGTACGCCGATGGTGGGATGGGGTCCTTGATGAAATTGTAGGTCGACAGGGCACCGAGGACGCCACCGACCGCGAAAGCCGCATTGGCGCCGATGGCGAACCAGCGCCCCTTGGACACCCGTGAATCGTCCGAATCGAGGATGCCCCGTGCTCGGTCTTCTTTCACGTCGTCGTAGAGCCGATCCGATGAAACGCCGAGGACGATGCCTGCGCCCACGACAACGGCCCCAGCGATAGCTTGAGTCCACGCGGCGCCACGCGGCCACTTTGCTTTCATGTCCACGTGCAAAGGCAACACCTGACCGCGTGGCACCACCACGTCGCCTTCGAATGTCTTGCGCCCCTCGGCCAGCACTTTCAGGCGATGCGTGCCCGATGCCATCTTGACTTCGAGCGCTGCTTCGCCGCTCTTCCATGTCCCGACCGGCTTTTCGTCGACCAAGACCTGAATTTCGGTCGCATTCGAGTCGATGCGCAGGTAGCCGTAGTGCACCCGCGACAGGTTCACGGTCAGCTCTTTCTGCTCGCCCGCCGTGAGCGTCACCGATTGCTTCAGTGGCTCGAAGCCGGGCGCCTCGACCACGATCGTATGCTGGCCAGGCGCGATCAGCTCACCGTGCGGGGTGCGCCCCCACGGGGGACGCTGCCCGGCTTCGTCGTCCACGAACACGTAGGCACCTTCCAAGTTTTTGGGAGGGCCACCATGCGGATCGATCGCCTTGGTGCTGACTCGCAAAAATGACATGAACGCGCCCTGTGACAGGTTTGCTTTGAAATGGTGGACGTGACCGGGTGAAACGTCGACGTCCGTCTCGCTCACGTTGAACTCTCGAAACTTCTCCACGACGATGTGATACCGCCCGATGTTCAGCGTGAGGTTCGCGGGTGAGGTTTGCGCTGCAATCTCGCGCCACCCCGGGTTCGCCTGACCAAGCATGAACGGCCCCGCAGCCGCTTGTTCGCGCATGTAGAGCCTGAACGGTGCTCCGGGGGGTTCGGTTTCGATCACCACTAGCGACTTCATGGCGGCCTGGTCGTCTGGAGCCATCGGCTCAGCGGGCTCGGCAGCGGTGGCCCCTGCCGCTCCTTCGGCAGCCTGCGCCTGCGCGTGCAGGTGGGCTAGCTGCTTGATGCGTGCCTCCACCTTGGCGCGATCAGGCGCGTTCGCGTCCACCGTCAGGTATTCACGGAAGCGGGCCAGCGCGTTTTCGTAGTCGCCAAGCTTTTGATAGCAAACTCCCGCGTTGAACAGAAAGGCCGAGTACGGGCTCATCTTGTAGCCCTCCTCGAAGAGCTTCGCCGCGGCCGCAAAGTTGCCGCCGAGATAAAGCGCTTGCCCTTTCTCCATCCGCTGGCGGATCCGCTCGAGCTTCTCGGCCGTCGCGTGGCTATCGGCTTGTGCAGTGGCAGTCGAGGGCCCTACGGCGGCGAGCAGCAATAGGATGAGCACGCACCAAGACCACCAGTGGTGTCGCAACGTCGGCATCGTCAACTCAGGCAAGATGAGCCCAATCTCGCTGTCGACACAACCCGCCAAATGGAACGCCATCCGGTGAGTCCTGCATTGCCGCGACCGGCTCGCGCCACGTCGGCCCGACGGCCGCAATGATTTGCGTGTAGCTCTTGCTGAACCCCGTGGCGTGAATTAGGCGATAACACCCGATGCCGCTGTGGTATCCAGCGTTCAGGCGTGTCTCGGCGGCAACGCCATTGAAGGAGAAGGAGAGGCCTTGATGCGCACGTTGCTCGGATCCTGGATGCTTGGCGTTTTGGTGCTGGCTTCAGCCGAAACGGCGTCAGCTCAGACCCGACCGTATCCAGAGTGCACTGCAGAACCCACCGAGAGCGACGTTGCAGCGGCGAAAGGCGCATTTCAAGCGGGCCAAGCCTCCTTCAACGAAGCCGACTACGAGCGTGCCATCACCTATTGGGAAGACGCCTATCGGCGCGACTGCACGGCACACGCATTGCTCTTGAACCTAGCGCGAGCTTACGAGCTCGGCGGCGATAAACGCCAAGCCGTGGAGGCACTGCAGACTTATTTGGCCAGAAAGCCCGAATCGCCCCAGAAGGATCAGATCAACCGGCGCATCGAGGTACTCAACCAGCAAATCGACAAAGAAGAGGCCGCTGCGGCGGCTGCTCCACCGCCCGAACCTACTCCGGCTCCTGAAACCACCCCAGCACCTCAACCCACGTCGCCACCCCCTGCGCCAGCACCTGCGCCCAAAGCGTCCGACAACTTTTGGGTGGGCCCAGCCATCGTGGGTGGCGTCGGTGTGCTGGCAGCGGGCACGGGAGTCGTAGTGCACGCCATCGGCGACGCCGATGAAGACGCGGCGGCCGAACAGTGCCCTGCTCGCGTGTATTGCTCCCGCGAGGTAGAAGAGCAGGGCAACTCTGGGATATTCAAACAGAAGCTAGGAGTGGGTATGATGATCGGCGGCGCCGCAGCCGTGGGCGGCGCTCTGGCGTGGTTTTTGTTGGCGCAACCCGAGCCAGCCAGCACACCCGCAGGTGAGCCTACCGCGCATTCGAAAATGTTCGTCTCGCCCGCGTTGGGTCAGGGCTACGCCGGTCTTGGCCTCTCCGGCTCGTTCTGACCTAATGACCGTCGGCGCCCCACGTAGAAGTAGGTGGCTCCGCAGCGGCCGGCTGAGTACCCCTGCGCTCGGATGGCAACCCTTCTTCGAGCTGGCTCGAACCATCCCCATCCGACTTCTCGCTCTCGGCACCATCGGCCTGGTCGGCTTGGTTCGCCTGGGGTGTGGTTTTCGGCCCCGCACTAGAACGGGGCACCGCCCTACCAGGCAAAGCACCCGGATCCGGCTCGAGCGGAGGAGGTGTTTCACTCGACGAGCCGCCGCAGCCACAAGCAAACAGCAACGAAGCAAGAGCCAAAAACCTGTTCATCATCGCAACACGACCGCCGGAGCCGGCCTGGTCTGCTACGTTTGGCGGGCTCGGCGCCACGCAGATAAGCACAGAGTCCAACCCAAACACAAACCGGAATCACTCGATGGTCAAGATTTTCAAGCCAGGCGTGGCACTGACTTCGATGCTGCTCTTCGGAATCGCCTGGAGCTGTTCGAGCGACGAGCCCAATTCGCCAGGTGACGAATGCAATGCCGAGTGCCCGAGCAGTCGGGGAGTCGATTTGAACACACCCGTGGTTTCCTTTTCCGAAGACGTGTTTCCAATCTTCGCCCGAAACTGCAATGACGACCTTTGCCATGGGCATGCCGAGGCGCCACGTGCAGACCTTTACTTGGGGCCCGAAGCGTCCGCCACCAGCGAACAGATCCAAGCCGTGCACGCCGGATTGACTCGAGCCTCGACCACGGCACCGGCAATCATGCTAGTGGCGCCTGGAGCCCCTCAGCAGAGCTTTCTCATGCACAAGGTAGATGGCTGCCAAAACAGTCTTGGATTGGCGTGCGATGCAGAGCCCAATTCGTGCCGAGCCGACTGTGGAGATCCGATGCCACCCCTCCCCCGCGACGTGTACCCCGAGCTCAGCCCCGATGAAAAGGTGACGCTGAGGCGCTGGATCGCACAGGGCGCCAACCTATGAGCGCATCATGATTGGACGGTTGACTGGTACACCCATCGGCGAAGAGCCCAAGGGCACGCTGGTGTTCGATGTTGGGGGTGTGGGCTACGAGCTTTTCACGCCGGCGGGCACGCTGGGCAAGTTGAAGCCCAACGAAGCGGGGCGCTGTGTCGTCTTCGTACACACCCATCTCAGAAGCGACGCTCTCGAGCTCTACGGGTTCGCTCACGAAGCGGAAAGGGAGCTCTTCAGGTTGCTCATCAACGTGCCGAACGTCGGTCCTCGCACCGCGCTCAACGTGCTGGGAGCGCTTCCGGTAGTGGAGCTCGTCAGTGCAGTCTCGAGCGGCGACTTGAAGCGGCTGCACCAAGTGCCGGGCATTGGTAAAAAAACAGCGGAACGTTTGGTCTTGGAGCTGAAAGAAAAGCTGCTGTCTTTGCAGCCGGGCCAAGCGGAAACTAGCGTGGCCAAGAGCGACAACCGAAGTCGGCTGGTGACCGCGTTGACCAACATGGGGTACCGAGCGGCCGAAGCAGAACGTGCCGTGAAGCATCTGGGTGCACGTGTGGACAGCGAGCCCATTACCACACTGCTCCGGGAAGCCTTGCAGCTGCTGAGCACTTGAACGGGGCCAGCAGTTGCCGGCCACCCGGCCCGCGCACCAAACCGCGGGCTCACGATGCGCCCAGCCCAAACGGTTTACTGAAGCGCGTATTTAGCAAGGGGCTCACGATGCCTTGACCTACCATGGGCCCCGTGGATAATCGCGCGGTTACGGGCAAACTACTGAGGCAATCTCGTTGAGCCCATGGTATCAGCCCATTTGGAGGCCAATCAGTGATCACCTGCCCCAAGTGCGCAAAGGATAATCAGGACCACTACAAGTTTTGCCTCGGTTGCGGTGCCGAGCTTCCGAGAGAGAATGCCCCAAAGCCTTTCTCTCCGCAGACGCCCCCGCACGGCGTGCCCGCCGTCACCGAGGAGCCGAATCCCGCGGTCATGCAGGCAGCGCCCGCAGGACCAACCAATCCCCCTGCGCACCAGCCCCCAGTCGATCCAGGGGTAGGCGCACCCGCACGAGCTCCTGTCACCAGTTCTGCTCCACCGCGCCCCGGAGCGTCCGGCGTACCTGGCGCCACCGCTTGCCCACAATGCGGGCACGAAAACCCACCCACGAACCGCTTCTGCGCGTCTTGCGGGTACAACCTGGCAGCAATGGCGAGTGCCCCGCCCGTGGCGGCGCCCCATGCCATGGGTCCAGCACCAGGCGCCAACGCGGTGGTGCTCACCGCGCTACGAGCAGACGGTTCCGAAGCTGGGCAATACGCATTGCCGGATGCACCCAGCGTCACCGTGGGTCGCGATACCGGGTCCATCTTCGCTGGCGACAGCTACCTGTCTCCTCGCCATGCCACCTTCATGAAAAGGGACGGCAAGGTATGGGTGAAAGACGAAGGCTCGCTGAACGGCGTGTACGTGAAGCTGCAGCCCAACCAACCGTGGCGGCTTCAGTTCAACGATATCTTCCGGATTGGTCAAGAAATCGTGCGCCTCGAACCGCTCAAGCCGCAAGGACCCAGTGCCGACGGGGTGCAGCGCTTCGGCAGCCCAGCTCGTGGGTACATCGGGCGCTTGGCGCTCGTGATTGGCCGTGACACCACCGGCAACGCCTTTCCCATCCCCGAGCGCGGCGTACACTTGGGGCGCGAACGAGGCGATATCTTGTTTTCGGAGGACGGTTACGTCTCCGGCCTGCACTGTCGCGTCGCTCCGGAGCAGGACGGTCAGGTCTACCTCACGGACGTAGGCAGCTCGAACGGCACCTTCGTACGGATAGGCGCCGAGCACGCTCTGGCCAGCGGAGATATCTTGCTCATGGGCCAACAATTGTTCCGAGTGGACTATTGACCGGCTGCTGGCATCACAGCGTACACATCGGCAATTCCTCAACCCAGTGACTGTCACACCACCAGTATGAGTAAGGTGCCAACAATTCGCGTGGTGGCAGCGGTGATCATGAATGGGGGAAAGTACTTGATCACGCAGAGGCGTCCCACTGCCGTCCTCCCCATGCTCTGGGAGTTTCCCGGAGGTCGCGTAGAGCCCGGTGAGAGCGATGGCGATGCGCTCAAACGCGAAGTCAGGCATCGGCTGGGCGTCGACGTCACGCCGGGCCAGCTCATGAGCTTCGTGAGCCACCCGTACGAAAGATACACCGTCGACCTCTACTTGTATGAATGCGCGCTCGCGAGCGGCACCCCCACAGAAAGCAATGTCAACGCTTTCAAGTGGGTGTCCAGCGCCGAATTCGACCAATACGCCTTCACGCCGGCGGACGAGCTCTCGATGAACAAGCTGCTCGGCATCAGCTGAGCCGGCTTGAATCTGGCCTCAAAGCTAGGGGCCTGTGGACACTTTGTGAGCTTGACATGCGTTCAGTATGGCGTATGTTGGCG
>CBFGRJ010000221.1:0-11796 GCA_965651135.1 uncultured Myxococcales bacterium
TGGTGCCAGGATTGGTGCCAGGATTGGTGCCAGGATTGGTGCCAGGATTGGTGCCCAGAACGAGCACAGTAGAACGGCTTCAATCTCCGTGTTCGGCCGAGCGTGTGCCGGTCGCGGACACCGCTCACGACCGCGAGTGGACACGAATGCACCCCGGTCGAAGCACGAGCTCGCTGCTACCGGTCCAGCTCGCGCAGGCAGCAGCCAGCGTGAATCTGCGTGAACGCACTTGACAAATTTTGCTCAGTCAATTCCGAGCTGACTCTAAGATTCCGACCATCGCGCTCTCGGTAAACCTAGTTGGCGTATCCGCGTGGACTTGCAGCCGGGGCTGTTGTAAGTCCGCCGGCACTGCACCGACCCGGTTGCCGAAGGTAACATTGGAAAGATCACTAGCTTATCGTGGGATTGGATGGGGGTGGTTGGCTGTCGTCGCGCTGTTGGCGATGTTGACGGTGTCGGGCGCTGCGCATGCGAAGGAGCCGGCTCCGGCTACCGTGGACACCCTGCAGGTCGACTTGGGCGTCCGCTACGGGTTGTCGTTCGAGAAGCTCGATGTGAACCCTTGGCGCTTGGGCTGGGGCGGCGCCATCGGCTACACGCGTGAAAATGCCATCTATTTGGGTGCTTCGTTCGACTACTACGACGGTGAAGTCAAGAAGTACCCTGCCGACAACTACCCAGACCCGACGATCGGCGGCAACTATTGGCAAGCGTTGGCGCAGGTCGGTTACGATCTACGGCTGTCGAAGCGTTGGTTGTGGCGACCCAAAGTCGGTGTCGGCTGGGCGACCTTGAATTTCAACGACTGCATCACCACGATCGACGGGGTCGAGTGCGCCAAAACCTACACCAGCGAGACGGCTCTGGTTCCTGCCTTGCAATTGATGTTCGTTACGCCCGTCTCGTTCAGTCTGGAAGCGCGGTACGTCATGTTGTTCAACAGCGTCACGATCAAACACGCGCTCGTCGGCGGCTTCGGTATCGGCTTTTGACCACGATCAAGCCGGGCTGGCCATCAACTGCACGTACCGCGCGATGGTCTCCCGTGCCGACTGCGGCAGCTCCATGAACTCCAGACCCGTTACTCGGCGCCCGGGTTGACCCCGTACCCATTGCGCTCGAGCTTCTGCGTCGACCACCTTGCCACTGATGGGCAGCGCAAAGCGCAAACGCACGCGCTCACCAGCGTTGAGCTCGTGCTCCAACAACACCAAGAGGCCACCGGCCGAGATGTCTTCGGTACGTCCGTCGCAATGCATGCCCCCCTGAAGCAGCAGCCGCACGGGCGTCACATACGAAGCACGCGCAAAGGCCCGCCGCTTTTCGGGTGAAGCGGCGGTGGGCTCGGGGAGCAAAGCCCGCGAGGTGTGCTTGATCGCGCCCTGCAGATCGAGAGCGAAGCTCTTCACGTCCGAGTAACGATCGGCGAGCTTCGGTGCGAGCGCCCTAGCGACAGCGAGTGCCAGCGACTCGGGAACTTCGGGAACCAGCTCAGCGAGCGGGGGATACTGGCTGGACGAGACCGCAAGCAGGACCTGACCGAAGTTTCCTGGAAACGGCACTCGCCCGGTAAGACACTCGTACACCGTGACGCCGAGCCCGTAGATATCCGCTCGATGGTCCACGGCTTCACCCATGAGCTGCTCTGGCGCCATGTACTCGGGTGTACCCAAGACTTGACCGGATTGAGTCAGCTTCTGGTCCGAGCTTGCCAGCTTCGCTGCGCCGAAATCGAGAAGTTTGACGCGCCAGCCCACCCCTCGCATATCGCGCCTGATGAGCACGTTGCCGGGCTTGACGTCGCGATGGACCAAGCCTCGGGCATGGGCTGAACCAAGCGCTGAAGCCACCTGTTTGGCAATCCCTATGGTGTCCACGACGTCGAGCCGGCCACGCGCAGCCAATAGGCCACTCAGCGAACGACCTTCGAACAATTCGGTGACCAAGTAAACTTGCCCGCCGCGCGTGAAACCGGCATCCAGCACCTCGATCACGTTCGGGTGGCGCGCTAGGTACAATGCTTGAGCCTCGCGCAAAAACCGGACTTGCTGCTCCGCGTCGCGCGCGTGCTCCGTGCGCAGCAGCTTCAGGGCAACCGGGCGCCCCGTGAATTCGTGCTTGGCCTCGAATACGGTCCCGGCACCCCCGCGCGCAATCTCGCGAATCAGCCGATAGCGAGTGTCCACTACGGTTTCGATTTGAGTGTCGTTTTCGGTTTCGTTCGTCTCGGCCATTCGCCGCCAGCCTCACCCAGGCCCGTCAGCCTGCACACCAGTAGCCTCGATCTCCCAATCAACCACGAAACCGCCAGCGCAAGAAAGGAGTAACCTGTGGATTGTCATCGCGGTTTGGGTGCTCTCCGTCTCATGATCCGTTATTTCTCGGGCTTCGGCAGGCGCCGAACCGCGCGGTCAATGAGACCCCTAGTGTGTCACGGGCCGCGGCCGTAGGTGCAGTCAGCCAGCCGCAAAATCCCCGGTGCACGGGCGCAACTCGAGCCAAAGACGGATGATTTCTCGCATTCCAACGCCCAACACACACATCGACACCACGTCTTGGCCGATCGTCAAGGTGACTCTGGGCGCCGCGCCCAGCGAAGACGAGTACAGGGTTGCCTTGGGTCGACTGCGGTCTCTCAGGACCCGGGCGACCTCGCACTTCATCATCGTCGACGCGAGCCGCTTGACGGAGGCGCCGAGCCGCTTCGTGGAAGCACGCATTGCCACGTTCATCTACGAAAGCGCGGAGCTCCGAACCGGCGGCATACTCGCGGTTGCCGTCATCGCCAACCGGGGACTACCGGAGCGAGTGGTCGCCGACCTGCTGCGAGCGTGCTGCCGGCAGAAGGCCGACGTGCTCGTGACGAGCATGGCCGCTGCGCTTCAGCGCGCCAGAAGCGTGCTCACCGAGCGGGCTGAACAGCGCATCGACTAGGTGCTGGCGGCGAAACACCCGCACATACACTGGCTACAGCACCGGCCGCACCAAGCAAAGGCCTTACAGGCGGCGCCTGGTTCGCCGTTAATAAAGTAGCCCGGCGCAATGCCAAGACAAAGCCGTTCACCCCTATGAGTGCTCATACCGTTCTGATTATCGACGATTCCGAAGCGATCCGCGCTCATGTGCGCGACGTTCTGGACGGCTGCCAAAAGCACTACCAAACCCTGACAGCCAAAGACGGCTTGGAGGGTTTCAAGGTGATGGTCTCGCGCCCCATTGATCTGGTCCTGTGCGACGTGATGATGCCGTCCATCGATGGTTTCAAGCTGCTCCAACTCAAGCGCACACGTCCAGAGCTGCAGGACGTCCCCGTGATCATGCTGACCGCAGCCGACAACGTGGCCCAAAAGGTCAAGGCCCTGGAAAGCGGCGCGTCGGACTATTTGACCAAACCCTTTCACGACGCCGAGCTGATTGCGCGCGTCGCCGTGCATCTCGATGTCAGAGTGCTGCAACGAGAGCTACGCAGGAAAAATCAACTGCTCGAAGAGCTGTCGAATACGGACGGATTGACCAAGCTCACGAATCGCCGACACTTGATGGAGCTGGCTGAAATCGAGCTCATCCGCGCAGCGGAGGAGAACTACCCGCTTGCTGTAGTGCTCCTGGACGTCGACCACTTCAAGCAGATCAACGACAAGCACGGGCATCTGACCGGAGACCGGACGCTGTGCGCGATCGCGGACGTACTGAAGAGCGACCTGCGCGAGCATGACGTGGCAGCACGCTACGGGGGCGAAGAATTCGTGCTGCTGCTGCCCCGAACCACGTGCGAGGGCGCCGTGGTGGTCGCCGAACGCTACCGGAAGAAGATCGAAGCCCTGACGATTCGTGAGCCGGAGCGCGCCCTTTCATTGCGAGCCAGCACGCGTTCCAGCACGCCCCAGCTCGTAGCGGTCACCAGTTCTTCGGGGGGCGGCATACTGCAGGTGACCGCTAGTTTCGGAGTCACCGCGTTTCCCGAGCGACCGGCGGACACCATCGATGAGCTGATGCAGGCTTCGGACAAAGCCTTGTACCGCGCCAAAGAAGAAGGCCGAAATCGCGTGTGCGTTGCCCAGCACCGGCACGAACATAGCGCTGCCATCGCTTCGTCCGCACCGTGAGAGCTGCACCGATAGAACCGGTTGGCTCTAGGTTGCGGGCGGCAGGACGATCTTGGGGTGCTTGTCGCGCCGGCGGTACAGCACCAAAGTTCTGCCCTGGAGCAGGACCAACTGGCTCTGAGTTCGCTCGCAAAGCTCGGGCGCGACACTGCTCGGCTCGACCGGGCTTTCCGTATTGAACCGCACCTTGATCAGCTCGTGCGCCAATAGTTGCTCGGCAATCTGTCGAATCAGCCCTTCACCCACCCCTTTCGTTCCCACCTGCACTACGGGCTTCAAGGGGTGTGCCAATGCCTTGAGCGACTGTCGCTGTTTGGAGGTCAGCTGCATGGGTCGAGCTGGTTAGCGCGCACGAAGCCTGGGCGCCACACTGAACGCATGCCAGTCTCCACTCAGCATTTGTCGAGCACGATCGACCGCAAGAACGAGCGAGGGTGGCGTACGTAGCTCCACGAACAGGAGAGTGCATCGATGAGCGCAGGCACCCAATCGTCGGGGTCCACGACCGGATCGCTGCGACGCGCGTTGGAACCCTGGTACCACTCGCGCCAGGCCCGCGCCTCCGGAGCGCTGAGCACTCCGGACAAGGCCTGGGACCGCACCAGGATTTCGAAACGGAGGCGGTCGGCGTGAGTGTGAGGTGCCGCCGACGGCTCCTCGGCGCATTCGCGACACAATCGACTCACCGTCTCGTGGTCACCGAGGGCCAAGGCATAAGCCAGCTGCGGCAGCTGCAGCCCTCGTTCGATTTCGAAGGCCATTTCTCCGTAAAAGCGCGGGTTGAAGTCGACCAACAAGAACCTATCACCCCTGCGCACGAACTCGACCTCGAACACGCCGTAGTACCCGAGGCGATGGCATAGGTCCAAAAGCTTCCGAGCCAGCTCGGGCTCGAGCTCCGAGCGCTCGAAACAAATACCCGTGCCCAAGCGCCTGGGGTGCTGAAGAATTTTGGTGCTCGCCCTGAGCACCATCGCTTCTCCTGTCGGAGTGACGAAGCCGGCCAAGTTGTAGATGCCGCCCGCCGCTTCGGGGCAATACTCCTGAAGCATCGGCCAGGCCACGTCCGGATCGTAAGTGTCGAGAGGCGGGGCATAACGTAGCGCCGACATGCTGGCGTAACGCTCCGACAGCTCGGAACGATTTTCCACGACGTCGCCTTTAGCCCTACTGGGATACAAGATCTGAGTCTTGGGCTTGATCATGACCGGAAACGGCAGGTCATCGGCCAGCGCCTCGAGCTCTTTGGAACACCTGGGGAACCAAGCCTCCGGCGTGTCGATGCCCACGCTCCGGCAACTTGCGTACAGTTGCTGTTTGTTGAGCACGCCGTACACGGCATCGACCGAAACGCCACTCAGGTGGTAGCGCTCGGACAACTCGTCTCGGTAGCGCGCATACAGCCATGCCGTATCATCACAGGTTGGGCACAGCACGTGACGGGGCTGGCCTTTCGCAAAATCGAGCAACCATTCGACGAATAGCTGGCCCTCCACAGGACTGGGCGAACGACGTCGCTGCGTCACGTATCGAGACCAGCACGACGGTCCTAGCCAGCTCGAATAGGCGAGCGTGATGGGAATGCCGGCATGACCCAGATTGCGTACTGCGGCGAGCGTACCGTGATAGCTGGCAGTCGTTAGCAATACAGGAGACTGACTTGTCATAAAACTCGTCCACCTCGAGCTATTTCTGCTTGGAGAGCGTCCTGAAGGCGGGTTGTGCAACGGGTGTGCCCAAAGCGCGGAAGCTGGACCTAGACACCAGCTATGCAGCTATTTCTGGGGAGAAATCCCCAATCGGCGCCGGTAAGAACTTCTGCCCGAGAGCGAGGACATTTGTCGCACTGGGTCAGCACAGATGACCCACCGCCGGCCGAGGGGGCTGGTCCAAGCGACGACACGCAAAAATGCAACACTCGAACTGCCGCCTTGGCCGGCAGCTCAAGCGTTGGCCGTGGGCCTGAGCCGCCTCAGCAAGGAGGACCCACGCCGTGCGAGCCGCACACAGAGCACCTGCAGGGGGTACAACTGGTGCGCGAGGTATGAATCACGCGCTACCTCGCCGGGCGGGTACTCGATGCCGTAAGCGTTGGGCTCCCGGTCTGGGTGGCACGCGGTGCCGAAGATCCAATCGTTCCACGCGAAGACGACGCCGAAATTCTTGTTCACCGCTTGTGCTTCGCGCGCGTGATGCCAGCGGTGCATGAAAGGGCTCACCAAGATGTACTTGAGAAAGCTCGGGTGCACGATCTTCACGTTGGTGTGCACGTAGTAGTTGTAATTCAAGTAGATCATGAACCCAATCCCGGCAGCCTCACTGCTGATGCCGAAGCGAGCCGTCACCCACAGATTGAGAATACCGCCTGCCATGAGCTCCAGAAAGTGCAGGCGAGTCGTGGTGAACACATCGACTTGCTGGGTGGTGTGGTGCACGGCATGAATCGGCCACAGAAAAAACAGCTGATGCTCCAGCCGGTGGCGCCAATAGACCACGAAATCGTAGACCCAAACCGCCAGCAACACCTGTATCCACAACGGTGATTCGGCAAGGCCTGGGAACAAGACCGGCGTGTGCGCCTGCAGCCAGCCCGTCGAAACACCAATGGCCGCGCCCAGAGCCGAAATGTAGAGCAGCTGCGTCTGCAGCACATAGATGAGATCGAGCCAGAACTCGTACGACAAGATCTTGGGCCGCCTGCGCACCGCAGGAAACGCCATCTGCGCGAGCACCGGGATCCATGCAACGTGCACCAATCCAGTCAACGTGTTCTGTATGGTCGAAATCACCGAGAGCGCGGGCATGAACACTCGACCGTAAATCGCGCCGAGCAGGTCGAAGCCCGCGTTGGCGTGCACCTCCGTGATCTCGAGCTCGCACTTCGGTGTGCAGCGACCGGCAACGTCCGCGAAGTCTCCTGGTTTCACCGACATGCTTTCGGCGACTCGAAACGTTCGCTTGCTGCCGTCCAGAACCACCGCCTGATGGCAGGCGCCGCCGGCGCAGCGACGCTCCACCGAGACCACCTGCAACCGAGCATTCCAGCCCACGGCATTGCTGAGGACGATGAAGCCGAGACCGATCGCCAATAAGGCGGCCACCGTCGCCTGCACCACGCCCAACAGCGACAGGCTGCGTCGTTCGCCAAGGGTTCGTGTCTCGGATGTGCTGGACATGGCGCCGCCGCACTATACCGGGGCGTAACTTGGCAGAAAAGCACGCCGTTCGCGCGACGCGTTCACCTCGTGTTCAAAGCCGCTGGGCGATGTCGACCACCAGTCGCGGTGGATCGCTGAGCTCCAAAACTCGAAAACGATTGGGCGACGCCGCCCCGATGACCCATGTGACCACTGCTTCGAAATCACAGGTTCTCTCGAGCTCACGCACGATCGAAAGCCGCGGCTCGAGCTCACGCTTCGGCAACGTCGGCTGGCCGGCGTCGTCGTGAGCCCGCGCGGGGTAGAGGCGCACCTCGAGCCAACCCTCACCGGCCACCTCTTTGACGTGACCGGCGCCGCAATCTCGAACGGGCTCGTCGATGTACTCGATGTGGTAGCCGGGAACACCCGTGTCGAATTCGAATACGACACGCTCGTATCCGACGTGGCTGGCTGCCCGAATCGCCGTCTGAGTCCGCACCTCCTCTTCGCGTCGCACTTCGACGATGCCCACGGTACCCTCGAACGGTTCCGGTTCGGAGGGTACCACCGTCGATGACGGCGGCGGCCTCGCTGTCTCGTCGTGGGAAACGGGAGCGACCTCTACGGTCGTGGTCGAGGGCGTCTGTGCCGGGCCCGTATCGCGAGCATCGCGGGCGCAACCTGCAAACGACAAAGCAGCCCCGATGACTTGTGCGGCTCTCATGCCGCTACTGCCTTACTCCGCGCACACGGCGTTGTCCACGTCGCTGATGGAGCCTGGACAAGCATTGGATGAGCAGCTGCCTTCTGCATCGCAGAACTCGCAAGCGTCGAGCTCACCGCTGGCGCAGTCGATATCGCGCACGCCACAGCCGCAGTCACAGGCTAGGTCGCCGTAAAATTCCATGTCGCACGTCCATTCCTCGGGCGGACTGTCCGTGCACCGCGAGTTGTCTTCGGGCAAGACGTTGTTGCAGGAGTATTCGGCACAGCTGCCGAGGGTCGTGTAACACTGCTCGCAGCTGCTCTTCAGGGGCGAGTCGCAATCCGGATCGATGACGCCGCAACCGCAGTCGCACAAGTAGCCGTCGGCATACTGGTGCTCCGCGCAGTGCCACTTTTCGGGGAGAGGTTGGCAGCTCGTGACGTCCTCGGGATCGAGTCGACCCGGGCAAGCTCCGCTGCCGCAGCCGGAACACTCTTCGCAGCTTTCGATGCCGTCGGTCGGGCAATCCAGATCGACAACTCCGCAACCGCAGTGACACACCGAACCGTCGGCATACAAGTATGCCGAGCAAGTCCAGCCCTCGGGAGCCGTGGGCTGCGTGCAGCGGGCGTTGTCGTTGGGGTTGATGGTGCCTGGGCACGCGCGCGCCGAACAGCTGCCTTCGACGTTGCAGCGCTCGCATGCGTCGCCCTCGCCCGAGTCGCAATCGGGGTCCCGCATCCCGCAACCGCAGTGACACAGCAAGCCGTCTCCGTAGAAGCGGTCGTGGCAAGTCCAGGCTGCCGGGACTCCGGTACAAATCGCATTGTTTTCCTGATCGATGGGGCCGGGGCACCCTTCGATCGAGCAACCTCCCCAGCAGACTTCGCAATTCTCTCGCCCTGGCCCTTTGCAGTCCATATCGACCACACCGCAACCACAGTTGCAGCGGCCGTCTCCGTAGACCGACACGGTGCAGGTCCAGCCCTCGGGAACCTTGCATTTCGCGTTGTTTTCCGGGTCGATGGCGCTGGGGCAAGCACCACGGGCGCAGGCGCCTGACGCATTGCAGCTGTCGCAGGAGTCCACGCTCTCGTCGGCACAATCGGGATCTGGAATACCGCAGCCGCAGTGACAGAAGACCTCGTCCGCGTAGAAGCTCGGCGAGCAAGTCCAGCCCTCCGGGGGCGGTGTGCAGCGGGTAGTATCCTCCACGTACACCTTGGCGGGGCAGGTACCGCCACCGCAGCTGCCGAACACGTCGCAGCGTTGGCAAAGCTCGATGTCTTCGTGATTGGCGCAATCGGAATCGGGCGCCCCGCAGCCACAATCGCAAGTGCCGTCGCCATAGGCAACGACCGAACAGACCCAGCCACCCGGAACGATGGGATTGCCGCCCGTGGACACCGTCGTCACGGCCGCGGTGATCGTGAACCCTCCGAACCCGGGACTCGTCGTTACACCGCTGGTACCGTCCGTGGTCGTGCCGCCAACACCGCCGTTGGCCTCACCCCCCTCGCCCAAGTCACCCGCGCTACCGCCGATGCCGACCGCGCCTTCTCCTGCAGCCCCCCCCACGCTAGAGCCAGAGTGCTTGTCCTTGCTGCTTTTTCCAGAGCACGCGCCGAAAAACGCCAACGCCAGACACGTGGCGACCAGCCACACCCTGCACGCCGCCCAAAGCCCAAACTTCCGTGACACCATAGCTGATTAATGCCCGGCGAGTACCCATCCTATTTTGTCCACCATCGAAATACCCGCCGACGACAACGAAGGACTAACACAGATAGACCCTCGGCAAGCAAACGAAACCTTTCTCGCTACGCGCAACGCCGCCCAGCTGGAGTATTGCAGCACCAGCGCCTGACCGCTTGCCGCAGGTCGCGACCATCCCTAACCTCGTAGGGTCGTGCGCCAGCTCGAACTCCCCAGGCGCTGCCCCGGCGCCCACACCTGGGCAACCCTTCTCGCGCTGCTGCTGACAGGAAGCTGCGGCAACGACACCAGACCTGACGCCGTGCCCGATGGGCCCGGCGCGGCGGGCGCCGCGGGACAAGCCAACGGCCCCGATGACTTGAACGCCCTGTGCGACGCTGACTGCAAGGCCCAAGAGCACCTGGACTGTGTCGACCCAACCACCTGCCACGAACGGTGCAGGGCCGTCTACGACCTAGTCGAGCCGACAGGCTGTGAACGCAAGTACCTGCAGGTCTTGGAGTGCGTCGGAAGCGAGGGAGCAAACGCCTACGTGTGCGTCGACGCGACTTCGTTTGGATTCCCTCACGGCTCGCCCTGCGTCGAGCTGTCTGCAGCCGTCGGCGAGTGCATCGCCCAATAGACTCACGCAAGCTCGGGAAGCTCGGGAAGCTCGGGCAACGCGTGCCTGCCGTGCTCGTCGCACACGAGGACATCGACGCGGCGCACCAGCGACACAGGTAGCGGCCCATACAAATGTGGAAAGAGCCGTCCTCCCCTAGAGGGCTCCCAGCGCAGCGCCCCACCTGAAACACCCGCAGTCGGGATGCTCAACAGCACCAGATCACGCTGCCCAGCGAAGTGCGCCCGCAGCGTTCCCTCTAGCTGCTCCTTGGTCGACAGGTGGATGAATCCGTCGCGCCGATCATCAGCAGACGGCGCTAGCTCACCCACGCGCTCGGCCTCCAACCACGCCTCCCGGGGACAGACTTTGTAGACGATCGCTTCCACCCCGCCAGGCTGGCAGCAGCGCGTACCCCCCGCAATACCCGCTTGACAACACGTAACTAACTCGTTACATATCTGCCATGGATGCCGTAGCCCAGGCCCTTGCTGACCCCATACGCCGAGAAATCTTGTGCATGCTACGCGACAAGGTCGCGACGGCCGGAGCCATCGCCCAGGCATTTCCGGTCAGTCGACCTGCAGTGAGCCGTCACCTGCGCGTGCTGCGTGAGGCGGGCCTCGTGCGCGACCGCGTCAGCGGACGCGAACGGCAATACGAGCTCGACCTCACCCCACTGGCCCCCCTGGAGGAGTACCTCAGCCAGCTCCGCGGTTCCGCGAGCCAGTGGCAGCGTCGCTTCGACGCCCTCTCGACCGAAGTGCACCGCGTGCGCCGCCGCAATGCCAGCAAGAGCAGCGGCATCACCAATAGCAAACGTTCCCGCGGCGCCAAAGCGGCGGGCTGATCCCTCAATGTTCCAACAAATGTTCCAATAAAGGAGAACCCCATGAGCCCCAAACCCACCGGTCACCTCCAACGCACCGCATCCGGAGCCGACTTGATCATCAAGCGCCAATTCCGCGCGCCCATCGACGACGTCTGGCAAGGCGTCACCGATCCGGAAAGCACCGCTCGCTGGATCGGTCGCTGGAGCGGCGAGCCAGGACCAGGCAACACCGTACGCCTACAAATGGGTTTCGAAAAGGATTCACCCATCAGCAACGTCACCATCGAAGCCTGCGAACCGCCCGCGCGACTCGCCGTGTGCGCCAAAGACGAACAAGGCGAGTGGCACCTGGAGCTAGCGCTCACCCACAGCGCCGGCACCACCGAGCTCACCTTCGTCCAACACCTCACCGACCCCGCGCTCGCTGGCGACGTAGGCCCCGGCTGGGAGTACTACCTGGACATGTTGGTGGCTGCGCGCACCGACCAACCCAAGCCCGAGTTTTCCGAGTACTACCCAAGCCAGCGCGACTATTATCTCGGCCAGGCAAGCTCGGCATAGACCCAGCCGGTTTCTGTCGCCCCGAATCAACGATGCGGTTGACCAAGGCTCCCCCGCGGTCTACACCCCGGGCCAAGCGCCCGTAGCTCAGCTGGATAGAGCGTCGGCCTCCGGAGCCGAAGGTCGCAGGT
>CBFGRJ010000222.1:0-11760 GCA_965651135.1 uncultured Myxococcales bacterium
CTACCGGCGCGGAGCGGCTTCGTTCTGCCCGCTCGCGACACCGAGGCCGCCCACGCACCATTCATAGTTTGTGAAAAATACGCTTGACCCGCCCAGTCATGGAAGCATAGATTTCATAATCTATGAAAGGGACCGCTGGGTGACTGATACACGCAGAGAGAAGACCCGAGCGGCCATCTGCAAGGCCTTTGCTGAGGTGCTTTCGGAGTCCGAGACCGGCGAGTTCTCCATGCAGGAGGTGGCCGATCGGGCGAACGTCACCCACCGCACGGTCTACAACCACTTCCCCAGTCGCGAAGCGCTGATGGACGGGCTCGTGGAGTATCAGGAGGACCGAGCCCTCGAGGTGCCGAGTGAAGACCGCCCTCCTCCCGAGTCGCGCATGTTCAGCGTGGAGGGCTTCCCCTCGGGTGTCGCAACCGTGTACGGGCTCCTCGCCCGGGACGAGGCCGCCCACCGCGCCTTCGCGATGCTCAGCGTCTCCGCTCGGCGGGCGCCCAGTCGCACCAGGGAGCGCACCGCCCGTCTCGCGTCTGCGCTCGGGGAGGAACTGAAGCTCGCCGATTCCGATGCCCGGAGGCTCGCCGCCGCCGTGCGTCTCTTCGGTAGCCAGGTCGGCTGGCACCTCCTCACTCGACACTACGACCTCCCCAATCACGAAGCTGCCGACACTGCCAAGTGGGCCGTCCGCGTCCTTTTGAAAGCGGCTGCTGAAGGTGACTTACCCAAAATTGGAGACTCCGATGATTAACAGCGCCAGTCCATTTGACTCCACGGGCTTCGACGCCTCTCAGGCGGTAACCCGAAGCCAGGCGATGACCCAGCAGTCCCCTCACATCGTGCCCCTCAGCGAGGCCGGGCAGAGCCCGGTCGAAATGGTGGGGGGCAAGGCCAAGGAGCTGGGCCGCCTGTTGGAGGAGGGTTACCGGGTGCCCGATGGCTTCGTGATCACGACTGCCGTCAATCCTGACTCCGAGCTCCCCGACGCCGTGACCCGAGCGCTGGACTCGTCAGAGCCGCGGGCCTTCCGCTCTTCGGCCGTGGACGAAGACGGCGCCCTGGCCTCCTTCGCAGGTCAGTTCGAGTCGGTGCTGGACGTTCGTGGTGCGGAGGCGGGCCTCCGTGCACTACGACGTTGCTTTCGCTCGGGCGAAAGTCCGTCGCTTGCAGCTTATGCCGCCCGTACCCGCCGGTCTGGAGGGGCGATCGCCGTCGTGGTGCAGACGATGGTCCGCCCCGTGTGCGCTGGCGTGGCGTTCACTAAGAACCCGGTGACCGGCGACGACGAGGTGATCGTCGAGGCTGTGAAGGGTCTCGGCGACGTGCTGATGGAGGGCCTCGCCACTCCAGAGCGTTTTCGCGTGTCGACAGAGGGTGTCGCCGAGCGCCTCGGGGGGCCCGATGACGTCTTCCCCGCGGGGCTTCCAGGCCGAGTCGCCGATCTCTGTCGAAGACTCGCCGAAAGCCGGGGCACGCCACAGGATGTGGAGTGGGCCTTCGACGGCGAGCACCTCTTCGTGCTCCAGGCGCGACCCATCACCGCGCTACCCATCCCGCTCACCGAGCGGCCCCCTCCTCGGCAGACCTGGTCGCGCGACGAGGAGCACGTGCCTATGGCGGTCGTTCCATTTGTCGGCTCGGTGCTCTGCCGCACCTTCGAGACCACGATTCCTCCCGTCATGCAGTCCGTGGGACTGCCGATGGAGGGCATTCAGTGCCGTTTATTTGGCGCGCGCCTGTACATGCGCATGATCCCCCCGGGCGATAGTGGCGTGGATGACGCTCGCATGCCCCCCCGCTGGGTTTTGTGGCTCTTGCTGAGACTGATGCCTGCCATGCGCCGGGCCATGAACAAGGCCGCCGAGGCGGCTCGCACCGACTTACCGATGCGAGCGGCAGACCTCTGGGACCGGGAGGGGCGGGAGGCGACGGCCGCTCGCACTCTTTCGCTGCTCGAGGTGAACCGAGAAGCGCTCTCCGACGAGCAGCTGGCAGCCCACATCGAGGAGGCGGTCGCGCACTTTCGTTTGGCCACTTCGCTGCACATGGAGCTCGCCACCGTCTCCGATGGGGCCACCGTCGGGCGTCTGGGTAGGCTCCTCCAGACCCACGCGGGGTGGTCCCCCAGCGAGGTGCTCGATCTCCTCCAGGGGTACTCGGCGCCCTCCGTGGAAGCCAGCGTCGAGCTCGATCGCGTGGCCGACGCTGTGGCGGCGGACCCGATGGCGCTCGCTGCTCTCGACGAGGGCGCGGGCCGCATCCTGGCCTACCCGGGCCCTGCCGGCGAGCTCCTCCGCTCGCTCGTGGAGCGCCGCGGACATCAGCCAGTGAGCCTTGCGCTCCAGCACCCCATGTGGGCCGAGGACCCCACTCCGCTGGTGGGCCTCCTGCGGGCGAGGCTGGGTCGAGCGGCGGCTTCCGATCCACTGGAGGTCTCGGCTGCGGCGGAGGCGCGGGCAAGAGCGGCGGTTCCCGAAGCCTGCTGGCCCGAAATACAGCGCGCCCTCGATCGAGCGCGTCGGGCTCGCCCTCACCGAGACGAAAGCGAGGACGCCATGTTCGCCGCGCTCGGCCCCCTTCGCTACGCCCTTGTCGAGGCCGGCGGAAGGCTGGTGGACCGCGGCGAGTTCGAGCGCGTCGACGACATTTGGTACCTGGAACAAGACGAGGTGCTCGGCCTTTTGCGTGGGCAGTCCTGCGAGGCGGACATCGCCCGCCGGCGCGGTGAGTTCCGTTGGGGCCAAAGCAACCCGCTGGAGCGGACGATGGGGCCGCCCTCGAGCGGAATGCCAGACATGCCCCTCCCCAAAAAGGCGCGTGAGATGCTCGACGACCTGTTCTGGTCTTTCAACCTCGACCCGATGATGAACGCAGCCCTGCGTCCTCAGCCCTCTGCGAACGCATTCCTCACGGGTATCCCCTGCTCTCCGGGGCAGGCCGAAGGACGCGTCGTGGTCGTGGATAGACCGGAGCAGCTGCATCTGCTCCAGCCTGGCGACATCCTGGTGTGCGTCGGCACCACGGCGGCATGGTCCTTCGCTTTCTCCGTGGTGGGCGGCGTCATCACCGAAGTTGGCGGCCCGCTGTCACATCCAGCCACGCTGGCCCGCGAATACTGCCTGCCCGCCATCCTGAACGTCGAGGGGGCCACGACGGCGCTACGCACGGGCGACAGGGTCCGCATCGACGGCGCCACTGGGCAGATCGAGCGGCTCGACGGGTGAGCCCGATGCGGAGAAGGCCGTCGTGCCGCTGCTCCAACCCAACACCTGTCGTCAGTGCGGCCACGGGTTTGGACTGCCTACGGATCCGGGATCAGCTTCACGCGGCATCGACGTAGGGCGCACTGACCGCAATGTCCTGGGTCAAACCGCGAGAGCGTTCGCTGTGGATGAACCTCGGGCATGCCTGGTCCGGCGTCACTCGCTGCTACGCGGCGCGGAAGCCGAGCCCGAAGCGCTTCGCAGCAGCGGTCAGGCCGCGCACGGACGCGGCAGGAACGATCACGAAGTCGTACGAGTCGTTGTGCAGGTCGACGATGAGCAGGCGATGGCGCAAGGCCGCGAGCCGCTGGGATATCTCGCGCAGCAGCTGGTCGGCGCCAGTGTCGACGGCCGTCGGCCAGATCTGTTGCAGCTTGATGCCGTAGGGTCGGAGTAGCGGCTTCAGCTCGTCGCGTAATTCCCCTGGGTCAGCGCGCCAATCGATCTCGCCGAGCCGACCTGCGTCGAGCAGGGCGTCCACGAGCGCGATGTGGTGCAAGTCCGGCTGTGGCGCCGTGATGCCTCGCTCGTCGAGCTGCTCAGCGTAGCGGTCGACATAAGCTTCCGGATTAGTCACGGCAAGCGAGACGGCACGGCGCACCGACGCGGCGCGGCGCGATGCGACGCCCGTCAACAGCACATCCAAGAGCGCCGTACCCGCTCGCTCCACCGCCTGGCTCTTGGCAGTCACCTTGGGCGCGGCGTGGCGTTTTGGGCGAATGACTCGATAATGGCGACACACCCGCTCGAAGGCCTCGGGAAACTTGCCGAGACCCCGCGGCAGGGCGAGCCGCCGATCACCCTTGGCCCTAAAGAAGCGCAACCCTTTGGGCAACAACTCGAACCCAGTCTGGCCGATGATGACCGCGGGTGGCTTTTGGCGCGTCGGCAGGCTCACGCGGGTGCCATTGGGAAGAAGTTCGTAAATGACTCCCCGTTTCTTCAGCTCCCGGTGGAGCCGATCCGCCAGCTCGCGGGGGATCGCCTCGGCGTAGTCGGTTTTGGGCATGGTGGCGAGACTGTGCTGCAGCTTGTCGCCGTCCGCCACAGCCAAGTACTCGGAACCCCATCCTGTCGCTCCTCCAACCCAACACGTAGAGTGTCGTCAGTGCGGCCAGCAGCTCGGGATAGGCATCGCGGACCATGACGCAGGCGTTCGCGGCCACGACAGTCCACATGCTCAACTACGCCAGATCGATAACCCGGAACAGCGCGCGGTCTCAGTGTTGAGATACGCACTCGAGACAGGGTGGGGACTGCCCCGAGGTGCAGGGTGCCGGGTTACACACGCCAAGCGGGCCGTCCGGCAGTTGGCACTGCTCGTAAGCCTTCACGCAGCGCGTAGCTTGCACGGGGTTCTTCTTCTTCGCCCCCGGGCAGCCGAGCACAGCCGCGCACAAAGCCAAACTGACAGCGATCATCGTGAATCGGGAGCGGGATGGGACGAGCATGGACGGCCAGAGTATCACACACCCGAAGGTCCGCGTGTTCGGCGCGACCCCGGAAGCAGAGGTGTGCGGCCTTGCACGGCTCGGCGCACGCGGCATATGCCTAACCGATGAAAACGCTCGAACAGCTGATCAACGCCTCTTCGGATCCGAGCTACTATCGCCACGCGCTGAAAGCACTCGACGCAGGCGACGAGGCACGGCTGCAAGAGTTGGCGACGCACCTGGAGCGGGCGGGAGCCGCTCAGCCGCTCGCCTGGGCCCATAGCGAAGTCACCGAGAACATCGCTCAAACCGCGCGCTTCTTCGCCTTGCGGGATCTATGCGCTGGGGCTCGTAGCGTGCAGGAAGTGTTGGACGGCTGCGATGCGGACGACGCTGCAGGGCTCTTTGACGAGTTGCTGAGGGCAGGTGCCGATCGCGCGTCCCTCGAGCGCTTGGTGCTGGCGATCGCCAAGAGCACGGTTTGGCATTGCCTGACGGCGATCGACGAGGGGGGATTCGCCGACGACGCGCCCGTGGGATGGGCGCTCGCAGAGACGGATGAACGGGGCAAGCTCACTGGACGGCTCGTGGGGGGCCTGCACGAGGATGCCCAAAGCGAAGAGTTCTTGGGTGAGTTCGCGGGGTGACTGCCTGCCGAGCGGCGCTGCGCTCCGCGCTCTCTTCCGCAAGGAGCGTGCGTCGTGCGCGTGATTGATTACGTACAGGAGCGGGCCCTATTTTCGAAGGGTCGACAATACGTTCTCGATGGCGATCAGCTATCCGTGAACGAGCGAGGTCTTCGCCGCGACGTATACCTGCCGGATGTCGTGCGGGTGCATCTCGACGCGCGCGGCATATGTACGCTCCGCCTGCGGGGAGGCGAGACGCTGCGCATCCATCGCATTCTGGGGACGGTCTCTACGGGCTCCAGCGAGGCGACGATGGACGCGTGGGGCGAGTTCATCTGGCAACTGCACCAGCGTCTGGCGAGCTCGGCACCCGACGCTCACTACTCCCATGGCACTCACCTGGAGCCGATCCTGTTCGTGGTCATCACGATACTGACCCTCGGCGGTGCTGTGCTTTCCGAGGGCGGACTGAGGTTCGCGTTGGGGTTCGTGTTTCTGGGGCTGCTGACGATGTGCATCCTCAGTCTTCCCAGCGGAGCCGCGCGCTACGATCCGAAGCAAGTGCCCCCGCGCTTGCTGCGTTGAGAGCGGCGACGAACCAGCGCTACGCCGTCAGTTGGAGGGATGTGCAGCGCGCGAGCTCGAGCGGAGGGAAGCCGGCCGCTTGTGAGAAACTCGCACGCTCGCCCCATCGATCCATCAGAGCTAGTGGATTGGGCCGCCGCTCGCTGTCCTTCATCGAGACAGCGGCCCGAACCCGCTAGAACTGCGAGATGAACTGCCAGGCCTCGCCAGGGACCCAGCTTTGGCTCTGTCCGTTATCTTTTTCCGTGGGGTTGTGATCGCCGCCGTGGGTACACCACCGAACGGGATAGCCTTCGGTGCAGCCTTCGTAAGACGTGCAGCTGTGCATCCCGCTGCCGCTCGACTGATCCTGCGGATTCTGTGGCGTGCAGCCATTGACGTTCACGAAATTGTCGCGCAACTGACGCCCCTGCGCGACGCTGAGTACCGAGTCGGAGACACCATGCACGTGGAAGTACGCGATGGGTGTATTTCCCCCGTCACAGCCGCTGAGTTGTGCGCCTGCATAGAGAGCCACGCCGCGGAACACGTCCGCGCGAGCGCAAGCGATGGCATAGGACATGCCTGCGCCGTAGCTGAAGCCCGTAGAGAAAATGCGTGTCGTGTCGATGCAGAGATCGTTCTGGATCTCCTCGAGGATCGCGTCGGTGAGCGCCAGGTCGGCGCCGCCTTGATTCGCCCACCCGGCGTTGAGGCCTTCTGGGGCCACGAAGATGGTGCTGTTGTCGGCGAGATCCCAAAGTCCGTAGAAGGGGGCTTCGGTGGAGCCGCCATTGCCGCCTTCGGCGACTTGCGTCGCATTGCCGTTGAGCCAGTGGAAAGCGAAGATCAACCGGTAGGGGGTGTTGTTGTCGTAGTTGTCAGGAACCCTGAGGATGTACTCACGGTTTCCCCCGCTCTGAATCGTTCTACGACCGTTCATCAGCGTACGCGTCTGGCCGCAACCCGCACTCCGGCCACCATCGTCGGTCGCGCCATCGTCGGTCGCACCATCGTCGGTCGCGGCATCGTCGGTCGCGGCATCGTCGGTCGCAGCATCGTCGGTCGCGGCATCGTCGGTCGCGGCATCGTCGGTCGCGGCATCGTCGGTCGCAGCATCGTCGGTCGCAGCATCGTCCGCGCCGCCGGCACCACCCGCAGAACCGCCGGCACCATCGCCCCCACCGGCACCATCGCCCCCGCCTGCGCCATCGCCCCCACCGGCACCATCGCCCCCGCCCGCGCCATCGCCCCCACCGGCACCATCGCCTCCGCCCGCGCCATCGCCCCCGCCGGCACCATCGCCGGAACTCGGAACGCCGCCGGCGCCGCCCATGCCGGAACTTCCGTTAGAACCAAGCCCACCAGTGCTTGGCGAGGTCGTTCCACCAGTGGTGGAGCCGGTCATAGAAGTTGGTCCGGTTGCAGTCCCCGCTGGATCGCTGGTTCCTTGTCCCGTGGAACCCGTGGCCGTATTGCTCGGACCACCGGTAGCGGAGCTTGCGCTGACCGCCTCACCACCGTTAGGTGTTGAATCACCGTCGGACGCACACGCTGCGAAGAGAGGCAGGGCGAGGAGCGGCAGCGCCGCCCAGAGTGCGTTCGAGTAACCTCGTACAATTTTACGATTCATAACTTTTCTTTCTCGGCTGCGGTTGGTCGATGTCGAGAAGTGCGTTTTTCTTGAACCGTTTCTCGTCGCCACAGACACACAGTCTTGATTCCCTCGTATTTGGGTTTCGATCACCCAGACGGAAATAATCTCACAGCACCGCTGACGTTGCATGATTGGCCTGAAAGCAGAATGTCCTCTCGATCTGGTGTTGTGCGGAGCGGTGAGGTTGTGCGCCTCAGTGTCAGCGCCAGTGTCACCGCCAGTGTGCACCCGAACCCCACCGTCGTCCGCAAGTGGTGAGCGGAATGGAGTCTGAAGTCGTGTCGACGAGCGGGTGTTCGACATTACCACCGCGGCCCTCGCAGCGATCAGCGGGGTCAGGCTGCGCGCCCTGACCAAGACGACCGGGAGTCGTGTTCGCGTCGTTGACCGTACCACATGAACACTATGGCGCGACCACCGTTGCTTGCGGCGGATACACGGCGCTCCCGGATCACGTGGCTGCGAGTTCGTTTCTGCGTGTCGGCGGATTCAATCAGCGTCCAGATTTCGTGGCCAATGCTTCTCTGCTCGAACGTCGATGCGGTCGAGACGAATCGCAGCGGCGGCGTACGCCACTGGCGGGAGTGTTTTTCTCAGTCGCGCACTGCTCGACACGCTGACCGATGGTGGGTTGGGTTGTGCGCTTTCTTGGATCGACCCCATGGGACTCGAACGTCTGAGTGTTTACTCCAAGGGCGGCTTCCACGTCCGTGGCTTCAAGGGCAGCGGCGCCAACGACCACTGCGCCCACCTGCGACTCATGCGCGACGTGTTGCGCGTTCACCTAGCGCCGCGCCGGAAGCAAGAGCGACGGTGGCAAGGCCCGTCAAGGACGGCTCGCGTACACCTCCGGCGCGGCGTTCCAGAGGAGTTTGCCGAAGGCTCCTTCTTGGCGGCGCCCTTCGAAGACGACCCCCGGGGATTGGCCGGGCAGGTTGGTCACCACGGCGTTGATGCCGTTGGGATCGCCGTCCGTCTGGAACTCGGGGACCTCGCCGAGCAGCGCGAACCAGCCGCCATTTTCGAGGAAGTGCAGACTTGCGGCGGGACCGAATCCGTCTTGGGGTAAGGCCAGCAGTCCGTCGGTTCCGCCGATCAGCAACCAACCCGTGTCCGTATGGGTGAGCGTCGTGGTGCCCAGCAATCCGGCATGGGCACCTTCGGAGCTTCGGGTCCAGTTGCGATTGATCTCTCCGACGAAGATCTTGCCGCCGGTCTCAATCGCCACGTGCTGACCTTCGTGGGAGAGGGAGAGTCGTTTCACGCTCGAACCGAGGGGCAACGAGCCCACGCTCTGGTCGTTCAGATCGTGAACGTGCAGATTCTCGCCGTCCCAGCAGGTGTAGTGGCCGCGCGGGTTGTCGACGGTCAGCCCGTCGCGCTTGCAGGGTAACTGCTTGAGCTGCTCGCCACCCTCGTCGAAGCGCGCCCAGCCGTCGGCACCATAACGCAGAGAGCCGTCGGAGAGATCGGCGTAACGCTCGACGCCCTCGGGCTCGAATTGCAGCACGCCACTCGGCACGTCGTAAATGCGCGCCGCATCCGTCGTGATCAAGAGCGACGTGTCGTCGACGAAGGATAGCTGCTCCACGTCGCGGCGCCCGGTTGCGATGCGGGTTACCGTCTTGCCTGCGCTCGTGTCGTAGATGACCAGTTCGTGATCGCGGCCGTTCACGTGCTCGATTGCGGCGAGCTTGCCGTCGTGAGACAAGGCCGCTTTGTCCGTGGTGTATTCGTCGGTGATGCGCCGTTCCGACCACGTCTCGATATCGAAGAGCGTGGCGCCATTGGGCGTCGTCGCGAGCAACCTCTTGTTGTCGCGGGATATCGACGCTGCGACCCAACCGACTTGCTCGGTGGTGAGCCGCTCGGGTTTGAGTTTCGTGCCTTCGAGGAGGTTCAAAGAGTACGTCTTGTAGTGGCCAATCGCCGTCCAACGTCGGTTCAGGGAGTGGTGCACGCGTAGAATTTCGACGCCGTCTTCGTAGCTGCCGCGCTCTTTGCCGGATCGCCAATCCAAACGAATGAGCTCCCACGGACGGGCGAATTCGAGGGTGTCGTCGTCGGGGAAGAACGAGAGCGAGCGGATCTCACGTTCCGGTCCGAGCTTCGCCAGCGGCTGATGAGTCTCGAGGTCCCACACGACGATCATCTTGTCCAAGCCGCGTGAAGCCAGCAGCTTGCCGTTAGGGGAAGCTGCGAGCATCGAAACGCGCTTGCCGTCGTGAGCTTTCCAAGTCCCTTTGCGCTTGCCGGCGCGATCGAAGATGACGATCTGTCCGTCAGCGGTGCCCGCGAAAATCTGCTGTCCGTCGCCGGAGAAACACGCTCCGAGTCGCCGGGGATCCTCAAAGCTCGTCTCGCGTTCGGGGCCGACGGCCTGAGTCCAGCGAAGCTCGACCTCTCGATCCACTTCGCTGATGAACTTCAGCTGTTCATCAGCGCCGCGCCAAAGGACCGCGTCCCCAGTTGGAGACTCGTCGGCGGAGAATGGCTTGCCGAACTTCTCCGGGTACTCGACGTCCGGGAAGGTCCAAAAGTGAGGGAAATGACCACCCCCCACGCCATTCATAGAAGTCTCGGCCCAGCTGAGTCCGGCGTGTCCACGGGCGACTTGGCGCAGCACCGGGTCGTAGGTGAAGACCTCACCATTGGCGGCGGCGAAGAGAATGCTATCGTCGGTTGCCGCAAAGTTCGTCGGGGCGAAATCCGTGGGAACCCTGCCGCGCAAGTCGAGATAGAGCGTGTAATACCCATCGCTCGCACCGCGCGCTTTGGACCACGCCAGTTGCGCCGCTTTCGCCTCGCCCAGCCGCCAATGGATGTCGCCGAGCAACGACAAACCCTCCGCGCTGCGCTTCAGCTCTGGCGTGTCGAGCACCGCTTGCGCGCCAGGGAGATCACCAGCGCCGACCTTCTCACGCGCTTCGGCCAAGCTGGCTTTGGCGCGTTGTTTCTGCTCGTCAGTTTGTTTGGGCCTGACGGCGCGTTGAACGCCCAGTTGAGAGGTGTTTGCGTGCTCGGGATACTTACCCAGCGCTTCGTACATCTCCCGCGCTGACTCGAACGCCAGCGACTGTTCGTACAGTGCCGCCGAGCGTAGGGCCTTCTCCGCCGTAGGCTCGATCTCGTGGGACAGCTTCCACGCTTCAGCTGCGCGATCGAGCACGCCGCGCCGTTCGAAGTCCGCCGCGTGACGCGCGTGGCGTTCGAGCTCAGTCTCCGGCGCTTCGACGAGTGGTGTTGCAGCTTTCGTTTCCGCTTTCGGCGCACCATCCTTCGCAGCCGTGGCCTTCGTACTCCCTTTGCGTCCATCTTGCGGTGGCGTAGCCGGCTCGCCCTGGGGAGCAGAGCAACCCCAGACGAACGCGCCGGCGAGCAGCAAGCTCGCGAAAGAAGAAGCCCCCGAATGGTTCTGCGGTCGCATGCGCAGAGACTAGATGACGACGCCGCCCGTTCGAAGAGCAAAGCTCCAGCGAGCTGGACCTTCGACCTTCGGTTCCGTAGACCGACGCTCTATCCAGCTGAGGATGTGCCCCCATCCTGGCTGCCGGGGGGGCGTCATTGGAGTCGGCGTGTTGCCGTACATCGCGGCCGGCTTCCTCGTCCCGTCCTCGGCCTTCGGCCTGCGAGCGGTCGGGGGAAGCGTTGCGGCGCAGGCGAGCGACGAGTAAATCGAAGCGTGCACCATTGGCGTCGGAGATGCTCCGGAACCGGGTGACACCTCGCGGAAAGTCTGGCGGCGAGAGGGCAAAGGCGCGGTTCCAAAGCACGCGAATGCGCTCGATTAACTCGAGACCCTCGACGCGAGGGACAGGAGGCATGTCGGAAGCGTTCTCGTACTTGGTTACCGGCACGGCTGTCTCAATCGTCTTTCAGTTGGAAGGCAACTCGGAGAGCCAGTGCGTCGCTGTGATCGATGGGTCGCACGGTGTCTTTTTTCATTCGGTAGAGCGTTTGCGGTGTAGCGAGGCGCACGGGGATGCCTTGCGCGTCCTTGACCTCGACATCGAGGTCGGCGAAAGCCGTCGCCTCGCCGAGGCGAGTGAGGATATCCAGATACAGGGTACCTTGCGGCGGCCCATAGCGCACGGTGGGGTAGTCGCCGCAGAGGTCGTCGGCGGTGATCTGGTCGATGTCGGGATCGTTCCAGACGGCTTTGAGTGCCTGTCGTAGCCGGGCGATGTTGACCGGATCCGGGCGAACGAAGATGT
>CBFGRJ010000223.1:0-11756 GCA_965651135.1 uncultured Myxococcales bacterium
GGAGCTCGGCGACTCTGGTACGCACGCATCGAGTTCCGCTCGGCGGTGCCGTATGCTTCCCGTCTGTGACACCCAGCGAAGAGACGGCAAAGGGAGATTTGGCGGCGTGTGTCCCTCTGTTCCCACTTCCCGAAATCGTGTTGTTTCCCAGTATGCGCCTGCCGCTGCACGTGTTCGAACCGCGCTATCGCCGGTTGGTCAAGGATGCGCTGGCGGGGGACCGTTTGATAGCAGTACCGCGCCTGAAGCCGGGTTACGAAACGGAATACTACGAGAAGCCGGCTGTATTCGAGGTGTGTGGGGTCGGGCGAATCATGGAACACACCGAGCTTCCCGATGGTCGCTGCAATATCATTTTGGAGGGCCTGTGGCGCGCCCGCCTGCTCGAAGAGGTCGGCAACGAACCCTATCGAATCGCGAGAACGGAACTGCTCGAGGACGTGATTCGCCCCTCGCTGGCCACGGCCAGCGCGCTCAAAAGCGAGCTGACCCTGCTGGTGAAGCGGCTGTTGCCGCATTTGTCGCAGCCGGTCGACGCCCTAGAAAGGATAGTAAGCGAGGCGGTGAGTGCGGGAGAATGCACGGACGCGCTCAGTTCCATTCTCGTAAGTGATCCCGATCAGCGCCAGTGGCTGTTGGAGCAGCTCGATCCGGTCGAGCGCATGACCCGCTTGATCTCCAGGTTACACGAGCTGTTGCTCTTGGCGGGGGCCGATGACGTGGCACCAAGCAGCCTGAACTAACGGCTCGTCGAAAGAGTCAGCGCCGCGCCAGCCAGGCGTCGAAGCAGGCGTGGCGCGCTATCAGCCGAACCTCCGAGAATCCGGCGCGCTCGAGTAAGTCGATGTTCTCATCGTCGTAGAGCGGAACCAAGTAACCCTTGATGCTGGCCGACTTTGCCTCGATCTGTTCTTGGCTGAGCCCTTGGCGCCGTTTGAACGAGAGGTGCTGCTCTTGGCAGTAAGCTTCTTGTGCGGAGTCGCGCCTGACGACCTTTTCGGCCACAATCAAGCCGGCCCCGGGCGCCAAGGCCGAGCGCAGCCTGCGGAGCAACCCGAGGCGCTCGTCAGGCGGCAAGAACATCAGCGTGTAACACGCCGTGATCAGGTGAGCTCGTGAAAGCGGGAAGGTCAACAAGTCGGCGCAGAGATAGCGAGGGCGCGTGGGCGAAAGCCGCTTGGCAGCGGCGATCATGGCTGGCTCGATATCGATCCCGATGATTTCGGCGTCCGCGAAGCGCCGTGCCAACGCCGAGCACAGGGTCCCCGTGGAACACCCGAGGTCGTAAGCGCGACGCCGCGCTCCGAGAAACTCAGCGCCCCAATCGACGATTTGGCGGTTGAGCTCAGCGTAGCCCGGCACCGAGGCGCGGATATGCTCATCGAAGCTGCACCAGACGTTGCCTCCAAAACTCCAGCCTGCCTTCGAAACTACGATGCCGTGCCCTACGGAGTGCTGCTGCATTCACTGCACGTTAGCCTCGAGCCGGCGTCGAGTCAGCTCCAAATGGTGCGCCCCGACGCGCTCCGAATTGACGGGACACGGGTACGGTGAAACACTCGGTCGTACCCTGGCTATGGGCATGTCCGCAGAGAACGTCGGTTCGGCAGGCGCGCGCGCTGCCTGGTGCCGGGCTGTTCTTGCGATCGCAGTCGGTGGCGCGCTCGGCTGCGGTGCTCCTCAGCCGGTCAGTTCACCCCCCGCAGCGCCCCCGACGACGGGCGTCGAGAAAAGCTCGGTGGCCGTGTATTCGGTGCAAGCGCCGGAACCGGTGCTCGTGCAAGACCAGATCGAGCACGTGTTCACCGATCCGGAACGCAAGCAGAAGCTGACCGCCGCACTGGGGGACCTGGATGCCTGGATACAGGAACGGGGGCGAGCGCTCAAGCTGCCCGGGTTGGTCGTGGGCGTGGTCATCGACGACGAAGTCGTCAAGATCGCGAGCTATGGTTACCAAGATGCGGTGCGGAAAGTTCCGGTAACTGCCGATAGCGTGTTTCGGGTGGGCTCGATCACCAAGCCCATGACTGCCATGGTCGTGCTCAAGCTGCGGGATGAAGGCAAACTCACGCTGGACGCGCCTGCGCAACGGTATCTTCCCGAGCTATCGGGGCTACAGAAGCCTGCCAAGGATGCGCGCCTACCGACGATTCGGCACTTGCTCACGCATACTTCCGGCCTTCCGCGTGAGGTGCGCACAGTGGACGATACGAACGATGAGGGCACCAGCGAGCAGGCGCTCCTGAAAGCCCTGCGCGGCCTCGCACTGGAGTTCGAGCCGGGCAGCCGCTATCAGTATTCGAATCTGGGGTTCACGCTGCTCGGGTTGATCATCGCACGCGTGACGCAGACGTCGTACCGCGAAGCCATGCAAGCGCACTTGTTCGAACCTTTGAGGCTCACGTCTGCCGGTTGGGACGCGGAACGGTATGCCGGGCGCCTGGCTTTACCGCACAAGCTCGACAGCGCGGGCGAATTCGTGATCGATCCCAAGCCGGAGGTGTTTGGAGCGCGCGAACCGAGCGGGGGGTTGTACATTTCGGCTCGTGATTTTGGCCGGTTTTTGGCATGGCAGCTCAGCGCTCATCCAGCCGGTTCAGGACCGGAAGACGGCGTGGTCCGCCGGAGCTCTCGCCGCGAATCGCACGACATGGGTAGGCTCATCGGGTTTGGCGTGCGACCGGCCCGCGCCGAAAGCCGCTGGCTGGCGCAGGCGGATGCTTCGGCCATCGGCTTGTCGTGGCACGGCTACAAGACGTGTGATTTCGATCATGTCGTATTTCACAACGGGTTGGTGCACACCTACGCCAGCGATGCAGCGTTCTTACCGGAGTTCGGCGTTGGCGTGTTCGCATTCACCAACTCGGCGCCCTCCGATCTAGCAAGCTTGCGCCGAGAATTGCTGGAGCGACTGCAAGGCAGTGGCGCCCTGCTGCGGCGTGAGCGTCGCGCTAGCCAGGCTCCGCGGTTGGAGCGTGCTCTGCATCGCCTGCTCGAGGTGTACGGCGAGTGGGACGAGCACAAATACGATGCCATGCTGAGTGCATGGCACAAGGAGCGCATTACTCGAGAGCGGGAGCGCGTTGAGCTCGAGGAGTACCGAGCGCTTCATGGAAACTGTAGGCCCGGCCCCATGCTCACCTACACCAGCGAAAATCAAGCGAGGTATTTGCTGACTTGCGACAAGGCAAGGCTCGAGATGGTGCTCTATCTGAACGCCGAGGGCTTGATCGATGGCTTCGTCGGTCATTCGAGTGGCGTTGAGCCCATGCCCGGCGCTTTCGAGCTGGCCGAGCGGGCCGTGGCGCTGCTCAACCGCTGGGACGAGACCGCATTCGACGCACTCAAGGCACCCGATTTCGCGGACGCGGGGCGAGTCAGTGGCCTGGCCGCAGGGCTTGCCTCCGCGACTCCGTGCGAGCTCGGCGACTTCATGGAACGAGATGGAAATCGCTGGCAGCGCTTCAGGGTCACTTGCAAGCGAGGGTTGCCACGCGTGCTCTCGTTGCATCCTTCCGACAGCGATGCCCGACGCATCGACGGACTTGCCCTAGAGCCAATCGGCGGCGGCCCCTGCGCTCCGCGCTGATGGGTCGAGCGGAGCGGTCCCGTCGATGATAACATGCGCCCGATGGAGCGCATCCGAGTGCAAATTGGGGACATTACCAGGATTGCCGTCGATGCCGTGGTCAATGCAGCCAACGAACGCATGCTGGGCGGCGGCGGCGTCGATGGAGCCATCCATCGCGCGGCGGGCCCCGAATTGCTGGCGACCTGCCGGGCGATGCCGGAAGTCTTGCCGGGCGTGAGGTGCCCCACCGGCCAGGCAAGGCTCACCCCTGGGTTCGAGTTGCCGGCTCGATTCGTCGTACATACCGTGGGCCCGGTTTGGCGCGGCGGCAACTCGGGTGAAGCAGAACTGTTGGCAAGTTGTTACAAGAACTCCCTGGCTCTCGCGGCTGGCCAGGGGGCGCGCACTATTGCCTTTCCCGCCATCAGTTGTGGGGTATACGGTTTTCCGGCGCGGGAGGCCGCGCGCATCGCGGTGCGGGAGATCACCAGCTTTTTGCGAGAGGAATCAGCGTTCGAGCTGGTCGTGCTCGTGGCATTCCAACCCGAGCTTGCCAGTATCTTGCGTGAGGCTGTTCAGCGTGCCGAGCTCGAGTGACCGAGCGAGTACGGCGCGGAGCAGCTGGGCGAGCGAGAGCGTTCAGTCGAGCGCATACCGTGGTCGGTCTATCACCGTGCACTGGCGCGGCCGAGCGGTGAGCTATCGGCAGCTGCTCGAGGGGCTCGCCGAGGATGCGGACGCGCGCGAGGTACTGCTGCAAACACTGGCTGAAGCACCCTACGCGGCCTTTTACTGGGAGGTGGTTCCGGTGTGCCAAGCCAGCGTGGAGCGGCCGTTCGAATGCGTGCTCTTGGACGCGGCAGACCTAGTCGGTGAACCACCCGATCCGTACGCTTTCAGCGAGTACTTCCGCGCCGATGTCGACGTGGTGCATTTCGACAATCTCGGCGGCGACGCAATACTGGTGGTGCCGTGCCCGCGAGGGCGCCTGGCTGCCTACCCACACCTCGCTGCGTTCGTGCGTGAAGCGCCGCCGGCTCAGCGCCACGAGCTCTTGCGCGAGGTGGCTCGATTGGTGTGCGAGCGGCTCACGACGAAGCCGCTTTGGGTCAGCACCGCAGGCAACGGAGTGGCTTGGGTACACGTGAGATTGGATCAAAGACCAAAGTACTATCGCTACGCCGCCTACCGAGCACCGAGTACCGGTGCCCGTTCCTAGGAGTGGTCGGGCTGAACGGGGACGACAGCAACGACGGGAAGGAAATTACTCGTTCCTGGTCATCGGATGAGAACCGGTTCGCGAGAGCGCATCACCGCAGACGGTCTGGTCGGGTCCAAATAAAAATCTTCCTGTCTTCCCGTCTTACTGTTCATCCTAACCTTGCTGCGGAGCAGCGCATGGCCGCGGCGGCTGGCTATTCCAAGTAGCGGGCGCACAGGTGCGCGTACACCGTGTCGTGTTGGTGCGCGGCGATGTGGGCTTCGTCTAGGTCGGATAGATCGGCCACGGAAGCGTACCAATGCACCACGTGGGTCGCGTCCGGGATGAGCTGTCTGGTGGCTAGCGCCACGTCGCGCCGGGGCTTGAAATAGTGCGCCGAGGTGACTGGTCCGAGCGGGTAGAAGTAACTTGGCTCGTACTGGTGCACGCTTGCCGGATGCTCGGCGGCCAGCGCCTGCTGCAGCAGGTGAGTGCCGAGCCGATACCGCTTGGTCCATTCGTGTTCGGGGAGCTCCCCGATGCGCGCCAGCATGCCGGCTAGAAACGGATGCCCCGGAGAGAAGCCCAACACCGCGTTGTTGGCCGCGCGCGCGTAGTACGGGAGCAGCGCCCGCTGCCAATGATGGCCCCAGGGCAGTCGCGCGTTGGCCAGGCGCAGGCCGGAAAGCAGTGGCCCCAGCGTCCAAAAGTAGGGGTGACGCTTGTCGAGGCGCGCTTTGGACCAGAGCACGTGCTCGAGACCGCAGAAGCCGCTGCGGGTTCGCAGCGGATCGAGCGATTTGAGGGTGAGCGTGTCGGTATCCAGATAGATGCCGCCCTCCCGATACAAGACCAACAGGCGCATCACGTTGGAGCGGGCGGCTGGCGAGCGCAGGCGCGCGTAAATGCTCGCGAGGGTGTCGCGCGAATTCGGCCTGGTGTCAGCGGTGAGCAGGGCGGCAAGCTCGAGGCGTCGAAAGCGCACCCCGAGGGACTCGAGTGCGGCGGTGCGCTCGGAAGGGTGAAACGTTTCGTCGTGCCACAACGACACGCTGGCGTCTGGATTGCAGATCTTGGCCGACTTCACCGCGAGTGCTGCGAAACAGGGTAGGCGAGCGCCGAACCACACGAAGTGTATGTTGGCGGGGATGGTCGCGGCGTCGGACACGAGGCGGAGCTAAGGTCAGCCCGCCTCGGGCGGCGAATCCCAGTCGGTGAACGACTGGCCCTTCTCGAGGGAAAGGATGTCGATCGCCGCGGCCGCGCCATCGCCGGCGCTGATGATTGCCTGACTGCGTGAAGGCCGTGCCAGCCGCCCGATGGCGTAGACACCCTCGAGCCGTGTTTTGCCGTTCTTGTCGGTAGAGAGCCCCTGTTCCTTGTCGAATTCGAGGCCCAACTGTTGCGCCAAGCGCGGCGACTTGCCCTCCGAAAGAATGAGGTAACGCGCCGTCGCCGAGTGACCGCCTTCGAGCAAGAGCTCGAAGTGCTCACCCTTGGACCTCACGCTTTCCACCCGGGTCGGCTCGATACGGCCGCCATGTGCGACCACCTGCTCTCGCGCAATGGTCTGGAATTCGCTGCCATGAATCTTGGGGATACCGAGATAGTTCGACAGCATCGCGAAATGCATGGCGGTCTTGTCCTGACCGTACACTGTGACCTGCAGCCCATTTTTGGCTAGAAATAACGCGGCGCTCAGGCCACCGGGTCCGTCCCCGACTACTGCAACATCCATCGCTCGTCCTTCCGGTTCGGCAAAACGTGGTTCGTGTTTCGAAGAAGTGGGGCGGCCTGTCAAGCGCCCGCGCGAGCGGCCCGGCGGCCTGGTCGCGTCACGGGTCCCAGGACACGCCGGCGCGAAACCCGCCTCGGATGAAATGGGCGTCCGGGCGTCCGCCGCTTTCCAGATAATATTCGTAGGCGATGGACACGCCCGCCCAAGGAATGAAGCCCGACGTGTACAGCGCGCTGAGCCCCACCGTCGCGGCGACGCGAGCTCCGTAGCTCACGTTCGTATCGTCGCCTTGGAACAAGGCCACCGCAGCCGTCTCTACGTCATAGTGCCAGGCAACGTCGCGGATGCGCACGATGAGAGGCAAGGCGGGAAAGTAGTGGATGGTGACGCCGGTGGTTTCTTCGCCGGGTTTGAGCAGCGCGGCCCCCCCGAGCTCCGCGCCGCCGAGCAGCGTGAATATCCCCCCGAACCCGTACGCCGGCAGTACGCGCCCAAAGCCGCCGCCACCGAGCGTCCAATCGCCTTGCGTCTGACGCAAGATCGCCACGCCGCCCGATTCGACGTTGAGCGTAAAGCGGTTGCGATCGGTTTGCATGCCTTCGAAGCCCGGTTCGATCTCGATCCAGAACGGGCAGTCGCGCTCGGCCCCGAGTAGCGCTCGTTCCAGCGCCCGCAGCCGCCTCTCCGCGGACAACGCGTCTTTGGCTGCACCATCCAGCTCGTTGCCGGCCGCGGCATACAGCGCCCTGGGATCGCCCAGCTCGCGGGCTTCGGCCTGCAGGCGCTCGAGGGCCAACGCTCGCGCCGGCGCCGGTGAGCGGCACACGCTTCTGAGCAGCGTGGGATACATGTCCTCGAGCTCGATGTGGTCCACGACCCAACCGAGCGATTCTTCCGCCGACACGATGCGGTAGACGTCGGCGACCAGCGCTTCGCTCTCGGGCGTGGAGGCGTCCGCTGCGAGACTTTCAACGGACAGCAAACCGACAGTCGTGGCTGTCGCGGCGAAGAGGCGCAGGTGAAGGCTCACCGTGAGACCGCCGTGTGTGTTTCTGTTTGTGTTGGAGAACGCAGCAGCTTTCTGAACGTCAGATTGATCCGTTCGCTGCGCACGTGACGCTCTTGGGGCACCCGATGCCGATAGTGATGCTGAGTGCTTCCGCCCATGACGAGTAGGCTACCGTGTTCGAGCAGCCAACGGCCATCGGGAGCGGCGCGCGGTGCCGATCGCTTGCGTTTAATGAGAAAATGCCGGGACGCACCCAGCGAGAGCGAACCGATGACGGGATCGATACCGAGCTCCGGCTCGTCGTCGGCATGCCACCCCATGTGGTCCTGCCCATCGCGATAGCGGTTGATGAGTACATGATTGAACTCGACCCGAGTACGGCGCTCGACCCGTTGCCAGATCGCATCGAGACAAGCGGGTCTGGCGCGGGGCTCCAACGTCTGCCCCGAATAGCGGTATGGCAGCTCGCCGGCCCACGCTACCAGTCGAGGCTGCACCACCCATTTACCGAACAAGCGAATCGATTTCTGCTGCCAGGGCAGCTCGCGAACGAGCGCTTCGAATAGCGCCTCGCCTTCGGGCGCGCTGAGCCAGGCGGGCTCGTGCCGTACCCAGGCGCCGTAATCGAGCTCGAGCAGGCCTTGCCGTGCCGGCGCGGCGCTCGATCTATGCTTGGTCGGGGTCATGTGGGGGCGCAAAGCAGGGTAACCATGCTGTCCGTGTGGGTTCGGCGCAATTGACGATGCCGGGTTCGGTGCACGATAGCTTGCTGCGGACGCACCGATGACGCTAAAAGGCCGGCCGGTTGCGCCAAGACTCCCGAAGTGTGCCAGAAAGGATGCCAGGTCCCGATGAACCCCTTCAATCAGTCCCTCGCCGTTGCCCTGCTCGCCATGGGCTGTAGCGCCGGGCAGCCCAAGCCCGTCGAGCCCAAGGCCCCTGCCGAAAAGGCTGCTCCCGCCGAGGATACGGAAAAATCAGAAGCCAAGGCCGCGGAAGCCGAGCCTGTCTCGAAACCGACCCGCACCCCCTCGGAGACGCTACTCTTGCCCGGGCAAATGTACTCACTCGCGTTCTCGTCTTCCGAAGCGGGCACCAAGGCTGAACAGCATTGCCAAAAGCATGCCGACAAGCCCCAAAGGCGCAACCAGTGCATGAAGCAGGAGCGGGCGAAGATCAAAGACGATGTCCTTCATTTCATCAAGGACGAGCGCGGCAACCTGTTCTGGGTCAGCTCGGAGCAGCGGGGCAACGTGCTCAAGCGCCGCAAGAAGGTGGGCTTCAAGATCGTCAAAGAGACGGAAAACACCGTGGAGCTGAAACTCAAAGGCGCCGCCGCGCCGATCGTCATCAGCATACCCAACGACTATTCCATCGAAGTCCCCGACCCCAAGCATGGGACTTTGGTTTACGAGTCCAAGATGGACATCTCGACGGAAGAGTGAAGCGGAGCGTGGCTACGCAGTGCGGCTACGGCTGCCCCGCCGACCCTTCCAGAACCAGAACAACCCCATGAATGCCGAGAGCCCGACCAACACGGTCAGGTAAGTCAGAGAGCCCCGCGCGGGCTCGTGCTTGTCTTTGCACCACAGCTCGCTCGGTGCAGAATGACCACCGGTTTGGCACTTCTTTACATAGCCCTGCTCACGCAGCCGCGTGCGGCACTGCTCGGGGTCGTGAGAAAGAGGGCACGCTTCGCACGTGGTGCTGTGATCTTCTACGAATGCCGGCGCGCATGGCTCCACATAGCCGTGCATCTGCGCGGCGGCGACGGTCGCCAAGCTGAACAAAGCCAGCGCTCCAGGGATCGCTGCCAGCCGAACACGCCATGACGAGTGCGCCACTTGGGGCAGCTTGCCGTTCGGCATCGAGCCCGTCAATCGAGTTGTGCTCGCTACTCGCAGAGATCGCGGTGCAGCACCTTTTGGGCATGCACGAACTCGGAGCGCGAGACGATGAATTGCATGTTGGTTTGCCGCGCCGTCTGCGAAACGCCGATGATATTGATGCTGGCGTTGGCTAGGCTGTTGGCTGCGCGCGCCAAAATGCCGGGCTTGGCTATGTTGGAACCGATAGCGCAGACGATGGCTACCGGCTCTACGCTGACGTTCTCGAAGGTCGTGCGTAGCTCGCTCATGAGCTCGTCGGTGATATCGCGATCCCAAATCGTCATGCCGATGGTATTCGCGTTGGTTGCCTTGCTGATGTAGCTGACCCGGTGTCGAGCCAAGATCTCCATGATCCGAAGATCGAACCCCACCTCTGAAACCATCCTGGCGTCGTGTACCTCGAGCATCGACACCTTGTCCGAGCCCGTCACCACCTCGACCTTCGAGAATTCGCAGACGTAATCCTTCGTGATCAACGTGCCGTCGTGCTCTGGATCGAAGGCGTTGCGAACGCGAATGGGAATGCCCTTCATTTCCAGCGGCTTCGAGGCCTTGGGATGAATCGCTTCCATGCCGACGTCTGCCAGTTGATCGGCGACGTCGAAGTTCGTGTTGCAGACGGGCCTTGCATGTTCCACTCCTACGACGCCGGGGTCGGCCGAAGACAGGTGAAACTCCTTGAGGATCACGGCTTCGCGGGCGCCTACCAGGACCGCGATCTTCGAGAAAGTCACCTCCGAGTATCCGCGGTTGTACTCGCGCATGATGCCCTCGGTCCCCTTGGCGTAGCCGGTAGCGATGGCGATGGTCTCGTGGGGATCGATGTTGGCAAAGGCGTCAGCAATGCGCTCGTCGACCGTCAATTCGCGGTCGTCGTCCCAGCCGGACAAGTCCACGAAGGTCGCACGGTATCCCCTGCGCTGCAGAATGTTGACCGAGTTGAAGGCGCTGTGCATTTCGCCGAGTGACGCCAATAGCTCGCGCGCGGCGGCCAGCACACTCTCCCGGCGCAGATAGCCGGAAGCGAGCACGCGCGCCATGCTGCGCAAGTATTCACTGGCTCCGTGGACTCGCTCCCGGATGAATGCATCGGCTGCGGCGAGATCGAGCCCCGCATCGACGTAATTTCGGTTCAGCTCTTGCAGGTGGGCGCCGAGCTCCTGAAGCGCCTTCTGGTAGTTGCCGCGCTGGGCGAACACGGCATACACGCCTTGCTCGCCGGTCTTCTTGTGTTCGAGCAGGCGATTGGTCACCCCGGCGTAGGCGGACACCACGTAGATCCGCCCGTACACGTGCGTCGGATCCCTGAGAATGACGTTGTCGAGCACCTCGGGAAAACGAGTCATGCTCGTTCCGCCTATTTTTTCCACCGTAACGGGTTTCATGACGCGGCCGCTTTACCGCGCTGCCGAGCGCCGTTCAAGCAGAGTCCCTGGGAGTGCTCAGCCCGGCTAGAATCTTGCGCAGCCCGAGTGGCGGCTCGGCGTGCGCCCAGTGTGCGCCTGTGGACAAAAAGTCAGGGGTAGCGGGCCGGGTGAATCGGACTTAACTTGCCGATCTGCTGTGTCGTGATGCTGAGCAGGAGGTCCCGAGGTTGTTTCAAGCACTGGCGGAGCAAGAGTGGCAAGGCGCCGACGTGATGGCGTCCACGATGCCGACCTGGGCCTTGGATTTCGATCGCCCAGTAGAGCTGAGCGACGAGGTGCACGCCGTCGGCATCATGATGTTCGCGGCGCGCTGCGGCATTACGGGGTTGGAGCTCGCCATGTGGTCCATCGAGCAATGCCTGTCCGCCGACGGCACGGAGGCTCTGCTGGACAAGCTGGGCTGGTAAGCCAAGTCGGGCTAGCGAGTCACCAGGCCGTACTTGGCACGGTACACGAGCTTGCCCAGGGCGGGGTCCGTCACGATTAGAGTGTAATCGTCCGGAACGTCGAACGTGAGCTCACGCTGACCTCGCAGAAATGGTCGTTGCCCCTTGGCGGCGCCCGCGGGGGTGACGCTGACGCTGGATTCCGCGGCATCGGTCAGCTTGACTTTGGCAGTGTAGACCTCGTCCAAGCGATTGGCCGCGCGGCGGTAGATGGTCCAGGTCACCGTGTCGCCGGCCGCGCGAAAACTGAGCACGTCTCCAGTGAAATCGTCGCGCGCCTTTTGCAGGCACGCGGCTTGCTGTGCGGGGTCGGCGGCTTGCTCGCGGCACTTGGCCTGGGCCGTTTCCTTCAAGGACGAGGCGGGGTAGTCGAGCAAGAAATCGGTGTCTGCTTCGGTCAGGACTTGCGTGGGGGGCTTGGAGGGCTTGCTGGGTGCCTCGGGCTCAGGTTCTGGCTCCGGTGTCGCTGGCTCGG
>CBFGRJ010000224.1:0-11755 GCA_965651135.1 uncultured Myxococcales bacterium
GGTCCAACGCCCGAGAAGGGCGGTGTTGTACGAAACTGTCAACACGCTGTAGCGCGAAAAGCTGCACGCCCTGCACGAGGTGCGACCTATCCATACACTGCAAACCGCGTTGCTACTTTCAATGGACATAAACAATTGAATCGATGGCGGCTCGATGGGGGTGTTCGATCCTCGTCGTGGCGCGCGGCAGCGATCAGGCGCTCGAGAAATTAGCTCGACCAGCGTTCGCTTTGCGACTACGACGGCATGTTGGGCTCGGGGTTGGAGCGCTAGACTGTTGCTCGCCGCGCAGACACACTATCGGAGACCATGCGCTTACGCTTACGATCAGAGATATGCACGCTGTCAGCAGTACTGATCGCGTGCAGCGTGTACGACGAAAGCTTACTGGTCGACGGTGACGACACGTTCGAGGACGGCACGCCCACCAGCTCATCCGGCTCGGGCGGCCAGGGACCAAGCGCTGGCTCTCTAACCAGTTCTTCGACCTCGCAAGGGTCGAACACCACGAGCTCGACCTCGGGAACGGGCACGACGGGCAGCACCGAAGCCGGCGGAACGGGTGGTACGAGCGATGGCTCGCAGGCCAGCTCGACGAGTCAGGGCGGCGAAAACACCAGCTCGAACAATGGCGGCGGCGGTGGCGACACGACGACGAGCGCCAGCAGCGGCGGGGGCTCAGCCTCGACCAGCGACGACACGACTGGTTCCGGGGGTTCCAACGGCTCTGGAGGAACGAGTGGCACCGGTGGCACCGGCGGCGCGGTTGCGGCAGACCCGCTCCTCATCGACGACCTGGACGATGCCGACGGCAGGCTCGATCCGAATTACACCGGATACTGGTACTTCGCCATGGATGAAGAGGATCCCGACGCCGAAGGCGAAATCACGGCGCCGGACGACACCGATACGCCACGAGGCGTCGAAACGACGCCGGCGCGTGAAGGCAGCACGCACGCGATGCATGCTGCGGGGTCATGGGGCGGCTGGGGAGCAGCTCTCGGCTTTTCGTTCAACCAACCCGATACGAAGCCCATCGACGGCTCGGTATTCAGCGGAATCTCTTTCTACGCCCGCGCAAGCGCGGCCACCACCGCAAGGCTGGAGGTGGTCACCGATGCGACTTACGACAAGAACAACCACCTGAGGGCCGAGCTATCGCTGACCAACGAGTGGGAATACCATGAGGTCCTCTGGCGAGATTTGGAAGAACCTGATTGGGATCCAGACGCTCCCTGGGAGCCAGAGACCATGCTGAAGGTCCAATTCCACTTCGACAACTCGGACTTCGACTTCTGGATCGATGACGTGAGGTTCGTCGAGTAGCCCTTCGGCTCGCCGAAACCGCAATTAATCCGAAGCCGGTGCGCCACCGCGACATACACCATTCAGTCGTGCGCCATTTTCACAAGTTTTTGCTACGAGCCCCACGAGCACACCACCTTCCGACACAGACGCTTGCGCCTGCCAAATTCTCGTGACACGGTCCCGGTCGCGCTTAGCGCCGCCCCCGTAGCTCAGCTGGATAGAGCAGACGCTTCCTAAGCGTAAGGTCACAAGTTCGAATCTTGTCGGGGGCGCCCAGCCCTTGCCCCACGCATTCGTCACCGGCGGGACCGGCTTTGTCGGCTCCAACTTGGTTCGGCTGCTGCTCGAGCGCGGCTGGGAAGTCACGGTCATGCATCGACGCTCGTCCGATTCGACGGCGTGGAAAGGCCTTGGGGTGAGGCTGGCTTGCGCCGACGTCACGGATGAACACGCGGTCCACATGGCACTGCCCCATGCGGTCGATGTCGTCTTTCATCTGGCCGCGAGTGTCAGCTTTTCGAAGCGCAACGACGCTGAGCAAACCCTGGTGAACGTGACCGGAACACGCCACGTCGTGCGCGCAGCGCTGGCGAAGGGCGCCAAGCGCTTTGTTCAGACTTCCAGCGTTGCCGCTTATGGCCCGCGTGACGGCGACTCGCTGATCGAGACAAGCCCCAGCCGCGCTCGGAACCACTGGATCAATTACATGCGGACCAAGTGGTTGGCGGAACGAGAGGTCGAGCGCGGGATCGAGCTCGGGCTCGATGCCGTGTTCGTCAACCCCTGTCATATTTTGGGCCCCGGCGATGCGAGAAACTGGGGACGCACCTTTTTGCTTGCCCAGGAGGGCAATTTGCCGGTCACCCCGCCGGGAGCTGCGCCCTGGTGCCACGTGAGCGACGTAGTGGACGCGCACGTGGCGGCTGCCGAGCGCGGTCGAACCGGGGAACGCTACTTGCTCGCTGGGGTGCAGGCTTCGTATCGCGACTTGTTTGCGTCGATCTGTGAGCGGCTCGGACGACCGCTACCACCTGTCGTGCCAGCTTGGGTGCTACGAACCGCGGCGCGCGCGCAGGCGTTGCTCTACCCGCGCATCGGCAAAGAGCCCACGGTTTCACCCGAGCTGGCGCACGTTTTGTGCGCCAACTTCCGGGTGAGCTCGGCCAAGGCCGAGCGAGAGCTAGGGTATCGAAGCCACGATTTCGACACGATGATCCACGACACGTTCGAGTGGCTCCGCAGCCGCTCAAGCAGCCCTTTGTGAAGGAGCGACTCGGACCATGCGCCGATAGGCGCCAGGAGATTGCCCGAACGAGCGCTTGAACGCCTTGCAGAAGGCTGTATCGGAAACGTACCCGACTCGGTCGGCGATTTCGGCCGTGGCCGACCGGGTGTCCCGCAACAGAACCGCTGCTTTGGCCATCCGCACGCGCGTCAGGTAGTGAAGCGGTGGCTCGCCTACCAGGCGTGTGAAACGAGCAGCGAACGCGGATCGCGACATGCCCACTTGACGTGCGAGGTTCTGCACCGTCCACGCTTGCGCCGGCCGTTCGTGGAGTAGCGCCAAGGCTGTCCCAATCTGCGGCTCTACCAGCGCGGCGAGCCAACCGGACGAAGCGGTCCCTTCGGCCTGCAAAGAGGTCAAGTGCTCCCTGATCACCTGTAGCACCAACAAGTCCGTGAGCCGGCTGACCACGGTCTGCGCTCCTGGTCGCCGAGCGTCGGATTCGCTTTCTATGAAGCGCAGAGTCGACTCCAACCAGGGCAAGGTATGGGAGCGATTTTGCATGGTGATCACGGAAGGCAGCAAAGTCCACCAATGCCTGTGATAGGGCTCCTCGAAGGTGAAACGACCGCTGACCAGCCTAATCAGCTCGCGTCGATCGGATGCTGCGGTCGGCGGGCCACCGTGAGCGTTCCTGGGGCTCCAAGTGTGCTCCAGAACCGATTCGTGGCAGGCGAGCGGCGCTTGCTCGTCTCCCTTGAGGGTATGCCGAGTGCCATGCGGCAATACGACCAGATCTCCTCGAGTCAGGGTAATTCCCGTCTCGCCCTCGAACTCGAGATGGCATGAGCCGCCGAGCAACGCGTAGAACCTGACCGTATCGCTCGGCCTGACGTGGATTGCCCAAGGGCGGTCAGACTGAAATGAGCCATACTGCGCACGCCCCACCCTGAGTGTTTGCAAAACATCGGCTAGAACATCCTGCTTCATGCGCAAACGGTAAGCGATGAAGCGGGCCTGTGCCGCGGAAAAAACCAATGGTTCACACTTCTTAACGTTGGCGCCGCGAATCCGCCGTACGGCGGGGGGCCCCGCGGATTATCCGGCATTTCGGCTCAATGCTTCTTCACGAATTCGGGGCTATCTGAGCATGGCAATCAGGTCGAGCTCACGCTCCACACGCTCTGCCATGACCTGGTCGACGTCTCGAATGAACCGACGTAAATCGGCTGGAAGTTGCGTATCTAGACAGTGATCGGCCACTTTGCGCGTCGCGAGCCTGAGCACGACGGCAGTCTGGAGCGCGGCTGGCCAGCGGAGCTTGCCTCCTTCAAGCGCCACCAGCGACCTCAACTGAGACAGCGCACAGCTTTGCCAGGCAGCTTCCAAATGCTGCGAGAGGCGTTCGAGCTCGATGAGCTCATGAGCGCCGGGAGTGCGCAGGAGATCTTCGATGAACCACGGATTGCTCCAATCCAGCACATCGAGCAACTCCAGCCGTCCTCCGGGCGAGAGTCGATTCGCCAAGGCGACGGCGCGCTCACGGCTGGCGCCGTCGTATAAAAGCGCTGCCACGGCCCGCGGCAGATCACGCTGCTCGCTCAGCTCGAAGAGTAGCTCGGTGCCGGCTTCGCCCAAATAGATCAAGGGCCACACCTCACGAGTGCCAAGGCGCTCGACGACGTCACTGTCGGTAGCGCCCGCGATATGAACCTCGATCAGCCGATGCGCCTCTCTCCGCACCGCCGCGCTGCGCTGCTCCAGCTCTTTGACCAGGCGCACCTGCCCGGCAGCTGCGTAGAGCAACGCGCCGCGTTCGTAGTGCCCCACGGCTGCCCCGAGAAAAGGCAAGCGCTCATCGGGATCTTGCAGACCTTGCTGCAGCAACCTTTCGACACAGGCGATGTGATCACTCTGCGCGCCGAGCACTTCGGGCGTCACGACCAGGCGTTCGGCACGTGCAATGTTCACCCCCACGGCCAGCACCTGATCCGTGGGCGCTTGCCACTCCATCCGCGGGAAGGCGCATCCCTTAGGGCGTGCCGTAGCCCTCCGCCAGAAGCCCGGAGCCTTGTCCGTCTTGCTGAGCGGAGCCGACGCGTCGAAGAGCGTTCCCGGATCATCACAGCTGTCGCCAGTGTCCGGATAGCGGAAGGCTCCCATAGCACCGGGAACGGCCGCAGCGCGGAAGCGTGTCAGGAGCTCCCGAGGCGCGACACGCACCCCCTGCCCGCTGCAGCGGCTCGTCAGGCCGAAATGATGCGCTCTACCGCGCTGCCAAAGCTCCGGCGCCAGGTGATTGGTGAACCGGCGCAGGGACGTGTGTGCTTCATAGCCCAGATCGACCAACAAGCTCACCACCAGGTGGGAGGTACCTTCGCAATTGGCGGCTCCGAATAGCAGCCCATCGCTGATTCGATTGTTGGCACTGTTGTAGGCAGTCATCCCGTGCTGCTCCAGAGTGTCCACAATCGCCACGACGGGCGTTTGGCCACGGCTCAGTTTCGAGCGAGCCATACGCAGCAATTGTTCGTACCGCATCAGCGCTTCGGACAAATCGAACGATGCGCCGCCCTGATAGGCCTGGCGTTCCGCGTGACTGAGCGCGATCAGCGCTCCACCGAGCGTAGAGACTCCGCGCTCTACCCGATCGGCCAGGCGCTCCGCCAGAATCTCCAGCTCTCGACCGGTCCGAAAGGACTCCGTGGGAGCAGATGAAGCCTCCGCCGCGCGCACGACCGCTCCGCCGGCCTCCCAGCTCACCGCTGCCGTGCCGACGACGAGCACAACCACGAGGCTCGACAGACAGGCGGCGAACCGCACACCGCTGTCATCGACCCAGAGCCAGCGCAGAGCCGGCATAGCCGAGCGCGCAAGCCAACGCATGCCTGGTAGCGTACCCGTATTTCCACCACTAGGCACGAATGGGCCTCGTCGCAGCTCGGGTGGGCCCAACTGGACGGTCTATTTCACCTACTGCGACTCTTCTTTCAACCTGGCGCGCATGAGCTGTCCCGGAGGTAGATCGGCTCCGGTCGAGTGCGTACAGCGCTGATAGGTCACGGCATAAATGAAGCCGTCGGGCCCTACTTGCCAGGCGCTGGCTCCGCTCAGATGCCCGACATTCTGGTCGAACACGATGTTCATGCTCGCATCGACTTCGATAGCTCGCACGAACCCGAGGCACATGTCGCCGTAGAGGACCTTGTTGGTCATGAGACCTGCATATCGATCGCGCTCGCGCTCGGTGTACTCGACGCCCACCCACGCGACACGACCATTGCTGGCGCTCACCTCGGGATCTTCGAATTCGAAATCGCTGGCAGGCCGACGCTTCCAAGCTCGAATCGGATCGCGGAAATCATCGCAATCGGCCTCGCAGGCCCCCGCATGCGTGTCCCATCCGAAGTTCTGCCCCTGCGCCGTCACGACGTTGATTTCTTCGACCGAGTCGTCGCCGCTGGCGCCTACATCTCCAATCCAATAGCGGTCTTGCGAATCGAGCAGCGCCGTCCAGGGCGATCGCAAGCCGAAAGCGTACACGAGTGGTATCTCTGGACTCCCGTCGACGCCCGGATTGGGCGGTACAGGGGCGTCGTATCCTCCGTCGGCACCCGGTCGCAGCCGGACCAATGAGCCCAGCGGCGTCGTGGCATCCTGAGCGTTGGAGCGCACCCCCTTTTCTCCAAATGTCGCCCACAGGTTCTTGTTCGTATCGAACCCGAGCTTTCCGACGGCATGCAGCGCAACGGTGGCCTTTTCGTCGCCCGCCCGCAAAATGTCCACACCGGATCGTGAGATGTTCTCATACGCTGCCGCATCGAAGCGGTATCGCGTGATGGCGCTTTCAGCCAGGCTGGTGCAGTACCCAAGATAGATGAACTGGTTGTCCTCGAAATCTGGATCGAGGGTCAGGGAGATGAGCCCACAGTCTTGCTCGACGAAGACCGGAACTTCGAATTCTCCCAACAGCGTCGTGGCGTCGTCGTCGAGCAGATAATGCAGGACTCGCCCATGACGTGTGGTTGCCAAGAATTCGCTCGAATCGGGCAAGAACTCGAAGTGAGTGACGAAGGACGGCTTGCCGTCGAGCTCGATGCTCTCGAAGCTCAGCCCCAAGCTGGAAGGATCGGACGTCGCAGTGGCACTGGCAGTCGAGCCGCCAGTGCCCGAGTCGCCGGTGCTCGAGCTCTCAGTGCTGGAGCTTACCGCGATGGTTCCTCCGAGCCCGCCGGTCTGGGAGCCCTTGACCAGAACCGTCTCGCCATCGGCGCACGAAGCGTGCGCTGCGAGCAGGAGAAGCGGCACCAGCCCAAGGGCGCTTTTACCTCTCCAGGCCTTCGATCCACTCGCGAAAGAGCGAGATCGCAGCCTGATCGCGGTACTGGACCCCCAGGGGGGGCATCGGCTGGATTTCGTCCTCTTCGTCGCCAAGCAGAGCGCGGTACAGCACACTCTGGTCGGGCTGTCCAGGCACAACGCGGATGCCGGCAACCCCGGCGCTTCCTTCGGTGCTCCGGTCGATGACGTTCTCGAGGAACACCTCTGGTTGCATGTCGAAGCTATTCGCGTCCGTTAGGCGCCCATTGTGGCAATGGACACAGTTACCGAGCACATAGCCCAACACTCGTTCGGTCATGGCATCGGGAGCCGCGGCGATGGGCGTGTTTTCGAGCTGCACCGAGCGGAACCCGAGCACCGGGTTTTCGGAGGCTTCGTGACAACGCTTGCAATCCAGCTCACTGGGCACTTCGTGCTCGAACTCGTCGTCACCCAATTGTACCGGCACGAATTCGGATCCCTTCGATCCGAGCAGGAAGGCATCTTCCGCCGAATCATCCCAAAGGTAGCGGTAGTACTCCCAGCCGCTGCCACCCAACCGCATCACGCGTGTTTCGACCGGGCGCGGCTCGCTCTCGGCCTCCCGCTCGAACGAGAACGTCTTGAAAAACATGGTGCCTTGCGCAACCTGATCCGAGTCGGGCATCGGCACGCCCTCGCTGGCCTCGGGAGGAACGACGAAGCGATCTTTGGAGCTTCCGTTACTCCAAAGCGGGAAGCGCGGCTCGTACCCAAAGACACCCCGAGGCTTTGCGCTGAGATCGGGCGCCTTGGGGTACACGCCGAACTCGGACAGCCGCGGGGGAAGATCTTCGTCGATGCTGGGCAGCCGCAGAGGCTCGAAATCGTCTTCGACCGACGCAGTGTGCACGGAACAGGCTTGCAGCAGGCCAGTCGCCACGACGAGAGCACGCAAAGACATGAAAACCTGCCGATTGCATAGCATCCGGTGGTCTGCCGTCAAAAACTGTTTACCCCGTGCCGCACAGCCGTCGCTCGCGCCGGCCTTTGGCGCCTCTGGTCGCTGGAGCCCGGCGGAACCCTGTCATTCGGCTCTCGCCCTCAGGATTCGGCTCTCGGGTTCGCGCAGGATTCGCCTTTCTTTCGACAGCACCGCACGTCGTACATGCAGCGCTCGCGGAGCTCTGCTAACTCCGCCCGCAGATCATGGCTGACCAGTCTGAAAAGAAGTCGATGGATGAAATCATGGCGCTCTGCAAGCGGCGGGGCTTCATCTTTCAGGCATCCGAAATTTACGGCGGAATCAACGGCTTCTGGGATTATGGACCCTTGGGCGCTCAGCTCAAAAAGAACCTCAAGGATGCCTGGTGGCAGGACACGGTCTTGACGCCACCCCCTGGCCCTGATGGGCGCCCGCTGCAGATCGTGGGGCTCGACAGCTGCATCATTCAGAACCCACGAGTCTGGGTGGCCTCAGGGCACGTCGGCGGCTTCAACGACCCCATGATCGATTGCCGTGAATCCAAGCGCCGCTATCGCGCCGATCACTTGTTGTCGATCTCGCTCGCCGACGGCCCCAATACTCGGGCTTACGCCTTTGTCGACGGAGACGACGAAGGCAAGGCGCGCGCGCTGAAGCTGCTTGGCAAGTATGCCAAGCGAACGCTCAGCGAATCGGACGTGACCGTCACACCCCTCGCGAAAGCTACGCCGGACCAGCTGGCCATCACGGTGGGACCTGATGCGAAGGAGCCGGGCACGCTCACCGAGCCGCGCGCGTTCAACTTGATGTTCAAAACCTACGTAGGCGCTACCGCGTCCGAAGACGACGCGGCGTACCTGCGACCGGAGACGGCGCAGGGCATTTTCGTGAACTTCAAGAATGTGATCGACACCACACGCGTGAAGTTGCCCTTCGGAATCGCCCAAATGGGCAAGGCCTTTCGCAACGAGGTCACTCCTCGAAACTTCACCTTCCGATCGCGCGAATTCGAACAGATGGAGATCGAGTTTTTTTGCGCGCCCGGCAAAACCGCCGAATGGTACCGATTTTGGCGCGATCTCAGGCTTGCCTGGTGGCGCGCCACCGGGCTTCGCTCGGACAATCTGATGCTTCGGGAGCACGAGCGCGACGAGTTGGCACACTATGCCAAAGACGGGGCCGGCACCAGTGACGTGGAGTATCGATTTCCGTTCACGCATCCGGGATTTGGCGAGCTCGAAGGCATTGCGGACCGCAGCGATTTCGACCTGAAGCAACACTGGAGTCACTCGAAGGTGAAGCTCGAATACTTCGACGCCGACACGCAGGAGCGCTACGTGCCTCATGTGATCGAGCCTTCCGCGGGAGCAGACCGCGGCGTGTTGGCCCTGCTTTGCGAAGCCTACACGAAGGACCCCTCGCGCCCCAGCAAGGTGTTCATGAAGTTTACCCCGCGCATGTCGCCGCTCAAGGCAGCCGTTTTTCCCCTAGTGGCCAAAGAAGGCATGCCTGAAACGGCCGAGAAGCTGCATCAAGAGCTCAAGCCACGCTTTGGCATGGTCGAGTTCGACGTCAAGCAGACGATCGGCAAGCGCTACGCCCGCATGGACGAAGCGGGCTGTCCGTACTGCTTCACCATCGACGGCGATACCGCAAAAGATCAGAGCGTGACGGTGCGGGAGCGCGACACTTGCGCTCAAGAGCGCATCGGCCTGGACAGAGTCGCTGAGTACTTGGCCGAACGGCTCAAGAGTTAGCGCGCCCTCGTTGTCACCAGTCGATCGCGAGCGGTGAAAGCTCAGTGTTCGCTCGGTCAGCTCGAAGGCCATCAGCGACGGATGGTGGGCCTGGAAAGGCTACCAGAACCAGCCCTGCACGACGGATACCAGGACCTGTATGACCCCTTGAAACCTATTCGCCCGGCGCTCCGCCCTCGCCGCCGGCGCCTTGACCCGCTACTCCCTCGTCGGGAGGCTCGTCCGTAGCTCCGGTCGCACCCGTACCGCCCGCGCCGCTGGCGATCGGAGCGCCCCCCGTGGTGTTCACTTGAACCCCGGGCGAGGTGGTGGAGGTCGTGCTTGCGTTCGATGTCGTGGGGCCGGTGTCGCCCCTCCCATCCTCGTCGGCGGGTACCGTTGGCTGCGGATTCAGGCTGCACGCGCAGGTCACTGAGAAGACAGTGACCAAACACCCGAGGCTAACGAACCGCTGCGCCATCGAACGAGTCTACCATGGGCCCAAACTACAGGGCAGATTCCGTAATAACGGAATAATCGCCCTGCAGTACAGCGCCCACTTAACGCCTATAGCGCGACTCACTTCGACGAAGCGGGAGGGGCCGCGGGGGTAGCGCTCCGTAGCTGCGGCGCGGCAGGCTTGGCGCCGGGAACCTTCGGTGGGGGCGCCGCAATGGCCGCACTGGGACTTGGCGCTGCCGAGCCAGCCCCCGGGACTTTCCGCGGCACCGGGGGGCTCGGACTAGCCGGATCCTCGTCCTGCTCTGGTTGACCCTCGAGGGCCTTGGCCGCGGGAGAGTCTGGGACCTTTCCATCGACGGCAACCACCAATTCGTCTTGGTAGCGCCGCACGCCCAGCGACTGCTTGCCGAACTTGAGCTGGTAGCCCTGTTTGTCGTCCCAGGTCAAAGCAAACTGCAACGGCTTCTCCGGGTCCTCTCCGAGACGGAACGCAACCCCCAGCACCGCATCCTTTGCCTTCGTGGTCAACTCCAGCACCTGGTTTGGCGTTGGCTTGCTGCCGTTCAAGAACGCGACGCCCTGGAGTGGCTTTTTTTCGTTGCTAACGAGTTTGCTCGACACCTCGACACCCTGGGAGATATCGCGCACCTCGAGCGGCGCCCGCTTCAGCTTGGCCGTAGCGACTCCGTCCTTATCCAGCGCCACGTCGACCTTGGGCCAGAAATGAAATAGGCGCGTGTACTCGTGCTCGGCCCCCGCTCTCACCCTATCGACGACGAACAGCCATTCGCCCGGGCGATACAGCCAAAGCCGCGATTGGCGCACGTGGTGCTGCTTGATGAGCGGGTTCGACGCAAGAATGGCATACCACCCCTCGTGTTCACCAACGGCGACAATCGCCGAACCGTACGGCCTCCTCGCTTTGAGCTCCTGCCCGTCGACTAGAAGTACATTGTGAGCGGCGTTCGAAACAGTATAGGCGTGCTGCGAGCCCTTGCGCTTCGAGTAGTAGCCGCTGTCGGAGATGACCCGACTACCCGCGTCGAACCACGAAAAGCTCAGCTCGTCGACGTGCTTGCGGTTGTTCTTGTGAAATGCCGCCACTGCCGCCAGGTACCCGCTGTCGTGCTTGACGATTCCATACCCAGCCTTGGCCAATGGGGCCAAGCCTTTGACCTTCTTGCTGGCAGCGACGACCGGTGCAGGCGGCTTGGAGTGAGTGGTTTCACCCAGCAACACATAGCGCTCGTCGGGCATCACAAACCACCCGGCAACGTCTTGCATTCGCTCGAATAGCTCCTTGAGCGACTTGTCTCCGGTGAGATCGGCCATCCGCTCGACCAGGTCCGCCGTATTCACGTGATAGCGTGGCGAATGCTCCTTGTGCAGCGCCGTTTCTTTGTCGAGAGTCGTCATCACGTTCTCCAAGAAACGCTGGCGTGCGATTGCTCCCCAGGCCTGGCAATCCGGAAGCTTGTTCAGCTGCCGGCAAAGCGTAGCGAGGCCGTGGTCCTGGTAAAGGCTATGGGTGGACCCCATCTTGTAGTTCTCGTCGTTCGACAGCCAACTGGCATGCTCACGTGCTGACAGCATGAGGCGCTCGAACTCCTCGCCGCTCAGCACCTTCGCCTCTGCTCCCGCCCGAATCATATAGCCCAGCGCACGCGCTCGCCATGGCACGCTGGTAGCGGTCCACGCGCGATTCGTCCCCTTGCCGGTTTGCAGTGGGTTCGCTTTGAT
>CBFGRJ010000225.1:0-11754 GCA_965651135.1 uncultured Myxococcales bacterium
AATGACCTCGCCCGCGTGCTACTTCGAATAGTCGCTGCTTCTCCAGCGCTCGTAGTCCGAGCCGCTCCGGCGGCTGCTTTCTCTCGGCTCGGGTAGCCGCTGCTCCAGAAACTCCAGCGTACGCCCCCAGGCGAGGCGTGACGCGGCTGTCGAGTAGCCGGCTCCGTCCGGATTCATGAACGCGTGCTGCGCGTCGTAGCGATGCAGTGCGTAGTCGACGTCACCTGCTTGCAGTCGGCTTTCGAAGGCATCGACTTTTGCGGGGGTACACCAATCGTCGTGCCGCGCAAAGTGGGCTAGCAATGGGATCTTGATGTTGGCTGGATCTCCTGCTTCGGGAGGGGGCAGGCCGTAAAAGCATACTGCGGCATGCAATTCGGGGACGTGCATGGCGGCGAGAATCGCAAGGGCGCCTCCCATACAAAGACCGATCACCGCGGGCGTCGCTCCCGAATGCTCGAGCCACGATGCGGCACCGCGGATGTCTTGCTCCGTGGCGTCGCGGAAATCGAGCTCGCTCATGAGTTGCAAGCCCGAGGGGATATCCTCGGCCAGCTTCCCGCGGAACAAGTCGGGGACCACGACACGATACCCCTCGGCGGCGCAGTGATCGGCCATGTCGCGAATGGGCTTGGCCACTCCCCACATCTCGTGAATGAGCACGAGCGCTTTGCCACTCCGGACAGTGGTCGGCTCTGCAATGTATGCTGGGCACCTTCGCCCATCTGGACGAACAAATTCGAAATGCGCCATGTTCAGACCCCTCTCACGCCCGGGTGTTTGTAACCGGGCAATTAGCTGGACTCGTTCAAGGAACCGGCAGGCCGCCGGGAGCGACGAACATCGATACAATCGCAGGCATGGGCTGGCCGGGCTTCAAACCGTTCGCTCGCGCAACGGCAAAACTCGAGATGTAGAGCTTGTTTCGTTCGCAGGGTTGCACCCCGAACGCAAAGCCCGATGGGCTGTCCAATACCCCGCCCTCAGCAACGATGCTCACCTGGCCAAAGCGATCTACCCTGGCCACGCGATCTTGTGCATTGACCGCGACGTACAGTCTACCGGCTCGATCGAAGGCTATACCGTCCGCCCCGACGAGCAGCGGATCGGCCGCAAAGATCTCCATCGCGCCGGGGTTCCCATCCGACCCGACCGGAACCTTGTAGATGATGCCGAAGTCCAGGTTCGTGACGTACAGGTTTCGCTTGTGCCGATCGAACGCGATTCCGTCGGCCCCGAACGGTACTCCTAGAGCGGGTGCGTCCGGGCTGCCCAACAACGCCGGACTCTCGAGCCATTCCGTGGCTTCACCGTCTGGCGCGATTTTCCAGATGAGACCCAAGAACGAGTCTGTCACGTATGCGCTTCCGTCGTCGTCAAACGCGAGATCGTTGGGAAATCCGCTGGGATCGAGCTCGGCAAACGGATCGGCCTGACCGGTCACTGGCGAAATCCGCCAAATGAAGATGTCCTCGACACCTGGCCCCAAAGCGCCCGATCCTACGTATAACATCCCGTCATCACCGAACTTCACGCCCGTGGCGAAGACGCCTGCTGGAACGGGCAGCTCAGCCAGTGTGTCGAATTGCCGATCGGGTCTTACCTTGACCACCAGGTTGGACATCGATACGTACAGATTTCCCTGAACGTCGGCGGCTATCGATTCCGGCAGCTGGCCAAGCGCAGCATCGAACGCTACCTCGGTTTTTGGAGCCACCGACTTGGCTGGCTTGGCCAACGCTGGTGCCACCGCCAACACTGAACTAATCAGCAATGCGAAGATCTTCATCTTATCCCCTCCAGGGTTCGATCGACGTACCCAAGGGTACTCACAGATCAGGCACGAAAGGAAGGGGGAATGATGGCAAAGGGCTCACACCGCGTTGACCGAGCCACATCTCTTCGAAATTGGCGCTAAATGACCCATCAAGGCAGCATGGCCAGGCGAATCGCCGAGCTCGAAGCCGAGCTGGCTCGCGTTCGTGAGGAGCGCGATGCCATGGCGCGCGCCTTGCAAGACCATATGCAAGAAGCGGAGGTGTATCGCTTAGCCGTCAAGCACGCACCAGTAGGTGTGATGTGCACCTCGCTGACGACCGGGCGCTACGTTTTCTCCAATCCGGCGCATGCCGCCTTTCTCGGCGGCACCCCGGAAGAAATCGTAGCGGGAGACCCGCATCAGCGCTGGAAAGAGATCACGCATCCAGAAGACTTCGAGCGAGAGCTGCGAGATCACGAGCGGCTGGCGAAGGGCGAGATCACGGGCTTTGAATCGGAGCGCCGTCTGATTGGAAAGGACGGCGAGATCCGCTGGGCACGAGTCACGGTGGTTGGCGTTCGCAACGAAGAAGGACGGCTGGCATATATCTACGTGTACTTCGTCGACATGCAGGAACAGCATGCGGCCGTCGAGGAACGCGAGCGCCTGGCGGAGCAGCTTAGGCAATCTCAGAAGCTAGAAGCCCTGGGCAGACTGGCCGGTGGCGTTGCTCACGATTTCAACAACCGACTGTTGATCATCATGGGCTGCGCCGACATCCTGAGGAGCAGTCTCCCTCCGGAGGGCGCCGCCGCGCATCAGGTCACCACGATTCTGGCCAGTGCCGAGCGCGCTGCCGAGCTGACGCGGCAGCTGCTCGCGTACAGCCGGCGCCAGGTATTGAAACCGCGAGCCTTCGATCTGAACGAAACCGTCGATGGCATGCGCCGGCTTTTGGAGCGGCTGATCGGCGATGACATCGAGCTCATCACGTTGATGCGCGCCGAACATGCAGTCTTCTCCGACCCCGGACAGATAGAACAAGTCATTTTGAATCTAGCGATCAACGCACGCGATGCCATGCCCGATGGGGGGCGCCTGACCCTCGAGACGCGCGATACCTGGGTCGGACCCCAAGACGCAGGGGAGCTGCAAGCCGGCGAATACGTCGCCCTGATCGTGCGCGACACCGGCGTCGGAATCCCGCAATCTATCTTGCCCAGAATCTTCGAACCCTTCTTTACTACGAAGGAGGTCGGCAGCGGCACGGGTCTGGGCCTGGCAACGGTCGACGGCATCGTCCGGCAGAGTCGAGGGAGCATCCAAGTGGAGACGCAGCCGGAGTGCGGGACCAGCTTCACCATTTATTTGCCGAGGGCGCGCGCTGAAGTGGAGGCGGTCTCGCCACCACCCGAGGCGCCGGCCAAGGCGCTGAGCTTCGAAACTCTGCTGATCTGCGATGACGACGATGACGTGCGCCAGCTGTTGATCGACGTGCTCAGGATTCGCGCGTACCGCGTGCTAGAAGCCTGCAACGGAGAACAGGCATTGGAGGTTGCCCAAAAGCACGACGGATCGATCGATCTTTTGATTACGGACCTGGTCATGCCGAAGCTCAGCGGCACCGAGCTTGCTGCCGAGCTGCGCAAACGTCAGGCGAATCTCAAAGTCTTGTATGTCTCCGGCTATACCGAGGACGAAACCGTACTATCCGGCTCGCTCGAGCCCGGCGCTCATTTTCTCGCCAAGCCATTTCTTCCCGGCGAGCTCGTGCGCAGGGTGCACATCATCTTGACCGCGGGTCGGAAGCTTCAGAGCTCGTGTGTCAGCTCTTCGAGTGACGAGAGCTCGAGCTCCGGTCCAAGCTCGATCACGGGCCCATCCTGACGATCGGAGGCTTCGAGCTCCAAGTCGGACCAGGCCTCGTCAACGGCATCGAGGGCCGCCGACTCCGATGGCGAGCGTGAGACCACGCTTGCAACCTTCATTCGTGGCATGCGAAGGGTGTCGCTGATCGCGGAAATGGCCATAGGGGGTTCTCCAGCCGCAGAAGGTCACGTCGTGGTTGGTGACTGTGACAAGTCTGTGGCGGCGAACGCCGGGCATTCTCAGACCGCGGCGAAACAAGCACCCGGAAGGGCCGAAATGCTAGGAATTTTGCAGCGTGGTTCAACCGGAATGAACAGCGCTGCGGCGCCGGCGGAGCCCCGCTAGGCCAAACAGTGCCAGCGCTGTGAGCCCCCATGAAGCCGGGGCGCCCGCCGCGGCAACCGAGCAACCGCCGGACTCGGATTCGCCGCCGGCAGCCCCGGCGTCGTCCGCAGCGGCGCCTTCTCCGGCTGTATTCTGGTCGCCTGGATCGCTGGAGGGGTCGCCCGCTGGCGCCTCGGGGTAGCTCACCGCTCCATCCTCGCTCCGGCCAACACCACCATAAAGGTCGGTGTAGGGGGGCATGCAGAGCTTGGCTGGGTCGGGCGTGCTGCAACCCATGTCGCCGTCGGGAGAGGCCCAGCACACTCCGTTCGGGTTGTCTTCGCAGGTGAACCCCGCCTGGCAATCGGCGTCGCTCGTGCAAGCGGCTTGGTCGAGCACGCAGGCGAATTCACCCGAGGGCTCACAGCCGCAGTTCTCGTCCTCAGCGGGCATTTCCGCAGGATCGGCGTCGGGATCGGCGGGGGCAAAGCCACTGGACCCGCCACCCTCATCGGGCGGCGCGGCACCCGGGCTCGGCTCGGGGTTGCCAGCGCTCCCGCCACAGGCGCACGCTTCTTGCTCGCGGCAGGAGAACCCAGGACCGCAATCACTGTCGGCGCTGCACGGGAGGAGGTAGCTGGGCACGCAATAGCTGCGCGGCTCGGCTTCGCAAGTGCTCTCCGGCTTCGGGCATTCGCCGTCCGCGGGGCAAGCGGGCTGGGCGCAACGCTCCATCTCAACCTCTACGCAAGTCATGCCTTCGGCGCAATCGCTGTCGCTCGCGCAATCGATGGATTGGCAGCTCGAGATCGTCTCGGAGACGCAGCCGCTGTCGCGCGCCGGGCAATCCTCGCCCTCCGCACACGGAGCAGGATCGGTACAGGCCGTCGCCGTGGATTCTTCGCAGGTGAAACCCTTCGGGCAATCGGCGTCGGCCTCGCACTGCCGTGCGTCAGCGTAGGCGGCCAGCAATGTGGTCGTCGCTCCCACGGAAATGGCTGACAACAGGGAAAACAGTCGCGTCATGGTCATGAGTGTACCTCGCTTACCCGATGGGCCAGGTCTAGCAAACCCCGGACCAGTCGAATTGCTCGTATTTGGTCGAGAGCTCACGCGGCCACCGTGACGACGCGATCATGTGCGCTGGCACACTAGAGGGCCTGCTTTTCCAAGGGTGGCGTGAGAAGCATGCAGCTGTGCTCGCCGGGCTCACCCACTTCAGTACCGCCCACCGTGACGGAAACCAGCTTCAGGTGACGACGGAAAGATCGCTCCAGGGGCTCCTTGTCGGCATCCGAAAATAGCGTGGGTGTATGTCCGACAATGCGATAGGGGCACGCCTCGACCGTCGGAGCAGCACCTCGGCGAAAGGTGACGCGCGCCAAAAAGCCCGTGCCCGTCCAGGGGTAATGCTTGTGTTGGTTGAACACCAGGTTCCCCAAACTGTAGAAGGCGGGTCGCCCGTCGAACCAGCTCACGCCATGGACCACATGCGGGTGGTGACCGAAGAGTACGTCGACACCCGCCTTCATGATGGCTTTGACGAACGCACGCGTCCCCATCATGGGCACGTCGATGTATTCGCCCCCACCGTGGTAGCTGAACAAAACCAGGTCGTGCTCGCGCTTGGCGCGCTCGATCTCGTCATGCAACAGGTCGTAGCGCGCCCAGGCCACGTGGTGCTGCCCCGGGTGCTTGTCGAACGGTCCCTGATTCCAGATGTGCGTGACCGCAAACAGGGCCACGCTGAAGCCCTTGGCCCTGAACACGTAGGGCTTGTATTGTTGACCGGGCTCCGCGCTGCCTCCCACGAATCCCACTCCCGCGCGGGTCAGGTTGTCCAGCGTTTCGAGAAATGCCGGCTTGAGATAATCCCAGGCGTGGTTGTTGGCGACGCTGACCACATTGATGCCTGCATTGGCGAGCACGCGGGCGCCGCCGGGCGGGCCCGTGAAGATCAAGCGATTGAGCGGCGACTGCGTCTCGCCGTTCTGGTCGCTGAGCGGGCACTCCAAATTGACCAGTTTGAAGTCGGCCGCACCGAACAACGGGGCTAGGTTGACGAACGGGTCGTAGGCCGGATCTTTCAGGATCGATTGCCCCGCGATGCGGCCCAAGTTCACATCGCCCCCCGCCAGCACGACCAGCGACTCGGGCTCCGGCTTCGCCTCGGGCGGCGCAGGCGGCCTTACGGGCGTTGGGGGCTTTGCGGGGGGTGGCGCCGGCTCCCGAGGCTCGGTCTTGCCCGCCGGCTCCGGAGCGTCGTTGCAGCCCAGGTGCACCCAGCCGGTGGCCGCGAAAACCAACAGAAAAAGCCGATGAACCCAGCGCACTTTGTCAAGCGTAGCGCGCCGAGGCGTGGGGCAAGACACAAAACCGCGCCAGACCCCTCGACCCGGCGCGAGAATGCGACTACGCCACCCCGCTGTGAAGATTGCAGTCGTTGGAACGGGCTATGTGGGATTGGTCGCAGGCGCTTGCTTTGCCGACTCCGGCGTCAACGTCGTGTGCGTGGATGTAGACGAGGAAAAGCTCGAACGTCTCAAGCGTGGCGAAGTGCCTTTCTTCGAACCGCGCTTGGGCGAGCTGGTTCTGCGCAACTGGCCCGATCGCCTGGACTTCAGCTCAGATCTGGCCAGTGCCATTCGCGGTCGCCAAGCCGTATTCGTCGCCGTGGGCACACCACCGAACGAAGACGGTTCGGCCGATCTGAGCCACGTGCTGAAAGTCGCCGAAGACGTCGCGAAGGCCGCGGAGCACGAGTTGATCCTGGTGCTCAAGAGCACGGTGCCCGTAGGCACCAACGCCCGCGTCCGGCAAGTGGTCGAAAAGCACGCCCGACACAAAATCAGCGTGGTCAGTAATCCCGAATTCTTAAAAGAGGGCGACGCCGTCAACGACTTCATGAAACCCGATCGCGTCGTGGTGGGTACCGACGACGACGACGCCTTCGAAGTCATGCGGCGCCTGTATGCCCCCTACAATCGACAGCGACAGCGCCTGCAGCGCATGAGCCCCAAGAGCGCCGAGATCGTCAAGTACGCCGCCAACGCCCTGTTGGTCACCAAGATCTCGTTCATGAACGAAATCGCCCGCCTGTGCGACGTCGCCGGTGGAGACGTCGAAGACGTGCGCATCGCGCTCGGGACCGACTCTCGCATCGGGATCGAATTCTTGTATCCCGGCCTCGGCTTCGGGGGCAGCTGCTTCCCCAAAGATCTGCGGGCGCTGGTGAACACCGGCAACGAGCTCGGCGTCGCCCTGCGCGTGGCCGAGGCGGCCGTGCTCGCCAACATCATCCCGGTCAAATCCCTGGTGGTGAACATGGAGAACGACTTGGGAGGCCTGGACGGCAAGGTCGTCGCCATTTGGGGCCTCGCTTTCAAACCTCGCACCGACGACGTGCGTGAAGCTCCTGCGCTCCGGTTGATCGGCGAGCTCAAGCAGCGGGGCGCCAAGGTGCGCGCCACCGATCCTCAAGCCCGTCACACCGCTGCTCAAAAGCTCGAGGCCATGGGCGCGCTGGATTCGGTGACGCTGGTCGAAAACGAGTACGATGCCTGCGAGGGCGCCGACTGCTTGGTCATCGCCACCGAATGGAACGCCTACCGCGCCCCCGACTTGGCACGCGTCAGGCACCTCATGCGCGGCAATTGGGTGTTCGACGGCCGCAATATCCTGGTGCCCGAATCGGTGGTCGACGCCGGACTCAACTACCGGGGCATGGGGCGACCCGTGCGCAAGGCAAGCGCGTAGCCGCTCGGCTTGCGCTCACCTAGCTCTCACTCATTCGCTCTCACCAATTCAACTCGGCGCGCAGCTCCTCGACGAGCGCATCGGCCATGGCGCGGTGAGTGGCTAGCGATGGGTGGTAGTCGCACCCCGGATCATCGTTCGATATGTCCATTTCCCAATGGCGAACACGCGTGTCGCCTTCACCTTCGAACGCTTCGACGGCGGCATCTATATTGGCTCGAGCATCGACGAGATCCTGCCCGTAGAGCAGCGGGCCGACGGTGCACAGCAAAAATGCCTCCGGATAGTGCGAACGGACTTCCCTCAAGAGCTCGAGATAAGCCTCCTGAAAGTCGGCCGGTGAGGGATCGTCATCGGTGCTGAAGTCGTTGGTGCCCAGATTGATGACCACCGCGTCCGGAACCAGCGAAAAATCCCAGACGCTGCTGGGATCGTCAGGCAGCGTCCGACCGTAGAGCGCGGGCATCGGATCGTTCTTGTCGTCGCCGTAGTTGTAAATCACGCCCTTGCCGGACCAGGCCACGGTCACCACGTCCGCATCGAGCTCCCGCGCCGCAATGGCACCGTACGTCTCGTAGTGGTTCTCGGTACCCGCCGAAAAGCCGCACGTCGCTGACATGCCCTCGTTGCCGTACCCGCAGCTGATGGAGTCTCCGATGATCTCGATGAGGCGACCCGGCGCCGCGGGCGGTGCCAGAAGCTGCCCCTCTGCACCAAAGTCGAACCCCAAAAAGCGGGTGGCACCGAAAGAAGCCTCCGTGCGGCGGTAGAGCTCGACGCGGTGCGACCCGGGATCGAGCGAGCTGGCCAGCTCATAGTCGCGAGCGCCCGCTTGCGCCGAAAGCTTGGGCATGAGCTCGCCGTCGATCAGCACCGTGAATTCGTTTTCCGACGCATCGTCGAGCGACACCTTGAGCGAGCTGCCCTCGAACGCCGCCACCACACCGCTGCCGGACCAGGCAAAGCTCGGTGCCTGCGGGTCGCTGTAATCGACGCGGCCCACGAAGCGGACTCCCGGTTCACCATCGCCACCCGTGCCCGCCGTTCCGCCCCCTGCAGTGACACCGCCGCTGCCATCGCTGGTCGTCGAGCTGCTCGTGTCACCACCAACCCCCGAAGCCGTCGTCCCAGTCGCCGTGTTGGAGAAAGAACCGCTGCTAGTGTTCGCGCCGCTGGTACCGCTGGTACCGCTGGTGCCGCCGGCACCACCGATGGTCGAACCGGTCGTGCCGCTGCCGGTCGTCGCCGTGGAGCCATTCACGGTGGTCGGACCCACCGAATTAGCTTCCAAGTTGGGCGTTATCGGGCTCCCGTCCCCTGGTTCCGAATCGGAAGATCCGCAAGCCAAGCACCAACCCACGCCGAGCATCAGACAACACTCTGAAAACCTCATCGAGGGCAAGGGATAGCTCCGCACCGGCTGACTCGCAATGTCCGCTCGTCAGAGCCATGCACCTACACCGTCGTTCTACCGCCGGTGGCAATTGCCACTCGGCCTATCACGGACGCAGGGTGGCGCGCACCACGTATTGCTTGGGTAGTTGCTCGCCCTTCACGAGCGCAGCCTGAAGCCCACCCTCGGTCAGCTCGGCGATCACTTGGTCGGGAGCCAACCGATGGTCTCGAGGCGGACCCATGTCGGACTCGAGCGTGAAGTCCACGATCAGGATCACGCCGCCAGCCCTCAGCGCGCGAGCGAGCTTGGCAGCGTACGCAGGCCGCTCGCCGATGTGATGCCACGTGTTGACGATCAGCACCCGATCGACGCTCTGCGCAGGCAACGCCGGATCGTCAGGCGCCACCGAACTGGCCGTGACATTCGCCAAGCCGGCCTTTTTCGCCCGCTCTTGCATGTAGCGCACCATGTTCTCTTCGACATCGAGCGCGAGCACCTTGCCTGCGTCGCCCACGGCCTTGGACAAGTAGCTCAGGAAGTAACCCGTACCCGCACCGATATCGGCGACCGTCTGCCCCGGAGCCATCGCCAAATGCTCGATGACTTCTCGCGGGCGTTGCCAAGCGTCGCGCGCCGGATCATCGAAATGAGCAGCAAAACGCTCGACCTCGGAAAAATCCATCTGATACCCAGCACCGTGTCGATGCTGATGCCCATGCTCATGATACCCATGCTCATGATGCTCATGCTCGTGCACGGCGGGTGGCGCATCAGGAGGCGGCTCGGGCGCTTCAGCGGACGGCCCAGGCGCCGCCTCGTGGTTCTTGGCGCAGGCCGCCACCGCCGTCAGCGACGCGATCGCAATCTTCAACCAGTTCGAGCAGTGCATGGCGGCACTCTACCGCCGGGCTCGACCTCGCGCTCGCCGATTGCGGCGTGGCTACCGGCCAGCACATTCGTCAGTTCGGTCGCGGCCAACAGCCATGCGCCCACGCCATAGCTGATTTGGTCGGATGTCGGGATCCGTCGATACAGTGACTCGATCGGGTTGGTGCCAAGGCTCGTCCCCGTGACCACCGCTTCGGAACCGCTGCGGCGCACGATCGACCACAAACCCTTGCCGCCACGCTCGAGCACGGCGCGCGCCGTCAGCGGCAGCAACCGAAGCCGCAACCCGCGAGCCACACCGAACAAAATCAACCCAGAGCCCGCCGTTTCGCGATAGGACTCCGGCTCCAACAGCAACGTGTGAAACAAACCGCTCTCGGCCTGCAAGGCGCACAGCCGAGCCGCTAGCCGCCGCGTCATCTCGATTAGCTCCGCTCGGCTGGAGTGCTGTGCAGGCAACCACCCCAATGCGTCGACGAGCGTAGCGAGCGCCCAACCATTGCCTCGCGCCCAGAAAGCCCCGCTCTCGAACGGCGGCACGGGCTCGGCGCGAGGCGCATCGTTGAAAGCGTGCGCCACGAGCCCGCTCCGCGGGTCAGTGAGAGCCCGCAAGAACAAGACGAGCTGACGCGCACCTTCGTCTCGATAGCGAGGCTCGGAAGTCCAACGGCTATAGCGCATCAGCGTCGGCACCACGTGGAACAAAGAATCGACCCAAACCTCCGGAAACACCGCACGTACCAGCTTCGGATACGCATGACCCAAGTGCAGCAGCATACCGGAGGCGGAACGCGGCCCACTCATGATGTAGCGCACCGCCTGGGCCGCCAGCGGCGCGAACTCCACGTCGCCGTCCAGACAGCGCTCGATGGCGACCAACCCAGGCGTCGCTCGGTCGCTCCAAGTCACCTCGACACCGCGAGCACTATGCGCACGCAGATAAGCCCGAAGATAATCACGCAGCGCCGGGTCACCCGTCGCCTGATAGGCTTGCTCCAAACCGAAAGCGAGCACACCTTCACCCCAACTCCACGCGAGCTCCGTCGCTGGATACGCGCGCATCCAAGTGTGCGCCACCGCGCTCACCGACTCTCGGAGCTCGCCCACCAGATCCCCTCCCTCCGGAAACGTCGCAAGCGGTACCGCGCCTTCCACGACCTTCGCGCTCAAGTGCCACCCACCGGCGCCCGCCAGCAGCACGCAGCCAGCGCCAGCGAGCAATGACCGGCGCCCCAGCACACTCGACTTGAACGACCCGAGAGCCACAGACGTCGAAGCCAGTGTGCCATCTGAGCGCGGTCGGCGCCTGGCACCACTCAACTTCTGCGGGAGGCTAATTTCCCCGACGCCCAGTGCTGCCCCATAGGTCGAGCACACAGAGGGGGACCGGAAACCAAGCTGGATCCCACGCGGGGGGATACCCGCGCCGCCGTTGTACGCAGCCGCCCCCGCGAGCAACGACCTGCGCCCCGCCCTCGACATAACGACCCGCGAGCCACGACGTCGAAGCCAGTGTGCCATCTGCTCGCGGTCTGCACCTGGCACCCCTCAACTTCTGCGGGAGGCTAATTTCCCCGACGCCCGGTGCTGCCCGGGCGCCAACTTCTGGGAACGTGATGTCAGTAGTGCTGACATCGGCCCAGGGGGCCCCCAGGGGGTGGGGGGGATGTCAGTGGGTGCTGACATGGTCGAGGCAGAGGGGGCACCGCAAACCACGTTGGATCCGTTTCCAGGACGCAACTCGTCCTCGGCGATCTTGCGC
>CBFGRJ010000226.1:0-11737 GCA_965651135.1 uncultured Myxococcales bacterium
TTCGTGGCGATGGTGATGTCCAAGCTTGGCCGGGCTGCGTTGTGCTGTGCGAGCGTTCTCGCGCTGTTGGTGCTCGGCCAGAGCTGCGTGGGAGAGACGCAACGCTCGGGCAACCAAGGCTCGGAAGCCACAGAGGGGGAAGGCGGGGCCGACGCGACGGGTAACGAGGACGCCTGGGCGATCACGTTCGACCGTCGCGATTGTGCCGAAAGGCCCACGGCGGATTGTGCCGGCATTCGCGAGAGCTACGGCTCGAACGGGGCATTCGACGGTACTCCGGCGTTGGCGCATTGCTCGCAATACAATTCGTTCGATGGCTGTGGGCGCTTGACTTTCGATTTCGACGCCGACGGCTGCTTGAAGTCGGTGAACGCGGGCGCACCCGGCTGGGAAGCGAATGCCCACTTGGATGCGCTACGTGATTGCGTGGCAGAGGTGCTCATGGCCGAGCGTTGGACCTGCCGCGCGTCGGGGGAGCTACGCTTCGAAGAATCGTGCTTCGTGTTTTGAGTGCATGGCTTCGCGGGTAAAGCCCCATTGAGGCTTAGCTCAATAACCCGATGCTCTTGAGCCAGTACTCGGTGCGCTGGAGCAGCCAGTACACCGAGCATACCCCGAGTCCCCAGGTGGCCGCCCAGGCGAGCCTGGTGCGAAGCTGGGGCTGGCGCTTCAGCAACCGGTAGCCGAGCGCCAACGCGCTCACGACAGCCACTTGGCCGCACTCGACTCCCAGGTTGAAGCCCACCAGGGCTACGGCCACCGCACGTTCGGGAAACGCCACCTCTGCCAGCGCCGAGGCGAACCCCAACCCGTGAAGCAGCCCGAAGGCGAAGGCCACCGCCCATGGCCAGCGGCGAGTCGACGCCTGCGGCCCTCGCTTGGCTTCGAGCGCCAGGAGCAGCACGGAGAGCGCGATGCAGATTTCGACGGGCGCCGTTGGCAATGTCACCAGATTCAAGCTGGCCGCCGCCAGAGTGATGCTGTGCGCAGCCGTGAAGGCGGACACCGTGAGCAGCAGGGGACGCCAGCCATGCACGAGCAACATCAGCCCAACCAAAAACAAAAGGTGGTCGATACCGCGCAAGATGTGCTCGACCCCGAGCTCGAGGTACTCGCCCAATACCCTGAACGCGCTGGGCTCACGCGCCGCGCGCAGCGTCACACTGGGGGGCGAACCGCTGCTCAGCAAGAAAGACTGCTTACCGCCGAGCCACTCGATATTGACGCTGACCCTGGCGAGCGTCGCCTCGCGGGACTCGAACTCGATGGTGCCCGACAGGCCGGCTTCGCCACAATCCAGGACTTCGCTGGGGTCGTCGACATGACGGCACCCAGCCGGAAACCGGATCTTCAGGTCATCGATGGGGGGAAAGGGCTGCGTCCATTGCACCAAGAAGCGCCCCGCCGCGATCTCTTTCAATGCCAGCACTCCGGGGGTGGCTTGGTGAGCGTCGCTGACCGTCGTCATGAGCCACAGGCTGAGCGCCCCGAATACTGCGATGGCCCACGCCATTGGCTTACGACAGCGCTCAGTACTCAATGGCGTGCTTCTTCCTGAGCTCTGCGAGGTAGCGTTGCAGCGCCGCTTGCTTCTTTTTTTCCTGGATGTCTTCGGTCAATGCCGGCTTCAGCGACTCGAGATCGCGCCTTCCATCGAACACGCCATCCAGTCTGACGAGATGAGTCCCCCGCGCGCTATTCAGCGCTTGCCACGTGCCCACGTGCTCGGCCTTCAACGCCTCTGACAGCCGAGTTTGGAAGATGTGCTCGAGCTGAGGCTTCATCATGCGGGTGAACGTCGGACCGCGAGGAAAGTGATCGCCCACGCTACGCGGCTCTGCTCCTGCGGCTAGCTTGGCGAGCGCCTCATCCACGCGTTGGCGATGCGCTTTCGGATCGACCGAGCGGCGGATGAACACGTGGGTGAGCGTGAAGGTTTCGGGTCCCCTATAGCGCTCGGGAGCTGCCTCGAGCTGTGCCAAAAGCTCGGCTTCCGAAGGGGGTGCCAAGATGGACCTTTGTTTGATGATGTGCTCGAGCTTTCGGGCCAGGTGCTCCCGAATGACCGCGTCGTTATCGTCGAGGCCCAAGGCCAGGGCCTCTCGAAACAAAAGCTCGGTATCCAGCCACTCCTCGACACCGCGCTCGAGCTCCTGCGGAGTCGGCGGGCGCGCCAGCGATCGTTCGAGACCCTTGGCCACCTCGTGGCGCGTGGCCGCTGAAATCTCGATGGTTTCGGCTTCAGACGAGCGCCAGTGGTCGACCAAGAACACCGCGGTGCCAAGCAGCGCAAACTGCACCAGGGGCTGCTTGGCGGCTCCACGGAGCCAAGTCACGGCGCGAGCGTAAGGCTTCCAACGTCCAGCGCTACCTCGTAAAACCCGTGCTCGTTCCAGGGCAATGCTACGCCATCTTGCAGCAGTGTGCCGCCGTCGACCGTGACACGCACATAGCGTCCTGGCGGGAACACATTGGGAAGCGTCCAGGTGTAGACCTGCTCGCTACCCTGCTGTTGCGGCGTGGCACTGGCCACGGCCTTCCTGCCGATGAAGTAGGCTCCGACGTCGGCCATGGTGCCGATCCAGATATCCTGCGTCTTGGCGTACTCGACGTGATCCACGAACCCTCCCAGATCGATGGGCTGATATGCGCCGTCGCTGCCACCTGTAAAACCATGAATGCACACGGTTTGCCATTTGCCCTGGCTCACTGCCGCATTGACCTTGGGGTCCAGCTGAGCCGTCCCCGCTCCGGTGGGAGGGATGTACGAGGGCAGGTTCAGCAGATTCACGTTGTCATCTGGACCGATCAACGAGTCGCTGACACCTCGATCGATGATGAACAGCTGCTGCGCGACGCTGTTGTAGTTGTTCGTACTGCCGTTCGGCGCTGCCATCGTATAAGCGGTGACGCCGTATTGGTTCATCAAAAACTGCTGCGCCTGATTGACGTCGTTGGTGGGGTCGCCCGCGCCGTGCTGCTCAGTGTGGTTGGCGAGCTCGTGCCCCGCGTCCAGCGCGCGCTGGTAAAATGCGTTCGACGCTTGTTGCTTGCCCGTTTGCAAGTACCAGGTGAATGGTACCCCGAGCCCGAGCAGTTGCTCCTCGTTGTTGATTTGCGTGTCGTTGGCGTCGTCGAACGAATAGCTAATGGCTCCGGAAAAGCCGGCCCATGGCAACACCACCAGGTTGCCTGCGGTGCCCGACGGTCGCGCCACCCCGCCCGGTCCCGGTTCTGGAAGCCCGGAGGGATTCGGCGGAAGTGCGCTGCCACCGGTTCCACCGGCGCCCGTGTTCGTCGTTCCGCCATCGCCCGTAGTCATGGTCATACCGTCGCTGCTACTCATGGAGCTCGCCCCTCCCACGCCGACCGTGCTGGTCATCGAGCCTTGCGCGGTCGATGCAGGGTCTCCAGTGGTAGTGGGCCCCGCGCTCGTAGATTGGCTTCCATCCGTCGAGGAGCTCGCTCCGTTGGTTACAGTCACCGACGATGCTTGTGTGGTGGAATTGCTGGTAGCTGTCATGTCGGCGGTCGTGCCCGCCGTGTCCGACCCGCTCTGGGTCGACCCACTCACTGAATGGCTCGAGTTCGATGAGCAGCCAAACAACAGAGGGGCGAGCGCCATGCAAAGCGAGAGCTTAACCGGGGTGGCTGCTCGACAGGACAGGCCAACAAGAGGCAAGGAGGGAAAATCGGTCATGGCTCGGAGGATGAAGCGTGGCAAAGATGCTTGAAAGACGCAACGAACGAGTGGAAGCGCTTCCAATGTCGAACCGCGGGCCGCCCGTCGTTCCGATCGAGCCCAAAAGTTCGAGGAGGGGCGGTGCGGCAGCCCCTCGGCACCTGTCGAAATGGTTTCCCTGTCGCGATCAGCGGCGGCCCAATCGGGAATGCGGGCGCGGCGCCCCGGCCACCAGGTGACCATCGACGCAGGATACCCTCGAGCGCGTTGTACCAATTGAGCCCCATGCGTTGAGCACCGGCGTCGTTGGGGTGCACGCAATCGTCGGATTCAGTGGGGTCGGAGTTGGTCCACAGATCGGCCACTAAGCACCGGTGAGGCGCTCGTCGTCATCGTTTGGGCCCAGCCTCGCACCGCTATCACCAGTTGTTCGGCATTGGCGTGCTGGCGGGGGCTTGCTCGATCAAGCTGGCGTGAAGGGAACCAGCGATCTTGACAAGCAGATTCAAGCGCGCGCAGCTCTTGGGGAGACGCGAGCAAAGCCAGGTGTTATGGGACGTCCAAGCCATGCTCGACTCATGTCCCTCGTTCAAAGAACGCATAGGCGTCAGTCAATGCTTTCGTCCTTTGTCGCGCCTCGCACTGTTGGCGCTGTGCTGTGCGGCGGGCGTTTCTTGCGGCAAGGGCTCGACACCCAAGGGAGCCGGGGACGCATCGGGTTCACAGGGTGGCGCCGCGGGTGAGAACGCTGGCGGGCAGGCGGGAATGGGAGGTACGGGTGGCGAGAGGTGTACAATGAGCGCGGCGGGCAGCCCCGGAGAGCCGGAGCTGACTTGGGATTGGACGGGCGTCATCGGCACGGGGCAGAGCCTGGCCGTTGGCGAACAAGGCAAACCCGTGAAGTCCACGACCCAGCCGTACGGGAACCTAAAACTATCGACGGGAAGCGCGGCATGGCCGCTCGACCCCGAGGACCCCTCGTTCGAAATGGTTCCGCTGATCGAGCCGGTAGGGCGCCTCGCCACGGCGTACCCCAGCTCTTATCCGACCAACATCGCCGGCGAGACACCCCATTCGGCGATGGCCAATCAAATCTCGGCCATGGTTCGCGAGCTGGCCGGGGTCGACTACGTCGGCGTGCACGGCGAATTTGGCGAAAATGGCCAATGCCTGCGCTTTCTCGAAAAAAATGCCGAGCCAAGCGGAGTCAACGGGCGCGCTTACGAGGGGACACTCATCGAAACCCAAGCGGTCACGCGCTTGGCCGAGGCTGCCGGCAAGACCTACGGCATCGGCGCGATCATCGTCACGCATGGTGAATGCGACGCGGGCAACGCCTCATATGCCGACGAGCTCTACCAGCTCTGGCAAGACTACAACGCCGACTTATCAGCCATCACGGGGCAAACCAAGAAAATCCAAATGCTGGTTTCCCAGCAGAACTCGATCAACAATCGCGCCCGTTCCACGCTCTCGCAATGGCGAATCGGGGTCGATCACCCCGAAGACATCGTGTGCACGGGTCCGAAGTACCAGTACCCCTACGCCTCCGACAACGTTCACCTCGTCACCGACGGTTATCGAATGCTCGGCGAAAAATATGGTCAAGTCTACGTCGAGCGCGTGGTGTTGGGGCGCCTGTGGCAGCCCCTTCAGCCCGAGCGAGTGAGCAGAAACGGCAGGGTCATCACCGTGGACTTTCACGTGCCGGTTCCTCCCTTGCAGTGGGACATGGATTTCGAAGCTCCCCACCAGGAAGTGCCCGAGTGGGCCAACGGCAACGGTTTCGAGGTCCGCACCGCTACACAGCGTATCTCCATCGCCTCCGTCGAGATCTCATGTAACTCCGTACGCATCACGTGCGACGAAGATCTTCCGACATCCGGCCTGTTTGTCGGCTATGCGCTCACCGCGAGTACCAAGCCCCTCAGTAAGCCCTTCAACGGCACTCAGCGCTGGGGCCGCCTTCGCGACTCCGATCCGTTCGTCGGCAGCGTCACGAACCAGCCCCAACCCAACTACGCCGTCGCGTTCGAGCTCCCGGTTCCGTAGCGCTCAGCAATCCTTCAGCCGTTTGGCGGCACGGGTTCGCTGTCGTGCGCAAAGAAGCAGGCGCACGGGTGGTCGACCTGACCGTCTTTCAGTGTCGGCTCTTGCTTTTGGCAGCGGGCTTCGGCGCGATAGCAGCGGGTATGGAAGACGCAGCCCGGTGGGGGATGGGCTGGGCTCGGGGGCTCACCCAAGAGCTCGATGCGCCGTGAAGGTTTGCCGATCACCGGAACCGCGGACAGCAGCGCCCGCGTGTAGGGATGCTTTGGCGTCTCGAGCACGGCTCGGGTGGAGCCGTGTTCGACGATCGAGCCCAGGTACATCACGGCCACTTCGTCACAGACGACTTCGACCACCGCTAGGTCGTGGGCAATGAACACGTAGCTCAGATGCAGCTCTCGCCTGAGCCGTGCGAGCAGCCGCAGAATGCGCGCCTGAATCGACACATCGAGTGACGACACGGCTTCGTCCAGAACGATGAGCTCGGGCTCGGGCGCCAGGGCGCGCGCCAGCGCGAGCCTCTGAGCTTGCCCGCCGGACAGCTCGTGGGGGTAGCGAGACAGGATTCGAGGCGACAGCTCTACCAGCTCGAGCACCTGCCGCACGCGCTCGCGTCGCTGCGCTTCGTTGAGCCGGGTCAGGCTCGCAAGCGGTGCGGTGACCAGCTGCTCGGCGGTCTTGCGGGGGTTGAGCGAGCTGCCTGGATCTTGGAACACCATTTGTACTTTGCGTGAGACGAGGCGCCGGCGCTGTCGCGATGCGGTGGGGTAGCGATGGCCCGCGAGGCTCAGTGTCCCGGCAGAGGGCGCATCGAGGCCCACCAAGAGACGCGCGAGAGTCGACTTGCCGCAACCGGATTCGCCGACCAACCCCAAGCTCACGCCTGGCGTCACGGTGAGCGTGACGTCGTGTACCGCGCGGACCTTTGGTTGAGGGCCGAACCAAGTACCGCCGGCCGCATAGTACTTGGAGATGCGGTGAGCTTCGAGCAGCGCTCGGGTCATGTGGAGGGCTCCGTAGCGCGCAAGATGCGTTCGGGATCGCCCAGGACCGGAATCGACTGCAGTAAACGTCTAGTGTAGGGATGCTGCGGCCGCTCGATGACGGTTGCGACTGGGCCCTGTTCGACGATACGCCCGTGATGCATCACGAGGACGCGGTCACAGAGTTGGCTCACGACAGAAAGGTCGTGGCTGATGAACAAGAGCGCCGTACGCCGCGTTCGGCAGAGTTGGTTCAGACGATCGAGCACGGCCGCTTGAGTGGTGACATCCAACGCGGTGGTGGGCTCGTCCGCGATCAACAGGTCTGGACTGCCGGCCAGAGCCATGGCAAGCACCACCCGTTGCCGCATGCCGCCGGAAAGCTGATGCGGCCAAGCACGCAGGCGAGCTTCGGGATCGACAATGCCCACTTCGCTCAAGAGGTCGAGGGCCGCCGCGCGGGCTCGGTGGCCGCTGAGCCCTCGATGAAGCTCCAGCACCTCGCGCAGCTGCTGCTCGACCCGTAGCAAGGGGTGCAAACTGCTCAGCGGATCTTGCGGGACCCAAGCGATGCGCTTGCCACGCAGCTCGGCCAGGCTTCGTGCGCTCAGGCGCTGCACACAAGTCCCATCGAGCAGAATGCTGCCCCGGGTCGAATGACCTGGCCCGAGCAGCTGCAGGATCGAAAGCGCCGTGACCGACTTGCCGGAACCGCTTTCGCCTACCAGCGCTACCTTTTCGCCCGCTTGGACGCTGAACGAGACACCGTCTACCGCCGTGACGGACCCGAAGCGAACGCGGAGATCATCGACTCGAAGCAAGCCGGAATCCGGGGCGTCGGTAGGTGTCCCAGTGCTCTTGAGCGCGGCGCGAGTCGAGGCTGGCTCGCGAATCCGCGGATCCAGAGCATCCCTGAGCCCATCGCCCACCAGGTTGAGCAAGGCGACCACCACAAAGATGAATGCCCCTGGGATCAGCGAGACATGGGGCGCCGTGGCCAATACGTGCCTGCCTTGACCCAGCATGCCGCCCAAGTCGGCGGTGGGTGGTTGGGAGCCCAGGCCCAGGAACGACAGGCCCGCTGTCTCCAAGATCATCCAGCCGCTGCTGGTGGATGCCGCCACGACGATCGTCGAAAGCAGGCCGGGCAGAATCTCCGAAAACAGGATACGCGAGTCGCTTTGACCGGCGACGCGAGCGGCGTCGACGAAGGCTGCGCGTTCGAGCGATAGCGTGTGGCCGCGCACGGTGCGCGCGAAGAAGGGTACGTTGACAATGGCGATAGCCAAGGTTGCGTTGACGAGCCCCGGCCCCAGCACGGCCACGATAGCGAGCGCCAACAGCAGGTAAGGGAACGCCATCACGACATCGATCAACCGCATCAGCAGGCTGTCGGTGCGGCCTGTGTAGTAGCCCGCAACCAATCCGATGCTGGAACCGATGACGGCTGCCACGAAGACGCCCACACAAGCAACGCCCAGCGAAAGCCGCGCCCCGTGAAGCAGCCGCGAGAGTATGTCTCGTCCCAGCTGGTCGGTGCCCAGCCAATGACTCGAACCGAACGGGGCAAGCAAACGTGCGTCGAGCTCGGTCGCGGTCGGATCGGCGAGCGGCAACACGGGTGCAAGAAGCGCCAGCGATGCGATGGCACCCAACAGCACCAGAGCGGCGAAGGTCAGCCGGTCCTGCTTGAGTTTAGCCATCATGATTCGATTCTAGGATCGAGGGCGCGCTGCAAAAGATCGGTGCACAGGTTGATGACGACATAGCAGGCTGCCACCACGAGTACTGCCCCCTGCGCCAGCAGCAGGTCGCGTTGCAAAATGGCGTCGACCAAGAGCTTGCCGAGGCCGGGCCAGCCGAACACGGTTTCGATGTACACGGCGCCGCCCAGCACGAACCCAGCTTGGAGCCCGATGACAGGAATGACGCGCGAAAAGGCCACCAAGAAGGCATGACCATGGACGACACGACCTTCGGGCAGTCCCTTGGCGCGGGCCAGGCGCACGAAATCTTCGGAAAGGGTTTCGAGCATCGCGGTGCGCGTGAGTCGCGCTATCACTCCAAGAACGACCAGCGCTAGCGCGAGTGCCGGAAGCACCAGGTGGCTGGCGATGTCGAGCACGCCGCCCGCGCCTGCACCGAAGGCACTCACCATACCGCTGACCGGAAATAGCCCGAGCTCTACGGCAAAGAGGACCATGAGCAGCATGGCCATCCAAAACGGTGGCGTCGAGATGCCGACCAGCGCCACCAGCGTCAGCGCCCGATCGGCGAGTTGTCCGCGCCTGACGGCCGCCACGCTACCGAGCAACAAACCCAGCAGGGTGCCGATGCCGAGTGCGGTGAGCGCCAGCAGCAAGGTCGGCCCGAGCCGCGCGAGAACCAGATCGAGCACGGGCCGATCGAATGAATAGGAGCGACCGAAATCACCCGCGAGCACGTTCGTGAGCCAGGTCCAATAGCGCGAGAAAAACGACCCCTGAAGGCCCAGCTCGCGCTCGAGCTCGAGCGCCCGCGCAGGGGTCGCGTAGGGTCCCAAAATCGCCGTCGCCGGATCTCCGGGGAGAAGGCCGATCATGGAAAACACCAATACCGAAATGCCGACGAGAACCAGCGCAAGCCAGAGCAGCCTTTTGAAACCGTACACGATCATCGACGGCCCACCCCCGACAGGTAGAGCAAGAACGAGGGTTCGAGCTCGACCCCCATCACGTCTTCGTGGGTCACCACATTCTGCTTCCAGCTGGCGACGAAGAGCCAGGGCGCGTCATCGTGCACCAGGCGCTGAACGCGTGCGTAAGCCTCGATGCGCCGCCCTGCGTCGGTTTCGCGGCGTGCCTCGAGCAATAGCTGGTCGACTTCTTGGTTTTTGTACCAGCCGGAGTTGAAGCCATTCGGTGGATGGGAAGCGGTACGCAGCGCCAAGAAGGGCAACGTATCGGGGTCGTGGGTCATCCACGCCATCTCTGCCATCTGCGTGTCGCCAAGGCCCGCATTGACGTGTGCCAGATAGCTGTTCCACTCGTAGGTCTCGATGACGACGTCGAGCCCCACTGCTTCGAGATCGGCTTGGATGGCCGTTGCCATTTGTACTGGAGCCAGCATGCCCGAACCACTTTGCGGGGCGGCCAGAGTTAGTGGCCGGTCGAGCTTCACGTTCGCCTCGCGCAGCAGCCGTCGCGCCCGCGCCGGATCGTAAGGGTAGGGCTCGACGCCACCGGCAGAGGCACCGAACGCACTGGCAATTGGACCTGCCGCCACCGTGGCAGTGTGCTGCAATACTCGAGCGACCAGCGCCTGCTTGTCGACCGCGTAGTTGACGGCCTGACGTACGCGCTTGTCGTCGAAAGGGGCGCGCTTGGTGTTCAGGATCAAAAACCAGAGATGCGGTCCCAGAGCTTCGACCACCCGAAATCCGCCGGCTCGGCGGAACCATTGCACGTTGTCGGGCGCTAGTTCAGGTACCAAGTGGACACCCCCGGCCCTGAGCTCCGCCACGCGTGTCATGGAATCCGCAATCGGTCTGAACACCACTCGGCGAAGCCGCGCGGGTTCGCCGTGATACCGCGCATGCCGTTCGAGCACGATACGCTGACCCGCATCCCATTGCACGAGCTCGAACGGCCCCGTTCCCACCGGGTGCCGGCTGAATCGACGCCCATGTCGCTTCACTGCCGTCGGTGACACCAAAAGTCCGGTGGGGTAGGCCAGGTTGGCCAACAGCGGCGCGAAGGGCTCGTCGAGCAAGAAGCGTACGGTTGCGGCGTCGATGACCTCGACCGCGACGACACGCTCGAAGAAGAATGCGAGCGGAAACGGACCGGTGTGATGGTAGGGATGATCCTTGCGCAGCAGGCGATCGAAGTTGAACTTGACCGCCTCGGCGTCGAAACGCGTTCCGTCGTGGAACGAAACCTCCTGCTTGAGAAAAAAGGTGTACTCGGTGCCGTCTTCCGAGATGGTCCAGCGCTCGGCCAGGCAGGGCGCGGGCGTCAGCGTTCCAGGCTCGAAACGCACCAGCCCTTCGTACACATTGGTCAATACTCGAAAGTCGCTGGAAGCCGTGGTGGTGTGCGGATCGAGCGAGCGAGGCTCGGCGCTCAGACCGACCAGCAAGGTATCGCTTGGCGGACGCTCGCTGCCCGCCGCATGCGTCACGACGATGACCAGGCCCAAACAGCCCAGGGCGAGCAAAGCGCCTATCAGCTTCAACGCATGCACAGCGCAACGACATGCAAACGCAATTCGTCGCGATATGCAAGCCGAGCCATGGCAGCTTGCCTCAGCTGCGGATCCACGCGACGGCTTCGCTGTACTGCTGAAAGGCGGCCAGATGCTGGCGTTTGGCGACGGCTCGCATACGCACGGCGACCGACATGACCTGTGACTGATTCACGACGGCGATTCTATTCAGCAATGGATGTGCATGTGCCCAGCGCCACATGTAGTCGTTGACGTCGTTGGGGGCGATCAGCATGTCACGTGCGTCCACGAGCAGTCGAGTGTGGCCAGAACGCAACAGCTCGTTGTCGATCGCTTTTTGCAATAGGGCGGCAGCCGCCAGCGTGGTCAGATCGAGCGCTCGAACCTCCACGAACATGTCTCCTAGCGCCAGCGTCGCGACATGGGTGTCGTTCGTGGTGAACACCTTCTGCGTCTCGGTGGAGACCGAAAGCGAAGGTCCACCCTTGAAACGCAGGGTCGACTCGCGCGGTGAGCGCTGGGTGAGCTCGCGCACCTCGGAGGGCCGCTGCTCGATGGTGCGATCGGTGTCCGGCAGAGCCGCTGGGCCCGGCCCACCACGACTGCCGAACCCCCCTTTGAACTCGTTGTTCACGCACCGTGACGCTAACACGAACCGGCCTTTGGCGAGCGCAAATTTGTCGAGCGTGATGGGTGGCTCCCGCCTCAGCGAGGCATCCTTGCCGCGCCGATTTCGAAATACACGAAATACAAACCTCGAAGATGCATCGCGTCTGCGGTGCGGGCGCGAAACGACCCCAGAAATCCAAGGACTTCT
>CBFGRJ010000227.1:0-11673 GCA_965651135.1 uncultured Myxococcales bacterium
CGTGCCCTGAGATTCTTGGTCGACCAGACGCGCGCCGTAGCCGGCGCCCTCTACCTGAGAAACGAAGCGGGGCGACTCGAGAGATCTGCGTGCGTCGCACTCGCCCCGTCGGCGCTTGACGACGGTTCGGGCGAATCCCCCAGCAGTGGCGCTCAGTTCGCGCCGGGCGAAGGCTTGGTCGGGCAAGCCGCCCTCGCTAACGATCTCGTCATTGTCAACGACTTGCCTCGCGACTACATGAAGGTGGTTTCTGGCTTGGGCGAAGCGGTGCCTCGATCGCTGGTGCTGTTGCCTCTGGCACGACGCGGCATGACCATGGGGGTCGTCGAGCTGGCGATGTTCGAGCCCTGCGACGAAGGGTCCAAAGAGTTTCTGCGCTCGGTAGCCGAGACTCTGACCATGTCTTTCGAGACTTCGACCTCCCGAGTGGAGCTCCAGGAGCTTTTGGCCGAATCCCGGCGCCAGGCGGAGCGCCTCGTCGCACAAGAAGAAGAGCTGCGTGTGAACAACAACGAGCTGATGGCCCAGCAGCAGGAGCTGTCTGCCGCCAACCAGGAGCTCGAGGCTCAACGTCTGGCGCTGCGTGAGAACAACGCCAGTCTCGAAGCCGCACGCCAGGGGCTGCAACAAAAGGCCGAGGAGCTGGCGCGGGTCAGCTCGTACAAGTCACAGTTCTTGGCGAACATGTCGCACGAGCTGCGGACGCCGCTCAACAGCATGCTGCTCTTGTCACACCTGCTAGCGGAAAACGAAAACCAAAATCTCACACCCAAGCAAGTCGAACACTGCCGGACCATTCACTCGGCGGGTGAAGATCTGCTCAAGCTCATCAACGAGATCCTGGACCTCGCCAAGATCGAGTCTGGACGGCAAGAGCTCCACCTGCAGAGTGTACCCTTGGAACACTTCGCCCAATTCGCTCGGCGCCGCTTCCAAGAGCTCGCGACGGAAAGAGGGCTGACCTTGAACATCGAGCTCGCTCGAGGGTTGCCCGAAACGTTGACCACCGACGTGCAGCGGCTGGAGCGCATTTTGACGAACCTGCTGGGCAACGCCATCAAGTTCACGAAAGAGGGCAGCGTGTCGCTCACGATTCAGCGCCCGAGCGAAAGCGTGCGCTTCCAACGACGCGAGCTGACGGCCGCACGGACACTCGCGTTCGAGGTGACCGACACCGGAGGCGGCATACCGGATAAAGCGCGAGAACGCGTCTTTGCACCCTTCGAACAGCTGGAAGCAGCATCGGACCGCAAGTTCGGTGGCACGGGGCTCGGTCTGACGATTGCACGCGAATCCGCGATCTTGTTGGGCGGCGAATTGCAACTTCAGAGCTCTCCCGGCAAGGGCAGCAAGTTCACCTGCTACGTTCCGGAAGCACTACCCTCACAGGCTCGCTTGTCTTTATCGGCGAAGCCGCGCGCGCGAACGGAACCGGAAACGGCGCCTGCGGCTCGCATTTCGGCATTGGACCCACACCTGCTGGTCATCGAGGATGATCCCGTGTTGTCCGAGCAGCTCAGCGACATCATTCGCGCACGCCGCATCGCCGTGCTGACCGCCGGCACGGGTGAAGCAGGCTTGGCCCTGGCGCGCAGCCAAAACGTGATTGGAATCATTCTCGACGTCCGACTCCCGGACATCGAGGGCTGGACAGTGATGGAACGCCTCAAAGCCGACCCGGTGACTCGCGACATTCCGGTCCACTTCGTCTCTGCCGTAGACAAACCCGATCGGGGGCTGGCTCTCGGTGCGGTGGGCTATCTGGTCAAGCCCGTCAGCCATGCGGAGCTGACCAGCATGGTCTTTACTCTGACGCGCGGGTACGACCGCTCACCTCCAAAACTGCTGATCGTAGAAGACAACGCCAGAGAAGGCGAGTCCATCGCAACGCTGCTGCGCGGGGAGCCGGTCGAGATCACACGCGTGCAAAGCGCGGAGATGGCCTTAGCCGCGTTGGACGAAGACTCGTTCGGTTGTATGATTTTGGACTTGGGCCTGCCCGATATGGATGGTCTCAAGTTGCTCGAAGCCATGAAGCGTCGCTCGGGTGGGCGACTGCCTCGCATCGTGGTGCACACCGGGCGAGCGCTGACCAAGCAAGAGACCAGGGAGCTCGAGGCCTATGCTGAAACCGTCATTCTGAAGGACGAGCGCTCGGGAGAGCGTCTACTCGAAGAAGTGAGATCGTTCGTCCGGCACTTGAAACAGAAGCTTTCCCAGGGGCAGGCGGCCGCGGGCCACGTCCCGGAGGGTACCGGACCGGAGATCTCCTTGGCCGAGAAGAAGATTCTGCTCGCGGAGGACGACATGCGCACGGTCTATGCTCTCTCGGCATTGATGATCGGAAAAGGCGCAGAAGTGGTGGTCGCGGAGAATGGTCGCGAAGCTCTGGAGCTTTTGGCTGTACACTCCGATGTCCAGGCCGTGTTGATGGACATCATGATGCCGGAAATGGATGGGTACGAGGCGATCCGGCGCTTGAGAGCTCAGCCTTCGTTCGCGAAGCTGCCGGTGATTGCCCTGACGGCGCGAGCCATGAAGGGAGAACGGGAGCGGTGCCTGGCAGCGGGCGCCAGCGACTACCTGACCAAACCGGTAGAACCCGACCGGTTGCTCGCGGTGCTGCATCAATGGCTGAACAAGGGGAGCCCTGTTGTCACTCATTCATGACCCTGAGGCGATCGAAGCCCGCCTGCTGCTCCAAGCCATCTACGAGGGCTACGGTTACGATTTTCGAGGATACGCGCCCGACCTCATGGAACGGCGAGTCAAGACAGCTTTGGCCAAGTCAGGCATGAAGCACCTCGGCGAGGTCTTGCACCGAGTGCTGGTCGAGCCCGAATACTTCCATGCGCTGCTTCAGGACCTGACCGTGCAGGTCAGTGAGATGTTTCGCGATCCGGGGTTTTATCGCGCGTTTCGTGAAAAAGTGATCCCGGTCCTGAGAACCTATCCGCACATCAAGATTTGGCACGCCGGCTGCGCCACGGGTGAAGAAGCCTACACGACCGCCATCTTGCTCCTAGAAGAAGGCCTGCTCGAGCGCACACAGCTCTATGCCACCGACATCGATGCCGGCGCTCTGGAACAGGCCCGAGGCGGCTCCTACTCGCCAACGCAATTGGCCAGCTTCGAATCGAACTATCGCGAAGCAGGAGGCCGAGCAAACCCGACCGACTACTATACGTACGCCTACGGCGGTATGGCCTTCAAAGAAGTGTTGCGCCAGAGCATCGTTTTTTTTCAGCACAATCTGGTCACTGACTATGCGCTGGGTGAAATGCAGGTGATCTTCTGCCGCAACGTGCTCATTTACTTTGGTGAAGAGCTGCGCGCTCGAGTCACGCGTGTTCTGGCTCAGGGGCTGTGTCAGGGCGGCTTCTTGTGCCTCGGCAAGAGCGAGCATATGCCCATGCGCTGGAAGGAGTTCGAAGAATTGACGGCCTCCGAACGCATCTATCGAAAGGTGCCGTCGTGATGGAACGCCACGAGGCCGAGACTGTGCTCTCACCCCGCGACGGCGCACCCCAACCTTGCGTGCTGGTCGTTGACGACGTGAAGGCGAACTTGATCGCGATGCAAGCCCTGCTCGAAGGCCTCGAGTGCGAGGTCGTGTTGGCCGAATCGGGCGAAGACGCTCTGCGCCGGCTACTGAAACAGGACTTCGCCGTCGTGCTGCTCGACGTGCAAATGCCGGGAATGGATGGCTACGAGGTGGCCGAGCACGTCCGGAGCAACCCCAAAACCAATGACGTACCCATCATTTTCCTGACGGCCGCGCGCGAAGGCGAAGACACGAAGCTCAAAGCCTACGGAACCGGCGCCGTGGACTTCCTGCTGAAGCCCATCAACCCCACGGTGTTGCGCTCCAAGGTACGGGTCTTTCTGGAATTGCAGCGAAAGCGCGAACAAGTCGCCAGCGCCAAGGCGCGGCTCGAGCTGGTGAACTCGGATCTCGAGCGAGCGTACAACGAGCTTCGCGCTACCCAATCTCAGCTCGTGCAGTCCGCAAAAATGGCATCGCTCGGTCAGCTCGTGGCGGGAGTGGCGCACGAAATCAACAACCCGCTAGCGTTTTGCACCAGCCACCTGAAAACGGCCAGGACCAGCCTCGAACAAGTGGGGGCGGAGTGCCGCAACAACCTGTCGCCGGGAGCGGCGAAGCACTGGGAGCGCGCCTCGAACCGACTCGAAGAAATGAGCCTCGGGCTCGACCGAATCGCTGACTTGGTGGTGAAACTGCGAACCTTTTCGCGGCTGGACGAAGGCGAGTTCAAACAGGTCAGCGTCAGTGAATCCATCGGCGCACTGTTGACGATTTTATCGCATCGGCTCGGCGATCGAGTGACCGTACACACGAGCTTCGGCGAGCCAGATGTGATCGATTGCTTTCCGAGTCTCATGAACCAGGCGGTGATGAACCTGGTAGTCAACGCGCTCGACGCCATCGAAGGCACCGGTGAAGTGCGCATCACCACGGGCGCCGAGGGCGGCGAGAACGGTGAGTACGTCATCGTCGTGGACGACACCGGAGGCGGCATCCCCGATGCGGTAAAAGAGCGCATCTTCGAGCCGTTCTTCACCACCAAGCCGGTCGGGCAAGGCACGGGGCTGGGACTATCGCTGGCCTACTCCATCGTTCAAGAGCACGGCGGCACGCTGACGCTGGACAACACCGGCCGAGGCACCAGGGCGTGCATTCGCATCCCGCTGACCCGTCCGAATACCTGAAATCGGACCCGCTCCACTCGTGAGCGTTCTGTGGTATGAATGCAGCGATGACGAAGCCGCTACAAGGGAAGGTTGCCGTGGTCGCAGGCGCCACGCGCGGTGCCGGGCGAGGCATCGCCACAGCGCTCGGAGAAGCGGGAGCCACGGTCTATTGCACCGGGCGGAGCGTAGCCGGCAACCCTGGGATGACGAATCGCCCGGAAACCATCCACCAAACCGCAGACATCGTCACCGCCCGCGGTGGTCGGGGCATCGCCGTGCGAGTCGATCATACCGTACCCGAGCAAGTGGCGGCTCTGTTCGATCAGGTGGGTGAGCTCGACATTCTGGTCAATGACATTTGGGGAGGCGACGATCTGATCGAATGGGGCAAGAAACTATGGGAGGTGGACCTCGAAGGCGGGCTGACCCTCATCGATCGAGCCATCAAGACGCACGTGATCACCAGCCACTATGGCCTCCCGCGGCTAAGACCAGGCGGCGTCGTTTTCGAGATCACCGACGGCGACGGCTACTACTACCGAGGCAACTTCTTTTACGACCTGGTCAAGACAACCATCATTCGTATGGCCTTTGCGCTGGCGCAGGAGCTCGAAGGTCGCGATGTCACCGCCGTAGCGGTAACGCCCGGCTTCCTTCGTTCGGAGTGGATGCTCGATCATTTCGGCGTCACGGAGGCCAACTGGCGCGACGCCGCAGAGAAGGTCAAGGAGTTCATCGCCTCCGAGACGCCTCTCTACGTCGGCAGATGCATTGCCGCACTCGCTGCAGACCCCGCAGTAGCCAAAAAGAGCGGACGCGTGTTCGCCTCGTGGGACCTGGCCGAAGAATATGGGGTCGTCGATGCGGACGGGTCTAGACCCCACTTCTATCGCTGGCTGAAAGAGAACATGCCGGCCGTCGCCGCCGGCTGGAAAAGGGTGGACGACGACTTCTACGCCTACTGGGGCAAGACCCCGTACGCCACTCCAGAATAGGCTAGCCCGCGGCGCTTGCGGGTGCGGGCCCCTGATTCGGTGGGCGGAGCGCGCCCGCCGCCAGAATACAGAGTGCCGGCGTGACGACCAGATGATAGCGGTCGTCGCCGAAGAACACCACGTGGGTCAGCACCGTCACGAAAAGCCAACCGAGCATGCAACGACCCACGGGGCCTTGGCCGGGTCGCCCAGGCAGCCTCAACACGGCGATCAAGGGTGTGAACAGCGCCAAGAGGTAAAAAGGATGGTCGTCGTCAGCAAAGCAATAAGCAGAAAGGCCCGCCACCATCAAGAGCAGCGCCGTTTGGCTGAGGTAGGCGCTGCCGGCTTTGGGCCGATACCCGGTCATCGCGATCACGCTCAGCGCTGCGCCGATCATGAGCAACCTGTGAAACAAAGTGAGCAGCTGCCGCCCGGCGGTACGCCGTTGCTCGGGCCACGACAGGGGGTCCGCTTCATGAAGGTATTCGATGGCGAACGACTCGTGGTTGAACGTCTGCGCGAGTTTCAGCGGCGCCTTCTTTAGCCAACCTATGGGATCTCGTGCGATCAGCTTGCGACCGACCTCGGCCCAGCAGCGATCTTGCTGCACCTGGCCCGTGACGACTTTGCATCCGTCCGCGGCTCGCAGCGTCCGGAAACGACCATCCTCGGTCATGGCGCCGATGGCCAGATTCCACCCACCGTTGGTGCTCACCAGCGCGCAGCCATCCATGACGCTGCAGTTGCGCAGAGTCCAAGGCAATACCGGCGCGAGGCAGCAGACCGCGGCGACGCTGCCTTGCGCAAGCAGGGTTCGCCAATCGAGCTTCATCGTGAACAGCAAGAGCGGCAGACACAAGAGCGAAGAAGGTCGTACCAAGGTCGCAAAACCCAAAATCAGCCCTGCGACGGCGGCCGCGGTGAACCCGGAAAGCTTCAGCGCTGCCAAGAAGGCGGCCACGATCAAGAGGGCGGCCAGAGGCTCGGTCATCAACACGGGCGAATAGGCGATCAATCCAGGATGCAGCGCGGCGATGATGGCGGCTGCGCGAGCGCGCTTTTCGTCGACGTAGACGCGCGCCAAGCGATGAACCAAGACCACCAACAGCGTTCCGAGCAAGGCGTTGGCGATGGGCGCCACCAGCAAACCCGAACCGAAGACCTTGTAGATCAAACCAAGAAAGCCGCTGTACCCCACTGGGTAGTGGACCCACGGCTTGCTCACGGTTTGGCCGTTGACCACGACGTCTTCGCTGTAGCCCAGCCCCTCGGCGATGCGCTCGGCGCCAAAGTGATAGTAGTGACCATCCCACACCGGCTCGTTGCCCCAGGCAATCGCGACGAACAAACGTGGCACGAGCGCGACGAACGCCACGGCGAGCGTATAGAGCCAGGCCCGCTCGTAGAGCAGCTGATGGGCCGTGCTGGGAGACGCCGTTCGCAACATTCCGAATTACGCTACCGACCCATCGTTGGACGTAGCTCGCCAACGCCGCATGCGTTTGAGGTAGGTCCGCGACACCTGGGTTGGATCGAGCTTGAGATGTTTGGCAATCTGCTGCACGAAACCTCGCGTGTATACTAGCGGAGGAAGGCTTTTGAAGTCCTCGTGTTCAATGGCCTTTAGGTACGCTGGCGAGATTTTCGTGCGCCCCGCGATTTCCTCCAGCTCGATTCCCAACGACTCGCGCACTTTGCGCAGCAAGCTTCCAGAAAACTCCGTTTCCGCATTGATCTCGCGCGCTAATTCTTGCCTGAGCATCTCTCGCTCGGCCTCCAACGCACCATCGTTTCCCCGCTCCGGCTCGGGCGGCTGTTCGTCCGCTTCGGGGAACATCGAGACGTCGTAGGCGCGGCGACGCAGCGGGTCGAGCAGTGTGTCGTGGGCTTCGTCGATTTGCGCCCGCTCGCTCACCAGCTGCTGCTCCGTCAACAGGCTCGTGAGCGGCAAGCTACCTGACTGGAAGATTTCGCGCTGGCGCTTGTGAGAGCGCCTGAGCTCCTCGTCGGTCGCGCCACGATGGGTTCCGAGCACGTCGTACAAGTTCGGCTCGGAGGGAACGATCGAGATCGGCTCGTCCGAGCGGGTATCTCTGCTTTGCGCGAGCGCGAGCACGCGGCGCGCGATGCGTTCCAGGTTGCGCGCAGCCTTGCACGCGGGGCTATCGATGAGTAGCGGGCGGCGCCGAACCACGCTCAGCCACACGGCATCGTCTTGCTCGATATGGCCGATGTAGTCCAACTTCACCCCCAAAAACCGGGTCGACATCTCGCCCATTTGCGAGCCCAGGTCGCTGTCCGTTCTCAAACGACAGTTGTTCACGACCAGGCGTGGGCGCAATTGGGCCAGCTCCGTCGCTGCCAGGGCTCCGACCGATGAATCATAGCGGGCGATGGCGCGTACCAAATCGATGGGTTCTGGAAGGGGGTGGAGCTCAGCCTGCGCGCGCTCGACCATACGCAACTTGAAGCGATCCCGGATCAAGGTGCGACGAATGCGACGCTGAAAGACCGCGCGGAAGAAACGGTACGTGGCTTCGACGCTGGGTGGCTCGGGCGTCACGACACAAATGCCCATGTCGGCGCTCAAGAACAGGTCCAGCGTGGCCGGCGCGGTCCCGGCGCCAAGATCCAGAATGACGTAGTCGACGTCGAGCAAACGTAGGCGCCGCGCCCAACGAGGCTTGCGACCAGGTCTAATCGGCACCGTCGACCCGATGCTGTACGCCTGGGGCAAGAGCAGGAGCCCCGGGATCGGCGTATCGCAAGGGGCAAGGTCTTCGTCATCGAGCCTGCCGGCCACCTTGGGCAGCTCGACGTCCAGCAGGGTGTGGAGCTCCGCACCGGTGGGATCCGCGTCAACCAAAATCACCGTGCGGCCGAGCTGCGCCAGGTAGACTCCGAGGTTGACGGCAAGGGTGCTCTTGCCGGCACCGCCGCGGCCGCCACCCACGGCCAGCACGTGCCTCACCGTCCTGGGCGCCGCTGCGCTCTCCTCGCCGGAAGGGGGGCTTTCGCTGGTCGACTGCATACCGATGGGCGATTTACCGCACATTCAAGACGCGGGTTGGTTTTTTCGGCGTTTACCGGCCCCCATCGGCACTTTTGTGCGCAGGAGCCAGCTTCGATATGGGTTGAACTTCTTTCACCAGGCACTACGCTCCGAACCCGATGCTCAGCTGGCGACTAGTAGCCGCGCTCGTGACCACCGCGTCGATCAACATCAATATCAGTACCTGCCGTTCCCCTGGCGAGAATGGGAGCGGAGAGGCACCGAGCAGCGCCGAGCCCAAGGACGTCAAGCTCCCGGGTGTGGACACCTCGCAGCTCACCACCCGCGAACGGCAGCAGTGGTCAGGTCATGTCAGTGAGCTTCTGGCGCCATGCAAAGATCAGCCCGTTAGCTTGGCGCAGTGCGTCTCTGAAAAGCGTGAGTGCAAGGCGTGCTTGCCGGCAGCCAAGTTCTTGCTGACCCAGGTACGCCAGGGGCGCACTCAAGGGCAGGCCGAGGCGGCGTACCGCGCTCGCTTCGCCACCGACCAGGTCAAGGAGATCGACACGGCCGGCTCTCCGAGCAAGGGTCCGGAAAACGCTCCGGTGACGATCGTCGAGTGGGCTGATTTCGAATGCCCCGCGTGCCGAGCAGCCAAGCCAATGATTGAGAACACACTGAAGAAGTACCCGAACCGGGTACGCTTGGTGTTCAAGCACTTCCCGCTGGCCATCCACGAAAATGCCGAGAAGGCAGCTCGCGCGGCCGTGGCCGCGGACAAGCAGGGCAAGTTCTGGGAAATGCACGAGGGTTTGTTCTCGAAAGATCCGCCTCTCGCCATGCCGGTCATCGAGCGCATCGCCAAAGACATCGACCTCGACATCGAAAAATGGAAGGCCGATCTCGAGAGTGAGGCCGTGGCAGACAGCGTGGCACGCGATCGCAAGCAGGGTGAGCAGGTCGAGCTGACGGGAACGCCCACACTGTTCATCAATGGTCGTCGCTTCTTGTCCGCAGGCGACCAGCAGGCAGATTTCGAGGATTGGATCGAGCTCGAGCTCGAGCTGGTCGGTGCGACGACGGCTCCGCCGGTCCCCGCGAAGGCAGCAGCACCCAAACCCAGTGCCTCCGCGGCGCCAACGGGTGCAAAACAGCCGTGAGGTGGAGTGTCGACGGGGGCGGGTGCTTCCCAACAGGAAGGCATTACCCGGGCATCGCCCACCTGATTCGCGTGGCCGCCATCGGTGTGGCCGACGAGTGGGCCGCCGAAGCGAGTATGAACGAGCTCACGCTCGTTTGCATCGATACGGAAACGACAGGGCGTGACCCAGCCGTCGATCGGGTGATCGAAATCGGCTGTGTCTTCTACGAGGGCGGTCAGGTGGTGCGTCGGAAAAGCTGGCTCTTGAACCCAGAGTGTCCGATCCCACAAGAGGCTAGCTCCGTGCATGGCATCACGGACGCGGACGTGGCGGGCGCGCCGACCTTCGAGCAGATAGCGGCAGAGGTGCTTGCCGAACTTCAGCGAGCAGTACCCGTAGCCTACAACGCAGAGTTCGATCGCGACTTCTTGATGGCGGAGCTCGGCCGCGTGGACCTAAGCTCGGTGGTCCTGCCGCCGGCCTTTCGCAAGGGCGTCGAGTGGCTCGATCCCTTGATCTGGGCTCGCGAGCTGATGAAGGACGAAAAAGGCAAATCGTTGGGCGAAGTGTGTGAGCGCCTTGGGATCGAGCTGATCCGTGCACATCGCGCCACCGATGACGCAGAGGCCGCCGTCCGGGTGCTGGCAGCCTTCGCCGACGATGTACGCGTGCCCAAGACCTATGCAGCGTTCCTCCAAGAACAGCGGCGGCTCGGTCGAATCTTCGAGGAAGAACGCGTGCGCTGGCGCGGCAGCAGCTGAATCCTCGAGTCAACGAGCAGCTGCGAAGCATCCAGGGACGTCCAAGGTAAGTGCTCGGGCCAGATTAGGGGGCGTACGTCTCCGTTGGATTTGCGGGTCGTAAGAAATTTTCACGCGCCCGGCCACGTATGGGTCAGCATGAAGTTACGAGCGCAGTCAGGCCGAACAAGCGCGCAACGGCGGCCAATGCTCACCAGCGTGGCTCGAATGGATGCGGCTGTGAGTCGGCTGCCTTCAGCGGCGCACACCACGAGCGGACTGCATCGCCTGACGCCGGTCATGGAGGTCGACGACAGCTGGTTGGAAGCCATGGACGACGAGGGGCTGGCGATCGCACGGGCACAGCTGTCGGTACCACCGTTCACCCCGAGCTCAGGCTCGGTAGAGGAACAGGCACTTCGCGAAGAGGTCGAACAGCTGCGCGCCGAGCTCGCAGAAGCGAGACAAGAGCTCGAGCGCCTGCGTCAGTCTTTGACCGACAAGAACGCACTCCTGCTGGCAACGCAGGCCACAGACATGGCCCCCCCACCCGTCAGCGCCGCCCCTTGCGCACCTCTACCGCCGACCGGCGCTGGTGGCTTCCCAGTGCTGCGCCAGCTGTCGATCAGCTCGGGCCCGCTCGACGACGAGCTGACTGCGCCGGAAACCGCAGCCACGGAACGGCGCGACAACGCACGACACCCCTACGTGCAGCATGTAGAGTTCGTGGCCGAGTCCCATTTTTTTGCGGGCCTGACTCAGGACATTTCGAGCGGAGGGCTTTTCGTAGCCACGTACGAGATGGTGCCCGTGGGTACGAAGCTGACAATCCAGTTGGAACTGCCGGATGGCAACGAGCTCGAAGTAGAAGGTGTGGTGCGCTGGCAGCGTCGCGAACCCACTCAAGACAGTGAACGGCCCGGCATTGGAATAGCTTTCACCAACCTGAGCGCCGAAAACCTGACGCGCATCCGCGCGTTCTGTGAGGCCCGTCCGCCATTGTACGTGGAGGTCTAGGACTGCAAGGCAGGTCGGCCACCCGTCTCGCACCTTGGGCAGACGCAGGCGCGGGTCGACGACCGTTGCGCTTTTGTCCGGCAGCGCGCTAG
>CBFGRJ010000228.1:0-11628 GCA_965651135.1 uncultured Myxococcales bacterium
CGGTCTTGAATCGTCGTCGTTGGGGCTTGGCCAATACCTCGGGGTCAGCCTTCGCGGCCCGGTTTTGCTTGGCTTTTACGTTTGTCTCGATCAGGAATAATCGAACCCCGTGGGGGCCAAGCGATGCCTAAGCGATGCCTAGACTACTCGGCTCGGCATCACCCGACCGGCGCGCAACACTTCGCCGCTTCGCCGAGCAGCTTCAAGGTCTGACGTAAGCACTCCTGAAGCGGCCAGTCGGCTCTAGTGGTGGGTCGTGCGCGGTCGATCGCTTCGCGCGCCTCGCCCGCTCGAAACCCGAGCCCGCGAAGAGCCTGATACACCCGTGCCCACACACCTGCCACCTGCGGACTCGCAACCTCACCATAGCTTGATCCATCCGCATGCTGAAACCGAAACCCCGTGGTCAAGTCACCGTGAACGATGAGCCTGCCCTCATGAATGGCTCTGTGGTGCGCACCGCACATGAGCACCAGGTTTGCGGGGCTGTGATCCACGCCTTCGGAGCGTGGGCGAAGATGATGGATATCACAGTCGCGATTGCTGCAACCCGGAACCACGCAGCGCCGATCGCGACGCCGGACCAAACGTCGCACCTTGGGCGGAATGTCTTGCGTGGCGCGCGGAGCTCGCGAAACCTCACCCCCATGGGGGCGAAGGTCGAGCCGCTGCGCGTCGCAGTTTGCCATGGAGACAACATTTGGCGAGACCGGAATGGCCTCGCCCGCCGCGTCGATCGAGCCCTGGCCGCAGCTGGCGCAAACGGTGACGGCAACTTGGTAATTGGCTCGACCCGGATCTTCCGGTCCGCCAAGAATGCGTCGCGCCATCGCGAGCAGGAGCGCATCGTCATCGAGGGCTTCGCCAGTCTCGCACTCCTGCGATTATGCGCGGTGGGGGAGGCGCGTTCTCACCTAAATCAGCAACACTGATCCACCGCGGACAAGTCGGGTTGCCGCCGGGCCGGAGCCAGCTGCCAGGTCGGTCGCATCAGACCTAATCATAGACTAACGAATTGTCCGCCCATGCCCAAAGGGGAGCAACGACGGGCGTGTTACGGGCGGTATACGTCGGTCGGGTTGCCCGGGTGTCAGTGGCCCATCCGCTCGCGTCCCGAACCGGCGGGTCCGGCCGGCCCCCGAACGAGTCGTGCCTCCATGGAGGCTGTTTTTTTCTTGCGAAAACTCTAACAAAACCGCTCAGGGCCCAAAAAGCTCAGAGCTCGGCGTCAAGAAGATGGCGCGGCGTAATCCCGGCGTGGTATGCCTTTCGTGACCGGGCGTTGCCCTGCCGGAGGTGGAAGCCCCCAACGGCTTCCCAGGAGGGTGCGCATCAGGGAGCGAGAACCATGTTCTCAATCGAACGAAAGAAGACTTTGCATGACGTTTACGGAAGCTGCGGCGCAGGTGCTCCGCCTCGTGGGCAAACCATTACACTATAAAGAGATAACAGACGTAGCGATCGAGAAGGACCTCCTCAGTCACGTGGGCAAGAGCCCCGAAGTCACCATGGGAGCGCGTTTGGCTGCGTTGGCCAAAAAGGGCGACAAAGACAACCCCCTGGTGAGGGTCAAGCCCGGCGTGTTTGCTCTGCGCGAGTGGGACAAGCAAACCGTCGAGAAAGGGCTGCAGGACCGCACTCCAGCGCTCGAACGCATCGCTCGGCAGGATGCGGAGCGTCCGAACGGCAGCGGCGAGGCGGGGCCCGAAGCGGAGCGTGAGCCGGAGCGCCTGCTCGCCAGCCACGAAGACGTGGACGACGAAGCGAATCCGCCGGACGACGAGGAGAGGCGGCGAGCGGAATTTGCCGCGCAGGCTGGCGGCATTTTCGAGCCGGAAGAGGACGACGACGAGCCCATCTTTGGAGCGGAGCCGGAAGAAGACGAGGACAAGCAGGAGCTTGGAACCCGTCGGCGTCGGCGCCGGCGCCGGCGTTCGCGCGCCGAGGTCGAAGCGAATGACTCGGACGACGACTTGCCTTCGTACACCGTGTCGGATGTGCCGGAGGGGATTCAGCTCGATGAGCTCGAGGCCGAAACCCGAGAACGCAGCGCTCGCAATGGTCGTAACAAGCGAGATCGCGACCGAGATCGAGATCGGGATCGCGACCGGGATCGGGATCGAGATCGGGACCGAGATCGGGACCGAGACCGAGACCGAGATCGGGAGCTGCAAGAGTTCGACGGGGCAGTCGGTCGCGGTCTTGCCGAGGCCGTGGCCAGCTTGCTCGCGACCTATGACAAGAACCGCGGGTCTGTATCGCTGCAGAACTTGGCCGACGCAGTCAAGCGCAGCGCCGAGGGTTCGGAGCTGGCTCCGAGCGCCGCGCTACTGGCGGCGACCGTGCGTTGCGACAACCTGCGCCGCTCCAAGCGCGGCGAACGGCCACGATTTCGGGTCACCGGCAACCGTGTGGCGCTCGAAGACTGGGCGCTGGACCCCGAGCTGATTGCGCTCGAGCAACAGCTCGGGTCCGTTGCCAGTAGGTATCGAGAGTTGTCGGAGCGCGCTTTCTTGCGGGCGCTCTCCGGGTTGCCGCACAAGAGCTTTGGCGAGCTGGTCATCCTTTTGCTCGAGGAGCTCGGTGTGAAGCAGCTGGCGCAGGTTCGCCGCCCGGGGTCTCACGGTGCGGAGTTGCATCTCAAAGGGGTGGTGCAGCATGCGGGCAGCGAGCTGCGCACGGCCATCGTGGTGCGCCGCGATGGGCGCGAAGTGGGGCGCGAGCGGGTGACCGAGCTGCGCGGTGCCCTCCACCACTATGGACCCGCCGTGCAGGGTTATTTGATCACCGCTGGGCAAGTCTTGAGCGGAGCGCGTGAAGAAGCCCGAGCGCCTGGCGCGGCGCCCGTGACCTTGATGGACGGGCACCGCCTGGCGGAATTGTGTTTGGAGCATGGCGTCTGTGTGCAAGAGCACACGCTCACCTTGACGCTGCCGGATTTCGCCCAGTTGGAAGCCTTGCGCGCGGGCTAGCTGATGCGTCGTCTTCGACGAACGCAGGCAGGCGTTGCGGTCACGCTGCTCGCCGGGATGAGCTTGGCTTGTGCGGCTCCCCAATCACGGATCCCGACGGCGCGTGACGCGTTGGAGCGGATGCGTGCGACGTTGGAATGCAGTCGCGGTGTCCAGGGCGAGGCGACGCTGGACTATTTCGGCACGGAGGGCCGCGTGACGGGCAGCGTACTCTACTATGCGATGCTGCCGGAGCAGCTGCGATTCGACGTGATCAGCCCCTTCGGTGTCACCTTGTCGACGCTGACCTCCGACGGACGCGATTTTGCGCTCTACGACCTGCAGAACAAGCAGTTTCTCTACGGTCCGGCGAACGTTTGCAACGTATCTCGCTTCACGCACGTGCCGGTGCCGGCGTTCGCTCTCGCGCAGCTGCTGCACGGAGAAGCGCCGGTGCTGGTGCACGATCCAGGGCAGGCAACCATAGAATGGGAGAGCGGCTTCTTGTCAGCGGGCTATTATTCGATCCGCATTCCCAGCAAACATCATGCGTTCGAAGAAATCCGGATGGTTCCTAGACCGGACGACTTCGACAAACCCTGGTCACAGCAGCGGCTCAGAGTGCTCCGTGTTCGCGTCGACAAGCAAGGTGTTCCTTTGTACCAAGCCAGCCTCCGCGATCACCGGCCCATCAGGACCAAACCGGCGCTCGCGGATCCGGATGGATTGGGTCCCGCGTTGCCGCCCAGCGGACCAGAATGCGGGGCCGAGGTGCCTGCGTCGCTGAGGATCGAAGTGCCCAGCACGGGTGAGGACGTGGTCTTCAAAAACCGCGAGCAGTGGCACAATCCACCGTTGCCTCCCAAGGTGTTCAGTCAGCAATGCCCCGGCGGCGTGGCCTGCCGGTATTCCAGCTGTTCGAGCACGCCATGAAGCGCGCCAAGGCCAAGGAAAAGCCGCGGAGAGTCCGGGCTCGAAAGGCCAATACGAACGCTTCGAAGGTTCGCGTCGCGACGCGCCGTCGCACACCCGCCGCACGCGTGAGTTATGCTCCGGATCGCGAGCGCCGCAGTCGTGGTGGCTTCGGTATGCTCGACCTGCCGCTCGTCGAGGGCATTCCCGCGGTAGATGTGCTGCTGCTTGGCGTACCTACGGACGTAGGAGCGTTGCACCGAGCAGGGGCACGGCTTGGCCCGGATGCGGTGCGCCAGGTCTCCTGGATGGGAGGGCGTTATTCCAGCGCGCTCGGCGTCGATATTTACGACGAGCTTCGCGTAGCCGACGGCGGCAATGTCTCCGTCGAGGCGCTCACGGTGGAGGAAAGCCTGCCTAGGGTTGCCGAACGCGTCGCGGCGGTCGCCCGCTCCGGCGCTGTGGCGGGGCTCGTCGGTGGTGACCAAAGCACGACGCTTGCCGCGCTCCGAGGTCTTCGTGCCGCGAAGAAGCGGGCCGTGGGCTTGGTCCACATCGACGCGTTTCACGACATGCTGCCCGAGCAGCTCGAGCGCAGGGCGGGCATTCACCATCGAAACGTGATTCGGCATGCGGTTTCGGAAGGGCTGATTCGCCTGGATTCGGCGATGCAGATTGGTGTGCGGGGGCCATGTGATTCGGCGGCCGAGCAGTCGTTTGCGCTCAGGCAGGGATTCGAAGTCGTCACCATGGATGAGGTGCGCTGGGACTTTCACGCGGTAGTGAGCCAGGTTCGCAAGCTGGTCAGCCGTGGCAGCCTGTACGTGAGCATCGACTTGTGCGCGCTCGACCCGAGCATGGCCCCGGGCGTTTCCACCCCGGCCCCAGGGGGCATGAGCACCTGGCAGCTGCAACAGCTGCTGCGAGCGCTGGTCGGCGCTGAAATCGTGGGGTTCGACGTCGTGGAGCTCTGCCCCACCTACGACGTGGCGCAGCTGACCGCCGGTGTGGCCACCATTACCATTCAAGAAGTGCTGAGTGCGATTGCCGATACGCGCCGCAGCGCGCGCCCGGCGAAAAGTCAGTCGACTCGCCCGCGCCGCGGCAAACGATCGGCCTGAAAACGGCTCTGACATCCTTGATCCGGAAAATGCACGCTTGGGTGCGTTGGTGCAAAGTCAAGAATCCTTGGCGGCGCTTGGCGTTCTTGGCAGCTTGGCGGTGGAATAGGCGCTTCAGACCGCCACCACCTTCTGGAATAGCTGGGATAGGCGCTACGAGCCTCGTGCCTCGCTATGTGCTGAGCGCCGAGAGAATCGGTGCCGGCGTGTCGGTGATGATGGTGCCGACGCCGTTAGCGCTGAGCTGCCGGGCACGCTCGGGCTGGTTCACCGTCCACGTGTTGACGACGTAGCCGCGTCGTTTGAGCTCGGTGAGCGTGGAGCCGTTGAGCAAGGTGTGCCTTGGATGCACGATAGTGACGCCGAGGCTCGGCAACTGTTCGAGCGCCTGCCGGAGCTTGATGCGGCTGTCCACCAACAGCGCCACCGGCACGGAGCTTTGTTGGCTCAGCTCCTGGACGATGCGCTTGCCGAAGCTGGAGAGCAGCACGTGCCCTTCCGGCAAGCCCGCGCGGTCAATACACTGAAGGACGGCCTGCACCAGAGTGCTCGGGTCGGCCACGTCGCTTTTCAACTCCACGTTCAGCCGGGCACCATTGGCTTTGGCCCAGCTGAGCACCTGATCGAGGGTAGGGATGTGCTCACCCCGGGCCAGCACGAGACCCATGAGCCGACTGAGCGGCATGTTCTCGGCGCGCTCGTTCACGTGGCCGCCCGTGACCCTGGAGCAATCCCGGTCGTGCAATACGATGACATGACCATCGGCGCTGAGGCGCACGTCGAGCTCGACGCCGTCGGCACCGGCGTCGAGCGCCAGCTGGAAGGCACTCAATGTGTTTTCTGGCGCCCGGGCGCTATCACCGCGATGGCCGAGGACCCAGGGGCGTGTTTGGTGAACGGGTCTTTCAGGCCAGCTCATCGGCGATCTGGGAGGCTACCTGGCGCGCCTTCTCCAGCTCTGACCTTTCGAATGCGATACCGCCTACGAAGGGATGCCCGCCGCCGCCGAAGCGAGCGCAGATGGCGCTGATGTCGACGTCGCGTTGCGTGCCCGCCCAGGGGTTGAAGCCTACGGAAATCTTGACGCCGTTGGAGAGCAAACCGACGATCACGGAGTATTCAGACTCGGGGTACAGGGCGTACGTGGAAAACTTGCCGATCACGTCGACCACGGCATCGGTCAGGTCGCAAAGAATCACGCGCCCGCGTTTTTCGCTGCGGGCCCGCACCCGCTCGACGAAGCGCTCGTGGCGCTGACCGAGAGGTGCATAGCGCGCTTTGAGCTCCGGGGTCGCGGCTACCTCGCCCAAAGGCTTCTCCAAGAGCTCACGGACTAGCTGTCCGAGCAGCTTGTCGTCGCCGAAGTGCTCGACCACGCTTGCCAGCTGGAGCACCGGATGATTGCGACTTGCGGCCTGACTGGCGCTTTCGAAACGAGCCGCGTCGATCACGTCCGCCCAATGGACGAGCTCCTGCAAATCGCTCAGGTCGACGTTGAAATGCGAGCTCGCCACGTCGGCGATCAACTTGGTGCAAGACGAATAGGTGGGGTCGTGAAAGTAGCGCCCGCTGGGTTTGCGCGCTTCGAAGATCTCGCGATGCTCGGCATCTGGGAAAGCGGTTTGATGGTGGTCGAAGTACCAGGTCAGCGCCGGTGTCGCCTCGAAGCGATAGTCCAGAATCGCGTTCTCGTCGCCGTTCAGCAGGTGCTCACCTGGCCGGCGCTGGCCTGCCCCATAGCCGCAACCGTGGTATTCGAACTCGAGCGAAGGGTTCAGTGAACGCGCCAATCGCGTGAACACGACGGCGCTCGCCAGTCCATCGAAGCAATGCCCGTGAGTTGCGCAAACCAGGCGCATGGGGATTGCTAGCATACGCCTTCCCGGCCCGAAAAGTATTTTTCGACCGGCTGCACTGCCACGCACGGAGGTTTAGTCTTTGGCCTCCAGCGTAAAGTCGAGGTCGACCTCGTCGCAGGTCGCGGTCAGATCTTGCCTCAGTCGCCTGAGGGTGGCCTGATCGGGTACTTGAAGCTCCGCGTCCAAAATGAACATGGGCGTGCCGCTGAGCGGTGCAAAGTTGACCCGCGATTCTAGCGAGGCAACATTGACGTCCAGCCTTGCCAGTAGCTCTGAAACTTGGTGGACGATCCCCGGCCGATCGAAGCCGGTGACTTTCAGCAAGTAGGGCAGAAAGCGCTTTGCGGGAGCGCTGCGTTCCGTGGCTTTCGTCACGATGCTGAGCCCGAGCTTTTGCTCCAGCTTGGGGACCCCTGCCTCGATCTCTGCGAGCGTTGCTTGGGAGCCGGCTACCAAGAGCAAGAGTGCGAACTCACCACCCAAAATGGCCATCCTGGAGTCCTCCAGGTTGGCGCCGGCGGTATGAATCAGCGAGGTGATTTCGTTGACCAAGCCGGGGCGGTCTTTGCCCACTGCGGTAAGGACCATGAAACTGGACTGTTGCAAGCTCAATCGCTCCTTTGCTGCCTATCCCTCGGCTAGAGCCGAAGCATACTGCGTTCTCCGACGGTCAGGAACAACACCCAGGAACGCCAGCAACTGACGTGCGTTTTGCACCGGCCGACCCTGCCTCTTCCGACTCCGCTGCAGTTGGTTCCACTGCGCCAGTTTCGCGTGATACCTCTGGATGGCTGCATCGTAGCGGCGATTGAGCTGCATCAGCCCCTTGACGCTATTGTGTCCGTCCAGCTCGTATCGGCAATCGGTCGCCTGAATCAAGGTGAGCCGCACCAGCTTTCCGCTTCGAGAAAACGTAGGATCGAAAGGAAAGACGCGGCAGCCCAGCGGACGGAAGGAATAGACCGTGCAGCGGTCGTCGGCGCCCAAGTACATGCAGCGCTTGTTGACGTGCCTGAGCACCATCACTCGGCGACCCTGTGGCAAGAGAGCGAACCCCTCCGGTTCGTCATCCATGTCGATGGCCTCGCGGCCCACGAACTTCACGAGCTTCATGGGGTCGGTGAGGGTGTGGCTGGCGAGCTTGGCCAGATCTTCGTGCGTCAGGGGCAACAGCGGGTCCTTGCAACAATTGCCGCATCCCGTGCAGCGGAACTTCAAGAGCTCGCGAATCGTCATCGTGCTCGTGCCCATAACAACACAAGCACGGAGTGCCAAGTCGAGCCTACCAGTTGGCCGAAAATAGCCTGTTGTCCGCTACCGAGGACGGAGCCCAACTCGACCTCGGGTGGCTTGCGCTGCGGGCTTGGCGCTGCGGGCTTGGCGCTGCCGGCTTGGCGCTGCCAGGTTGGCCGTGCCGGCGGGGCTGGGCGAAAGACGCCGACTTCTGCCACGATTCGGCCCCGAAGCAGCGCACGGATAAGCGGGGTTTTGGTGTGCCTGTGGAGCTAGCATGACACATTGCGGGTCAAGGGCAGCGGCCGGCTAACACCTGTGCTCGCGATGTGCGAGACTACGAAGTCGTTCATGTCATTGAAAATCGACCAGGATCATTCGAGGTTTCGCAAAATCGTCCGGGGCAAGATCCGCCAGAATCTGAGGCGCTACATCTCGCAGGGGGAGATGCTCGGGCGCAAAGGCAAAGATCTGGTGTCCATCCCCATTCCCCAGATCGACATTCCACGATTCACCTTCGGCTCGAAGGAAAAGGGTGGCGTCGGTCAAGGCGAGGGCGAGGTGGGCGACCCCATTGGTGCCGACGATTCGGAATCCGGGTCCGGCAAGGCCGGCCAGGATGCCGGCGAGCACATCCTCGAGGTCGATGTGACGCTCGACGAGCTGGCGGACATCCTGGGTGAAGAGCTCGAGCTGCCTGCCATCGAGAACAAAGGAAAGAGCCGCATCATCAGCGCGAAGGATCGCTATACCGGTATTCGCCGCGTGGGTCCGGAATCTCTGAAGCACTTCAAGCGTACCTACAAAGAGGCCCTCAAGCGAGCCATCGCCAGTGGCGTCTACAACCCAGCTCGCCCGCTGGTGGTCCCCCAGCGCGACGACAAGCGTTTCCGCTCATGGAAGGTCGATCAAGAGCCCGTAGCCAATGCGGTCATCATCTACATGATGGATGTGTCGGGCTCGATGGGCGACGAACAGAAAGAAATCGTCCGCATCGAGAGTTTCTGGATCGATGCCTGGCTGAAGCGTCAGTACAAGGGTGTCGAAAGCCGCTACATCATTCACGATGCCGTGGCGCGCGAAGTCGACAGGGATACCTTTTTCCGCACGCGCGAGTCGGGCGGTACGATGATCTCCAGCGCCTACAAGCTGGCGGTCGATTTGATCGAGCGGGAGTACCCGCCGGAGGAATGGAACATCTACCCATTCCACTTCTCCGACGGTGACAACTGGTCAATGGACGATACTTTGGTATGTATCGAGCTCATGAAGGACAAGATCTTGCCGTTCGTGAATATGTTCGCCTACGGCCAGGTCGAGAGCCCTTACGGTTCGGGCCAATTCATCAAAGACCTGAGGGAGCAGTTCGGCGACGACGAGCGCGTCATCACCAGCGAAATCCGCGACCGAGATGCCATCGTGAACAGCATCAAGGAATTTTTGGGAAAGGGTAAGTAAGCGTGCCGTACGGGAACAAACACGTGTTGCCGCGCTACCTCCGGGTCGAGCAGGAGAAGATCGAGAAGCTCGCCCGGGATGCTGGCCTCGACTTTTTCCCGACCATATTCGAGATGCTCTCGTACGACCAAATGAACGAAGTCGCTGCGTACGGCGGGTTTCCCAATCGTTACCCGCATTGGCGCTTCGGTATGGAGTACGAACGCTTAGCGAAAAGCTACGAATACGGGCTCTCGAAGATCTACGAGATGGTGATCAACAACAACCCTTCGTATGCGTACCTGCTCGAAGGCAACAGCTTGACGGATCAGAAGCTCGTCATGTGCCACGTCTACGGCCACGTAGACTTTTTCAAGAACAACTTCACCTTCCGCTCCACCGATCTCGATTCGGGTGGCCGCGTCTTGACTTCAGGTTTGGAAAGCGGTTCGGAGTACGAGCCCAATCGCAAGTGGGTCGACAAGATGGCGAATCACGGCGCGCTGATGCGCCGCATCGTGGATCGGCATGGCATCGACAAGGTCGAGTCCTTGGTCGATGTTTGTTTGTCGCTCGAAAATCTCATCGATCCATGGTCGCGCTTCGTGGTGCGCAGGCGCGACAAAGAAAACGAGGAAGAACCCGGAGAAATCGAGGTCCCCAGGCTCAAGAGCAAGGACTACATGGATGAGTTCATCAATCCGGAGGACTTCATCGCCGAGCAACGCCAGCGACTGCTCGCGGAGCGAGAGCGTGAAAAAGGTAAGTTCCCGAGCGAACCGCGGCAAGACGTCCTTTTGTTCTTGATGGAGCACGCGCCGCTCGAACGCTGGGAGCGCTCGGTGCTCGGGGTCATGCGCGAAGAAGCTTATTACTTCGTCCCGCAAATGCAGACCAAGATCATGAACGAAGGTTGGGCCAGCTATCACCACTCGGCGCTGATGACGGGAGCGGTCGCCGATTGGAGCGAGATTATCGACTATGCAGATGCCAATGCCGGTGTCATGGCTACCGGTAGTGGACAGCTCAACCCCTACAAGCTAGGCGTCGAATTGTTCCGCAGCATCGAAGATCGCTGGAACAAGGGGCGTTTCGGCCGTGAATGGGAGGAATGTGACGATCTCGACGTCAAGCGTGATTGGGACCTTCGGCTCGGCTTGGGTAAACAAAAAATCTTCGAAGTGCGCGCGCTGTACAACGACGTCACGTTCATCGACGAATTCTTGACTCCGGAGTTCGCGGCGGAACACCGGCTCTTCACGTTCGCCTGGTCGAACCGCAGCGACCGCTTCGAGATCGAATCCAGAGAGTTTCGCAACATCAAAGAAAAGCTGCTGTCGCAGCTGACCAATTTCGGCAACCCCTATATTTACGTCGAAGACGGTAACTTTGGAAACCGCGGGGAGCTCTTGTTGCGCCACGAACACCGTGGGGTCGATCTGCGAGCAGACTATGCGAGAGACACGCTGGTGGCTCTGCATCGGCTCTGGAAGCGCCCCGTCTGCATCGTGACCCAGAGTGAGGGCAAGCCGCTCACCATGCGTTACGATGGCAACGAACACAGCGTGGTCGGCGACGAACCATGACTTGGCTGGGGAGGGTTGGCCTGGTCCCCGGGCTTTTGGGGGCCCTGCTCGGCTGCGCGAGCTCGGAGGTGGCTAGCCCCCCCGCCGCCGGACCGGCCCAGCCAGCGGGGGCAGCGACCCCTGAGCTCGGCGCTCAGGCCGCCGCACCGCCACCGCACGCTGCGCCCGACCGCCCTGCACCCGCTGCTACAGCTGCCGACCCGGTGCCTCGCTGTGCTGGCGGGCAGGCTCCGTTGCCCAATGGCTCGTGTGCGGAGCTGCCGCTGACACCCGGAGCTGGCCCGCCCGGAGTCGGGGCGGCGCCTCCGCCAGCAACGGCAGTCGCCACTCGCCTCGCCCGTGGCGATGACACCCCGGCAGACCAGCAGCTAACCCTGGGCGACCGCGCCTTCGATGCCGAAGATCTGAAGAGCGCCGAGCGCCACTACCGTGAGGCCGCGCGTCTGGCTCCGAAGGACCCGGCCCCCCTTGTAGGGCTCGTGCGCATCGCTTTGCTCAAGGCCGACGTTCCCGCCGATTATGCGGCCAG
>CBFGRJ010000229.1:0-11605 GCA_965651135.1 uncultured Myxococcales bacterium
CCCCACCACACCACAACCAACACCCAAGACAACGACAAGAAGCGATGACCGCCCACATCGAGCAAGAAATCTTTGTATCGCGCCGTGCGCGCAAGCCCTCCGACGTACGTCGAATCCCGCTCGAGAACGGTTACCGGCCAGCCGTGCTCCGTCAGCTCCCATGCCGCCGTCAGCCCGGCGGGCCCGGCCCCGATAATGGCCACTCGCTCCATCCGTCTGGCGCATCGTCGCGCGACCTTGGTCGCCAACGCTAGTTGTAAAGAATGCTTCCCTCGATTGAAACTCGAGTGCACGTATCCGATAATCCGACACTCTCGTTGGGTTGGATTCCTGCTATCAACCGTGGTAGTCGGTGTTCATCCGGGGTCTGGTGTCGTTTCTGGCTAGCGTTGGGGCAAAAAAGGGTGCTTCGAGAAGCATATCACTCAGTGATCAGAGTTCGTGGGCCCAACGCTGGGCTGCGTTGTTTGGCGTGGCTTTCTTCCGGCCTCGAGCACGCGCAAGCGAGTGTCGATGGGCTCGCCATCCAAATCCGGCGCAGCAGAAATCGCGAGCTTTTGCGCGCCATGCACGCGGGGGTTCTGGAAACGCCGGCAATCGCTTGCAATCCGCAAGCGGAGACCGCGCTTCACACGGTCACCGGGCATCATCACCTGCTCATGTCTCTGACCGCGATCAAGTCCTTGCTGCGGTACACGAAGCAGCTGGCGGTGGTGGTCCACGACGATGGAAGCCTGGACGACGAGGACAAGGCGCTGCTGAACACTCATTTGCCGGGGGTCACCACCATCGACAGAAAGAGCGCCGACGAGCAGATGAACGAGCGGCTCGCGCGCTACCCGCACTGCAGAAAGCTCCGCGACCGCGTGGTCAATGCGCTGGAGCTATTCGACAATTTGCTCCTCACCAGCACGTCGCGGCTCATCAATATGAACTCCGATGTGCTGTTCCTTCGAGAACCTACCGCGCTCATGGCATGGATTTCCGGCGCCGACCCTGCCATCATCGGCGCTTTCGAGGCTGAGCCGGCTGGGCAAGCGGCCTTCCTCGAGCGTCATGGCAGCGATTTTCCCCCGCATGTGACCACGGCCTTGGCGTGCCTCTACTCGGAAGCAGCGGATCTGGAGTTCGTGGAGCACGTGCTCTCGACCACGACCCCTGATTGGTTTACCGCGCAGAACCTGTATCCTTTGCTCTACGAACGCCTTGCAGGCCGGTACGCCGCGCGGTTCTTCGATGAACGCGAGTATCAGGCGTCAGGCATCTTCGAAAACGGCGCCGTATTTCGCCACTACTGGTCGAGTACCGGCAAGTTCACGGATATCCAAGCCGAGGATGCCCGGCACGTGCTCTCGGCGTTGCGAACGAGCAGGTAACGGGAGGCTTTCGTGCGCATTTTGGTTACCGGTGGGCGAGGAACGATTGGGCGAGTGCTCACACCTTGGCTTCGGTGCCTGGGGCACGAAGTGTGGACGTGCGATCTGAACCACCACCACGATCCGCGCCATGTACGCTGTGACGTGTCGGAGTTCAGGCAACTCGGCCGACTGCTCGACAGCCAGCCGTTCGAGCTGGTGTACCACCTGGCCGCCGAGTATGGGCGCTGGAACGGAGAGGAATACTACGAGCAGCTTTGGCGGACCAACGTGGTGGGCACGAAACACCTGCTTCGTCTGCAAGAGCGCTTGCGTTTCCGGGTGGTTTTTGCCAGCACCTCCGAGGTATACGGCGACGCGGATGAGCCGATGCGGGAAGACCTGCTCGACCAGAAAGAAGTTCGCGTGCTCAACGACTATGCGCTCAGCAAGTGGGTCAACGAACAGCAGATTCTCCTGTCAGCCGCCAGGTTCGACACCGAGACGGTGCGGGTACGGCTCTTCAATACCTATGGGCCTGGCGAATATTTCTCGGAGTTTCGCAGTGCGATCTGCCGTTTCGCCTACTCGGCGCTGATGGGTCTTCCGTATACGGTGTATCTGAATCACCGCCGGACCTCGATCTTCATCAGCGATGCCGTGCGGACGCTGGCCAAGCTCGCTGACGTATTCGTGCCCGGCGAGGTGTACAACATTGGTGGCACGGAGAGCCACGATATGAAGCAGATCTCCGATACCATCCTCGGCCTGCTGGGCAAGGACGACGCGCTGGTTACCTATGCCGAGCGGGAGCCCTTCACCACCAAGAACAAGCAGGTCGATTGCACGAAGGCGGCACGTTCGATAGGACACCTGCCCTGCGTGCCGCTACGGGTCGGGCTTGCGCGAACCCTCGCGTGGATGCGGCGCATCTACGTGGACCGGCAGGAGGTCGAGCCCACGGAATTCTTGGAGCTCGCGTCGTGAACGTGCTGGCTGTGGGGGCGCACCACGACGACATCGAGCTCGGCTGCGGTGGCACGCTGGCGCGCCTGGCGCGGGAGGGGCACCGCACCTTCGGGCTGACCTTGACCAACTCCGAGACGCATTACCCCTTTCGAGGCATTCATCGCACCAGCGCCGTAGCGCGCTCTGAAGCGGCGCGGGCGGCCGAGGTGCTGGGGCTCACCCTGGTCGAGTTGCCCGGGCTTGGCTGCGACAACGGGACTCTCCAGTACGACGTCGAGCTCATGCGGCGCATCGAGCGCTTCATCGATGAGCACTCGATCGAGCTCGTGTTTTCGCATTGGAGCGGCGATCTGAACACGGACCACGAGGCCGCCGCGAAGCTGACTCGGGTTGCCGCACGCCGCGTTTCTTCGGTTTTGATGTACCGCAGCAACTGGTATCAGGCCGAGCAGCCATTCGATGGCAGGTTTTTCGTCGACATCACCGACACCATCGAAGTGAAGCGGAAGTGTCTGGCCTGCTTCGAGTCGGAGATCGCCAATCGCGGTGAGGACTGGCTCGAATCGTTCTTCCACGCGCATCGCGCAGCAGGGTTGGCGATTGGCACGCGCTACGCCGAGGTCTTCGAACCGCTGCGCTACGAGCTGGTGTTCCCCAATCCCTGACTCGCCATCGGATGCATCATGAGCCCGAGGGGGCGAGCACGTCGATCACGAACGACGTCACGCTCCTCGGCAGCAGGTTATAGCTGAACGACTGACCTCGGATCGAGACCGGAGGCTGCGCTGCCAGGGAATACTCGTCGGACGTCACCCAGGGAACGGCGGAGTCGAACACCCCGCCGAGCTTGCCGAGAATGCGAAAGCTCTGGTTGGTGGGCTTGGAGTTCCCGTTCACAGCGACAATCACTAGGCGTCCCTCGTCTTTGAAGGCCACCGCGAGGACGTTGGGCGCAGGCTCGGGCGTGGTCTTCACGCGCTTGAAACCAGGCCGCACGAACTTGGAGAAGTTGCCGAGCACATAGGCTCGCTTGAAGCGCACGCCGTCCTGAATCAGAGCTGGGTTCTGGCGCTTGTCGTCGTTCTGATAGTGCGCACTCACCGCTGTCAAGTTGAAGTAGTTCCAGGCGCTCACCGAGAGCTCGGTCAGGTGTTCGTGGAGCACGCGCGCCATGGCGAGCGCAGAGGTCATCGTCGGGTCGGCTGGCGCGCCCACACCCTCCTGAGAGAACTCGGTTTGCCAAAGCGGTAGCCCCTGTCTCTCGTGGGTGAGCCAGGTTCCGAATTGAAGGCGGCCATAGGGATGTGTGGAGAGACCGGCGAGGTACTTTTTTGCATTCGGGTCCGAGAGGAGCGCCGCGAAGAACTGCCGCGCCGCCCAGAAGCTCGCTGTATCGGGCGCAAGGATCCCGACGTCGAGTTTGCGCCGCGCTAGCTCCGGCCCCAGGTGTTGCCCGATGAATGTGACCAGCTCCTCCACAGTCCAGACGCAGCCATCCCAGGCGGCAGGATAGTCCGGCTCGTTTTGGGGTGTCAGCGCGAGCAGGGGGACGCCTTCGTCCCGCATGTGCTCCGCAAAATCGGCGAGAAAGTCCGCGTATGCGGGATAGTATTGGGTCTCGAGATGCCCATTTTCGAGCGCGTGGGTCGCTCGATTGGTTTTCCACTCCGGCTTCGGAGTCCACGATGCGGCGACCACGCGTGCGCCCCGCGCTTGGGCTTTTTTGGCCGTCTCGAGCTCGGCAGTGACCGGGGCGTCATAGGCGATGCTGACGCGCAACAAAGACAGGCCGATGCCGGTCTCTTTCGAGAACAAGAACTCTGCGTCCTCGTCGCTGAGGTGCTCCGAAAAGAACGCCGAAGACGCACCGAATCCTTCGATCGTCTGGTGGACGACATCCGTGTCGACGAGGACTGCGGTTTGCACCTCCGCCGCCAGCAGCAGGCAAGGTGTGACGAGCCACGTCACGCGCTTGACGAGCAGAGCAGCGCCGGTCATTGCGGTTGTCGCACCAGCCCCTGGCAATAGCCCGCAGCGTTGGCGATTTGGGCAAGCAAGAGTAGGACGGACTGCTGGACGCGCACCTCGACGCCTGGAGCCCGTTGCGGGCTTTTCAGCAGGTTCCAGTAGAACGAGGCGGACTCCAGCGGCAGCCGGCCGTAGCCGTGCTCGACTGCCCGCTGCCTGAACAATGCCGCGCCACGCCCGTAGCAGAAGTGTTGGCGGATGAACCCAATCAAGGTCAAGTCGTGCGCGTGACGAACCACCGCCTGCGGCGCGTAGACACTGCGCCCTGCCTCATGCGCCCAACGCCAGCAGAATTCGCGGTCCTCGCCGCCGGCACCCTGGAACGCCTCGTCGAACCCGCCCAGCCTGTGGAATGCGGCTTTGGGAACGCAGAGGTTGTTCGAGGTGAGCAGGCGAGCCTCACCGTGACCGGGGCTGCCATACTCCATCAAAAAATCGACGATGGACTGCGTGGCGGTCGCAAAGGGATCGTCGGTCAGAGCATTCATGACGCGTCCACCCACCAGGACTTCGCTCCGCTCCGCAAGCATGACGCTCCGTAGGCTGTCGAGCCATCCTGGTTCCGGTTGGCAATCGTCGTCGGTGAAGGCGAGGAAGCGCCCGCGGGCGATGCGGGCCCCGGTATTCCTGGCGGCAGCGGCTCCACGCCTTGCTTGAGTCACCAGGCGGCGAGAAACACGTCGAGCCACCTTCGCAACGGGTTTTTCGGCTTCACCCGTACCGGAGTCGTCGACGACAATGACTTCGAAATCGTCGTGCGGGAAGTGTTGCTGCTCGAGACTTCGTAGGCACGCCGCGAGTTTTTCTGGTCGCCGGTAGGTGGGGATGATGACCGAGAACGTCAATGCCTGCATGCCGCCTCCAGCCTATCGCGCGCCTGGATTCGGGAGCGTCATGGGAGCCGTCATGTTGAACGCATGCCCCAGCACCACCGCCGCAAACACCGCGCTCCCGTAGAGGAGATAAGCCTGGTGCAAAAGCCACGCACCGGCCGCAAAGCGCGCTCCGCCAGAGCGCGCGAAGAACCGGTACAGATCGGCGTTGAGCAGTGTCGACCCCACGAGGGCGATCACAGCTCCGGCACCGGTCAGATTCGCTGCAAAGCCGGTCGCCACCCAAGGCGTGGCGGCCGCTAGGATCAGCGCCGCCCAGCTGAACGATGCGCTCGCACGGCTACGCCATCCTAGATTCAGATCGTTGGGCAGGCGCGCATCGCGCAGCACCAAGCGAGTCCAGGGTACGGCACGCGCAAAGATGTCCGTCCGCCAGAGGTTCAATAGCGTCCAACGCTTGAGATGCGTGGCTTGGATTTCCGGGCACAATCGAATCGTCATGCCTGCCCGGACAAGCCTCAGGCCGAGCTCGATGTCCTCGACGCTCGGCTGCTCGTAGCGTTCGTCGAAGCCGCCCACCTGCGCAAACGCACTCTGCTTGATGGCGCCACAACCGGACCAGAAGCTGGCTGCAACGCGCTTGCCGTGCTGGTGAACGTAGTGGTGTAACAGATTCTTGAAGCGGCTCGGCGTGTCACGGCAGCGCGGCTGTGCGTCGTAGCTTCCGAAGAGGGCGTGCAGGTCGGGTTCGGCCTCGAACACGGCCGCCATGCGCATCAGCGTGTCTGGATGCACGACCACGTCCGCATCGACAAAGACAAGAATGTCCCCGCTTGCCTGCTCGGCACCGCGATTGCGCGCCCACGCGGCGCCCCGTGGACCTCGACTCCCAGAAACCAGTATTGCGCCATGCCTGCGCGCCACCGCCGCCGAGTCGTCCGTCGAGCTGTCGTCGACCACGATCACTTCGTCAGCTGGGCGAGAGGACCGCTCGATACCCGCGAGGCACTCCGCCAACGTATGGCCGGCGTTGTGGACTGGAACAATCACCGAGACGCGCACACCCTCTCTCCGCTTCCGGGGCAAATACTAACCGCCGGTCGAAGGAGAGGGAAGGGGTGCTGGCCTCAAGCGTATCCGCTGGCGGGAAGGTCAAACCACGGTCGAGGAGGCGGTTAACCGCGGACTTTGCCGGTATGGTCGGGAACGGTCAGGTGCGCCACTTTCGACCAAGGCGGCACGCAGCGCGTCCACGTCGCCCTCGAAAATCGAAATGTTGCGCTCGAGGACGCGAGAAAGCAGGCGTGCAAGCTCCTCGACCGTGAAGTGATCGTCCGAGGTCAGATCGTAGCGCTCTGCCCTCGTGGCCGTCTTCCGTCAATGGTCAGGGGACTTTGGCCTTCTACCCGAGAGTCAGCACCAGATTGCCGGTCTTCTGGCCCGACGCTGCGTACGCATAGGCTTGTCGGATTTCGTCCAATGTGTAGCTACGCTCGATCACTGGCCGAAAGCGCTTGCCTTCGAGCAGGGGGCGAACGAACGCCAGGTACTCCGCTTTCGGTACTGGTAGCGGGAACACCACCCTTCGGCCACGCAGCATCGAGCCGGCGACTGCCAGCGGCAGGTTTTGACAGCCGGGCCCCAGTTCTGAAGAGCTGTAGAGACCGTTCGGTTTCAGCAGATGCTTGGTGGCGCCGAATGTGCTTCTGCCCACCGCATCGAACACGCAATCGTACGCTCCAGTCTCCGCTTCGCGCGTGAACTCGCCGCGCTCATAGTCGAGCACCGCACCCGCGCCGAGCGTCTTCAAGAGCTCGAGGTTCTTCGTGTTTCCCACCGCCGTGACATCGGCTCCCGCGTCCACGCAGAATTGCAACAGGGCCGAGCCGATGCCGCCGGTCGCGCCGTTGATCAGCACCCGTGCGCCGGGCCTGATGCTGCCCGCGCGCCTGAGAAAGCTGTAAGCGTACCACCCGCCCTCTAGCGACGCGGCCGCTTGCTCGAAGCTCACATCACCCGGCATAGGCCAGAGCGTCGAATCCGCCCCCACCACCAGATACTCCGCGTGCGATCCTGCCCCGAGGTCGTTGATCCCGAAGACCTTCTGCCCAATGGTGAAGCCGGTGACGTTGGCGCCGACGGCCTCGATGATTCCCGCGAAGTCGGTTCCCAGTGTCTTCAACTTCGGCCCGAGCAGCCCGGTCATCAGCCGCATGAAAAAGGGGCGAGCTCCAAGCAGCGCGCAGTCTGTCCGACTCACCGTCGCTGCGTGCACCCGCACCAACACCTGGTTGTCGGACGGCGTTGGCCGCGCGACCTCTTCGACTCGAATGACATCGGGCGCGCCATACCGGTAACAGCGAGCCGCGCGCATCTTGCTCGTGTTCATGTGCGCTCGGAAGCTACCGTCGAGGGTTGGGGGGTCAACTCGATCGTCGGCCCCGCGGCGTAGCGCTGATTCCAATCGGGTGTGCTCATTGTCAACGGCACGCTAGCACGGCTTGCGAAGGCGTGGGGCGGCATCGCTGTTCGGCACGATTGCCGCATCTTTGAAGGCACTCCACCACGGCAACACCCTCGACCCGATCCGGATTCGGAGCCACGCTTGCACAGCGTCCCCCCTTTCACAGCGCAGATGGCGCGTTGGGCGAGACGACGGTGGGACCGAGCGCCGCGAAAACTTGGCCCTGGCCTTCGGTGCTCGATAGAACGACCGCACACTCGTGAAGACAACGGCAAGACACCTCGAGCTACTGCTTCCTAAAGATCCGCCCCCCGTCTCGGACACGGAATTGTGGGTCGGGATCGGTACGACGGTGCTCGTGATGACGATCGTCGGCTACTGGTTCGTCGGCGGATTCTGAGCTCGCAGGCGTCCGGGCGCCGTGCCAGGTGGTGCGTTCACCAGGTCGGGTATACAGTAGGGGGCATGTCGCAGCGTCCGGAACCATGGATCGTGGATCCAGAAGATCCCCGGGCACCGCCGCTCGAGATCTGGGAGCAGCTCAGTCCCGCCCAGCGCGCGCGGATTGTCGACAGTTTGCCGTCGGAGTTCGAGGCGAGTGAGGCCCAACCGCCGGAAGGCGACCCGCATTTCAATGCCAAGGTCAGCGCTCGCAAGACGCTCGGGCGTTTCTTCGAGCGCATAGGGCGGCGGATCTATCTGGCTTGCGAGCTGCCTGTATATTACCCCGGAAAGCGCATGTTTGCGCCGGATGTGTTCGCAGTGACGGACGTGGAACCGCACGAGCGGCAGCGTTGGGTGGTCGCTGAAGAGGGCAAGGGGCTCGACTTCGCACTCGAAATCTTCGTGGCCGGTAGTCGCCGCAAAGATCACGAGGACAATGTCGAGCGGTATGCCGAGCGCGGTATTCACGAGTATTTCAGTGTCGATCGCGGCCGGCTGCGCCTCAGCGGCTACCGCCTGCCTGGTCCGGGGGCAACTCGTTACGAACGCATAGTGCCCCAACACGGGCACTATGCGTCCGAGGTGCTGGGCCTCGAGCTGGTGCTCGACGGACCACGCTTGCGCTTCTACTACGGAGATGCCGAGCTTCCCGAAGCCGAAGAGCTGATTGCCAAGCTCGAGGGCATGCTGGACCAGCTCGAGGCACGCCTGGCGGAGGCGGAGGAGACGGCGCTGCGCGAAGCGCGCCTGCGTGAGGAAGAGGCGCGCCTGCGCCAGGAGGCGGAGCGCCGGTTGGCCGAGGCGCTCCGTGAGATCGAAAAGCTCAAGCAATGAGCGAGGGTCTATCGACATAGGGTCATTATCGCCTCACGCGGGCGATAGCGCACGGCGGGTCGCGTTGCCCGTTCTGCTTCAAGCTCAGTTTCAAGCAGTTTCCAATGCGGCGTGCAGGCGCGGGCATGGGGTTTGCAGTGTCGTCTCGGCACTCATGGATAGCGCTACCGTCACTCACACACCCATATCATCCTCGCGTGCCACCGACGTTGCTCGCACTCTCGCCAAGTTCAATGCCGCTCGTCTGACTCCGGCCTTGCCGACGGACGATTGGCAGCAACGCTTGAGCGGTGAACAGCACCTGTTGAGGCTGGAGGGCGAATTCGTCGAAGCGCAACGGGCCGCGGTAGCGCGACGCGCGCGTGAAGCGCCTCGAGACGCGGATGACTTCCTGAATTGGTTCGAAACGCTCGAAGAAACCGGCCCCGGCCAAGGTGATCCACTGTTTCCCTACCTGGCACACGTGGCCACGCGACAAGAGATGATCTGGTTTTTGGAGCAAGAAGTCGCGGGAGAAGCGGGATTCGACGATCTCGTGGCCTTGACGCAGGTCAAGCTGCCGGTGAGCGCCAAGCTGGAGATGGCCAGAAATTACTGGGACGAAATGGGACAAGGGCGCGAGTCGGGCATGCACGGCCCCATGTTGGCGCGCCTGGCGCGCGAGCTGAACTTGCGAACGGGCACTGCACACGTGGTGGCGGAGGCGCTCGCACTCGGCAACTTGATGATCGCGCTGGCGGCGAATCGCCGCTACACCTACCACTCGATCGGCGCGCTCGGCGCCATCGAACTGACCGCGCCGGGTCGAGCCGTGCAGGTGAACGCGGGGCTCAAGCGCTTGGGACTTGGAGGCTCGTCGCGTCAGTATTTTGCGCTGCATTCGACGCTGGACGTCAAGCATTCGGAGGCCTGGAATCGGGAGGTGCTCCGCCCGCTGGTCCAACACAATCCAGGCGTCGCCACGGCTATTGCAGAGGGTGCGCTGTTGCGCCTGCAAGCGGGGGCCAACTGCTTCGAGCGCTACCGAAGGGTGCTGAACCTTCACCAACGCACGCCAGCGTGAGGCTCAGCGCGAAGCCGTACCATGAACGACTCGCACGCAGCGTTGGTGGCGCTGGGGAGCGCGCTCCGCGCACTGGGGTACCAATTCACTACGGTGACTCCTAGCACACACGAGCGCGTCTTAGCCAAACAGCCCCAGCCCCAGCCCGTCACACCAGAGGGCTCGTCGGCTCTTGCCCTGCGGAACGTCTTTGGATGGAACAAAGCGTTTGCGGCGCACGAGCTGCCCGCAGAAATACTCGGGCTGGCAAGTCGCGCCGGCGTGCTGACACGCACCGGCGGCCAACGGCTGCGGGCAACAGTGCGATTCGCTACACTTAGGCAGCGCCTGTACCTGCACAGCGGGTTTCCGACCAGTGCACCCAACAGCGTGTTCTTCGGACCGGATAGCTACCGCTTTTGCTCGCTGATCGACCGTGCGCTCCGGCCGTGCGAGCACTTGGTCGACGTGGGCTGTGGAAGCGGTGTGGGAGGGCTCCACGCCAGCGGCAAGGCCACGCGGGTTACCCTTTCGGACATCAACCCCCTAGCTTTACAGTATGCGGCGGTCAATGCAGCGCTGGCTTCGGTCCCCACCGCACTCGTAGAGAGCGACGTGCTCGGATCCATCGATGATCCTATCGACGCCGTCATCGCCAATCCGCCCTACATGCTCGACCCCACAGGGCGCATTTATCGTGACGGTCGAGGTGAGCTCGGCGAGGGCTTGGCGTACCGCATCGTGCAAGAAGCGCTGCGCCGCTTGACGCCTGGCGGTCAACTCGTCTTGTACACGGGCGCCCCTGTGGTCGATGGTGTCGATCGATTCAAGCACAAAGTACTGCCTCTCTGCGAAAATGCCGCTTCTGCCTTCGACTACAGCGAGCTCGACCCTGACGTCTTCGGCGAAGAGCTCGCAAAGCCCTGGTACGCTCCGGTCGAGCGCATTGCGGCAGTGGGTTTGACGGCGCGCAAGTAACCCTCACAAGACGCCCGGGGCACCATTTTTGGTTGTGCCTCCGCCGCGTTGGGAGGGGCACCTGTGTCAGGACAGCGCTGGCCTCGACTATCAACATAGGTGCACCGCGCGCCATCGCGCTGCCAGACTGCAGGCGGAGTTGTTCGATACTGCCTGATCGACGATCCGCGCCCAGGAGGCATGCCCGGCCCGATCGTGGCGCATTCGCCCTCCTCCAATTCGTGCGGCCTTCGGGTGCTCGAGCGGCGTGCCGCTATATTTTCTGGCGGCCAGTCACCGTTAGACAGCGCCTGCCCGCGTGGCGCGGCCACCATCGCGGCCCACGCTCGCCGTCGCTCACTGCCCCCGCTCGCCCACACGCCTCGCGCTTGGCGCGCACGAACTCGCGCCCGAAGTCTTGCTCAGCAGCCATCGCATTGTGCGCATGACAGCGCAGCGTGAGATTGTCCGCAGTAGGCGGTCCCCCGAGCGCATGCGGACTCACATGGTGCAGCTCGAGAAATGCTGTCTCCCGACAGCGCTCGCCTCGGCTATCAACATAGGTGCACCGCGCGCCATCGCGCTGCCACACCTCGCCCGCACGGCCGCTCGAACCGACTCGCGCTGGCGCTGGCGCGGGTCAGCTGGCACACCGTCTCGTTGCGCCTGGCGCTGGCGC
>CBFGRJ010000230.1:0-11561 GCA_965651135.1 uncultured Myxococcales bacterium
CCACCGAAGTGTCGGACCACGTCACCCGGACGCATGGCAGAGCCACTGGGCAGGGTTCGGCGGGTTGCCGCGGCGTTCCAAAGCCCACGTGCTGGTCGCCGTGCTGCGAGACGACGAAGGCCTTGCCAGAGGCCTATGGCAAGCCGTCGACGAAGTTTCGGCGCGGTTCGGTTTCCCTCCCGAGACGAGAGACTTCAAGCCTCACGCGACACTGGCGCGCTTCCGGACGTCGGTCGACGTACGGCCCTACCTTTCGTTGGCGCAGGTGCCCAGCGCCGGCGTCGACCTTGCGAACGTGGTTTTGTATCAGTCGACGCTAGCGCCGGGAGGCGCCCGCTACACCGCGCTCGAACGCTTTCCGCTACGAGGCAGCTGACACAGCTCTAGCTCAGGCACTCGCTGTCCGCGAATCGAACGTTTGTTGGCCATCTTCGGCAGGCGCAGGGCGAACCTCGCGGAATACCAGGTTGCCGCCGTCGACCGAGACCTGAATGGTCGAGCCCGGCTGAAAATCGCCGGACAAGATGCGTTCGGCGAGGCGGTCTTCCAGGTGCCGTTGGATGGCGCGCTTGAGTGGGCGAGCGCCGAACTGCGGATCCCAACCGTGCTCGGCCAGGTAATCTTTGGCGGCGTCGTCGAGCTCGAGCTCGAGGTCACGGGCACGCAGGCGCTCCGCCAAGTAACCCAGCTGAATGTCCACGATGCTGCGGATCTGCGCGCGGCCCAAGCGACGATAGACCACGATCTCGTCCAGCCGGTTCAAAAACTCCGGCCTAAAGTGCTGGCGCAGCGCCGCCATGGCGGTTTGGTTGAGCAGGCTGTCCATGCTGGCCTCGTCGAGGTCTCTGCGTTCTTCGATGAGCGCGAGCTCTGCCGAACCCACGTTGCTGGTCAGGATCAACACCGTATTCTTGAAGTCCACGGTGCGCCCTTGGCCGTCCGTGAGGCGTCCGTCGTCCAGTACCTGGAGCAACGCGTTGAACACGTCCGGGTGAGCCTTTTCGATCTCGTCGAACAGCACCACGCTGTAGGGACGACGCCTTACGGGCTCCGTCAGCTGGCCGCCTTCGTCGTACCCAACGTAGCCGGGAGGCGCTCCGATCAGACGCGACACCGCATGCCGCTCCATGTACTCGCTCATGTCGATGCGAATCATGGCGCGCTCATCGTCGAACAAGAACTCGGCCAGAGCGCGCGCCGTCTCGGTCTTTCCCACGCCGGTCGGACCTAGGAACAAGAAGGAACCGATGGGTCGATTCTGGTCGCCTAGCCCGGCGCGCGAGCGGCGCACGGCTTTGGCGACCGCAGCAAGCGCATCGTTTTGCCCGACCACGCGCTTGCGCAGCGAATCTTCCATCGCCAAGAGTTTTTGCATTTCGCTCTCGAGCATTTTCGACACCGGAACGCCGGTCCAGTTGGAGACGATGCCTGCGATGTCTTCTTCGGTCACCTCTTCGCGCAAGAACGAGCCGTTTTCTTGCACCCGTTCGAGCTCCTGGCGATCCGCAGCAATACTGCGCTCGAGCTCGGGGATGCGTCCGTATTGAATTTCGGCGGCCTTGCCCAGATCGCCCGCGCGACGCGCTTGCTCTTCTTGGGTTCGCAGTTCGTCGATCTGCATCTGCTTCTGACGCAAGGCACCGATGATTTCTTTTTCTTTCAGCCACTGCGCGCGCATGCGATCGCGCTCGAGCCCGAGCTCTTCGATCTGCTTTTCCAACTCCTCGAGTCGGGCCAGGCTGGCTTTGTCCCGTTCTCGCTTGAGGGCTTGCTCTTCGATGCGAAGTTGCATCAGCTTGCGTTCGGTCTGGTCGATCTCGAACGGCATGCTGTCGATCTCCATTTTGATCTTGCTGGCAGCCTCGTCGACGAGATCGATAGCCTTATCGGGCAAAAAGCGATCGGTAATGTAGCGCTGGCTGAGCATCACCGCGGCGACGATCGCCGAATCCAAGATCCGGATGCCGTGGTGGACCTCGTAGCGTTCTTTGAGCCCCCGCAAGATGGCGATCGCATCTTCGGGGGAGGGTTGGTCGACCATGACGGGCTGGAAGCGGCGCTCGAGGGCAGCGTCTTTTTCGATGTGCTTGCGATACTCGTCCAGCGTGGTGGCACCAATCGCGCGCAGCTCGCCTCGCGCCAGCGCCGGCTTGAGCATGTTGGCCGCATCCATGGCGCCTTCGGCCGCGCCTGCGCCCACCAGGGTGTGCAGCTCGTCGATGAACAACACGATGCCACCCGAGCTGGCTTCGACCTCCTTCAGCACCGCCTTCAGGCGATCTTCGAATTCACCCCGGTACTTCGAACCGGCCACCATGCTGGCAAGGTCCAGCGCCAAGATCCGCTTGTTCTTGAGGGATTCCGGCACGTCACCGTTGGCAATGCGGTGGGCAATTCCCTCTGCGATGGCCGTTTTGCCGACCCCCGGCTCACCAATCAGCACCGGGTTGTTCTTGGTGCGGCGGCTGAGCACCTGCATCACGCGGCGGATTTCTTCGTCGCGCCCGATCACCGGGTCGATCTTGCCGCGGCGGGCCAGAGCGGTGAGGTCGCGCGTGTACTTCTCGAGCGCTTGGAACTTGCCTTCGGGATCTTGATCGGTCACGCGCTGGCTACCGCGGATTTCGGCCAACGCGTTCATGAGCTTGGCATAGGCAAGCCCGTGTCGATCGAAGAGCGCTTGGATGTCCTTGTCCACTTTGGCGGCGGCCAGGACGAAGTGCTCCACCGAAATGAAGTCGTCTTTGAGGGCCTTGGCTTCGTCTTCAGCCCGCTGCATCAGCGCGCTTGCCCTCCGACCGAGGCCGGGCTCCGCGCCGCCCGTCACGCGCGGCAGCTTGTCGATGCTGGCTGTCAGGTCCGAGGCAAGCCGCTTCGGATCGGCGCCCGCCAACTGAACGAGTGGACCGCCGACTCCACCCTCTTGTTCGACGATGGCGAGCAGCACATGCTCCGGGACGAGCTCGGGATTGCCGCGCCGCGCCGCTATGTTCAGGGCGGCTCGGACAGCCTCTTGGCTCTTGGTAGTGAGTTGGTTCATTTGCATGGCGATCTCCGCGCAACGGGAGCCGGCCCTAGGTAAACCCGCGCAGAATCTGCGGTTTCACACAGGGCAGGCTGCGATTTAGCCTCGACGCAAGTTAAGTCGTGACTTTGGGGGATCAAGCCCCGTGCCAAGGCGGAGCTTCGCCGAGCTATTTGGCGCCGCCAGCGCCGCCGTCTCCGAGAGAGCCGGGGTCGCAGTCGGGTGGATCTTCGAAATCAGGGTTGGGTAGCTCTCTCGCGTCGATGCAGCCCAGGTTCAGCGTGATGGCGCCATTCAGGATGCTGTCCATGTGGAAGCCGCATTTGCCCGTGGGCAGACAGCAACCGGGGAAGGTGAACGACAGCGCCCCTGCCACGGTCACGGGTGGGCTCTCGGGGCAGCTTTCATCGAGCTCCCCCGGGCTGTTCAAGGGTTGGCAATCGCGCATCAGATCGATGTCGTACGCTTCCAGAAACTCCGTCTCGACGCCGCAGGGGTCGACCTCAGGGTCGTTGGGACAGCAGGCGTCCGTTTGCGGGCCGCCCGGGATACCCAAGCTCAGCCCCTCGCACAGCATGCCGTCACACATCGTGCTCTTGGGACCATCCATGGATCCTCCCGTGCCGCCATTGCCCCCTGCGGCTTGACCTCCCGTGCCGTTGCCGCCGGATGCATTTGGGCCGCCGGTGCCGCCATCGCCTCCAGAGCCGGTCGTGGTCTTTCCACCCGGGTCATTGGATTCGGACTCGCCACAGGCTGCCAGTGCAGCAGCCACCAGTCCAACCGCAAGCGGTACTCTGATCCAGTGTGCTCGATTCATCGATGGTTTCCTTCTCGCGTACCCGGCCTTTGCAGCAGCCAGCCGGGTATGAGTTTGCGCCATCTCGAGGGCGACGGAAAGCCTCAGATGTCGAGGTTTCTTACGTTGAGTGCGTTTTGTTCGATGAACTTGCGGCGCGGTTCGACCTGATCACCCATGAGCACACTGAACAGCTCGTCGGCACGAACGTCGTCGTTGACGCGGACTTGTAACAGTGTGCGGGCATCGGGGTTCATCGTGGTTTCCCAGAGTTGGTCTGCGTTCATTTCACCCAAGCCTTTGTAGCGGGTGATGTGCAGGCCCTTGCGGCCTCGCTCGCTGATGAAGCGATCGAGCTCTTCTGCCGTGTGGATGGTGACCGATGCGCCCTTTTCGGACGAGGCGGTATAGGGTGGTGGTCCGATCGACGAGATGTCCTCCTCGATGGAGGCGAGCTCGTGGTACTCGCCGGTTTCGACGATTTCGCTCGAGAGCGTTGCAGGCTTGCTCGTGGCGCCAGGCCGGAAGCGCACCACGATAGCGGGCTCTTCGGAACCGTTCGTCGCTTTGACCGTGAGAGGCAGCGTTTCAGGATGGCGAGCCTCCAGGTACTCTTGCATCCGCTGCGCAGCCGCTTCCAATTGAGCGCGATCGGCAAAGGTCTCCGCATTGACTCCCGATCTGAGGGCCGCTGCCACCACGCGTTGGTCACAACGTCTGTCGAGCTTGAGCAGATGTTCTTTGTAGCCGCGCAGTCGCATGGCCAGGTTGAACAGCGGGCGCCCGGAGAGCGAAAGACCCTTCGACGACTGCACCGTCAGCCCTTCGATGCCGCTCTCGGTCAGGTGCCTATCGAGTGAGGCTTGCTCCTTCATGTACAGCGTCTTTTTGCCTTTACGGACGCCGAACAAGGGCGGCTGTGCGATGAACAGGTAGCCCTTTTCGATGACCTCGCGCATCTGCCTGTAAAAGAACGTCAAGAGCAGCGTGCGGATGTGGCTGCCGTCCACATCGGCATCGGTCATCAGGATGATCTTGTGGTACCGAAGCTTCGACAGATCGAAGCCGCCGTTGTCGCCGATGCCACAACCCAGCGCAGAAATCAGTGTTGCCACCTCTTGCGAAGAGAGCATGCGATCGAGGCGCGCGCGCTCGACGTTGAGGATCTTGCCCTTCAGAGGCAAGATGGCTTGGAAGTGCCGATCACGACCCTGCTTTGCACTGCCGCCAGCGCTTTCACCCTCGACGATGTAGAGCTCGCTGATGGTCGGGTCTTTGCTTTGACAGTCGGCGAGCTTGCCCGATAGCGAGGTATTGTCGAGCACACCTTTGCGCACGACCTCACGCGCCTTGCGCGCGGCTTCACGCGCTTTGGCAGCCAAAACGGCCTTTTCGATGATCTTTTTCGCCGTGGCCGGGTGTTCTTCGAAGTACCGCCCGAGGTTTTCGTTGACGGCATTTTCGACGATGCTGCGAACCTCGCTCGAAACGAGCTTGCTCTTGGTTTGCGAGTCGAAGCTGGCGTCCGGGTGTTTGACGTGGATGACGCACAGAACGCCTTCGCGCGTGTCGTCCCCGCTGAGGCCGTTCTTCACGTCTTTGAACAGGTTGTGCTCTTGCCCGTAGCTATTGAGCGTTCGGGTCAAGGACGATCGAAGACCCGTGAGGTGCGTTCCGCCGTCTTTGTTGTGGACGTTGTTCGTGTAGCAGAAAATCTGTTCGGCGTAGCTGTTGGTCCACTGGATGGCCAGGTCGACCACGACGGGCGCCTTGGTTTCGTCGGCGTTCGGCGTTTCGGAGGTGAACGCAATGACGTCGGGATGCACCGGATCTTTCGCTTCGCCGAGATGCTCGACGAATTCGCGGATGCCGCCTTGGTACTCGTAAACCTCTTTTTTGCCTTCTCCTCGCTCGTCGACCAGTTTGATCACGAGCCCCGAATTCAAAAAGGCCAGCTCGCGAAGCCGCGTCGCAAGAATGTCGTAGCTGAATTCGGTGGAAGAAAAGATCAGCTCATCCGGCTTGAAGCGAATCTTGGTTCCCGTGCGATTCGAGTCGCTGACCGGCTGAAGGGGGCCCTGGGGGATGCCGCGAGCATACTCTTGCCGCCACAGCTTGCCCTGGCGTTGAATCTCGAGCTTCAGCCAGACGCAGACGGCGTTCACCGCGCTGACGCCCACGCCGTGTAGGCCGGCGCTGACCTTGTAGCTCGAGTGATCGAACTTGCCGCCTGCATGCAGCACGGTCATCACCACCTCGGCGGCGCTGACCCCCTTTTCGTGCAGGTCGACGGGAATGCCCCGGCCGTCGTCCTCCACGCTGACCGAGCCATCGTGATGCACGGTTACGGTGATATGCTTGCAAAACCCTGCCAGGTGCTCGTCGACGGCGTTGTCGACCGCTTCCCACACCAGGTGGTGCAGCGCTGAACCATCGTGCACGTCGCCGATGTACATGCCCGGCCGCTTCCGCACGGCCTCCAGGCCCTCTAAAACGGTGATGTTGGACGAGCTGTACTCGCCGGCCGCCGGCGTCTCTTGCGTTGCTTCGGTAGTCAAATTTGGTCCTGCACCGGTGTCTGTTGCCGAACAGGCAGTGGCTAAATGCGCACTGCGAAAGCGGGTCCCCGTGTCGCTAGAACGGACCGCCAACCACTTCGGTTGAGAACAGCGCGCCCAGTAACACTGCCGCTATTGAAAAACATACCGCCAGTAAGCTCACCGGGAAACTGACCCAGATTTATAACCACAACAGTGCACCTTCGCAAGCCGAATCCTGCATCAAAACAGCTTGAAATGTGGATTTTCTGTGCGGGAGCTGCCGGTTTCTCCAGACAGCGATTTCGGTGGTTTCGGGCCGTCGGCTAGCGGTCACGAAAACTCCCCTTCACGGAGAACGAAATCCGCCCTATCGCCTGCCGGAAGCGACGGGGTAACGAACAGCTCGGGCCGGGTGGTGGTGACGAAAACTTGGCTTTTCGTGCCGTACAAGAAGTCGTAAACGGCGCCCGTGCGCTCCGGATCGAGCTCGCTGGACACATCGTCCAAGAGCAGGATCGGTTCCACTTGGCCCGCCTCGGCCACGCAGAACAGTTCCGCCATTTTGATGGACAAAGTGAGCAGGCGCTGCTGCCCCTGTGAGGCGTAGTTCTTTGCACTGCGGCCATTGAGCAAAAGCTCGAGGTCGTCTCGCTGAGGGCCAAAGCTTGCGGAGCGCCGCAGGCGATCTCGTTCCCGGTGCCGGCCGAGCTGACTGGCGAATTCGGCCTCGTTCGTCACCCCGCCGGGTGAGTAGCGCGCCGTCAACTCCAGGCCTCCGCTCGACAACTTTTCGAAGGCGACGCACAGGGCTTCCGCCAGTCTTTCCGACGCCAACGAGCGCGCGCGGCATAGCCGTGCTCCCGAAGCGGCGGCCACCGCCTCGATGGCGTCGAGCTCGACGGCCTTGGGGCCCCTTTCGTCGAGCACACGTTGACGCGCCTTCAGCGCCCTGGCGTAGCGCAGCCGTGCATCTCCGCCAACGGGGTCCAGAAAGAGCACGATGCGATCCAAGAGGGTTCTGCGCCCGCTGGCTGCACCCGAGACCAGCGCAAGATCACCGGGATGGAAAACGACCACGGGCGTCCGCGTGGCGTAGTCGACCAGGCGCGTCGGCTTCTTGCCATCGATGAGCCAGGTGCGTTCGCGGGCTCCGATGCGCCCGCGTTGCTCGCTCCGCTGGTTGTCGAGCATCACATTCAGGCTTATCGAGGCTGCCTCGTCACCCTGGCGAATCACCTCCATCAATCGGTTGGTGCGAAAGCTACGGCTCGTCGCCACGACGTAGAGCGCCTCGATCAGGCTGGTCTTGCCTTGACCGTTGTCTCCGGCAATGACGTTGAAACGAGCCGCCGGCGTGAGCTCCAGGTGACGAATGTTGCGAAAGGCCAGCACCCGGAGCCGTTCGACCTGGATGCGTGCCCGTGCCACCGGGCTCAAATGCGCATGGGCATGACTACGGCAAGGTAGTCGACGCGTGGGCGCTCGTCCGCATCGCCGGCAGGCTTGAGAACCGCGGGATCGAGCTCACCACTGATGCCTATCGACAAGTCCTCGCTGTCGATGGCCGTTGCAGCGTCCAAGAAATACCGCGCGTTGAAGCCAACGGTGATTTCGGTGCCTTCGTAGTCGACGCTGATTTCATCGAAGCCTTCACCGCTTTCCGGGCTCTCGCTTTCGAAGCGCAGCTTGCCCGAAGAAAGCGTGAGCTTGACGCCTCCCGTTCGGTCGCTGGCTGCCAGCGAGACGGCCCTGAGCGCATCGCAGACGAGTGCGCGCGGAGCTCGCACCACTCGCGAGCTGGCCTCGGGAATGACCTGCTGGTACGGCGGAAACTGCGCCTCGACGAGTTTCACACTGAAGCGGAACCCGGCCGCCTTGAAGAAAGCATTCGGGTTCGACTTGACCAAAGTCAACGTGGCGCTCGCATCGGCGGCCAAGGCTTCGTCGCACAGGCGCCTGAGCTCCTGCACACCCTTGAGCGGGATCAACATGCTGAGCGGGGCCTTGGGCTTGTCCACGGTCATTTCCATCTTCGACAGCCGGTGACCGTCGGTGGTGACCATGCGCACGCGATCGTCCTCCCACTCGAAGAGCGCGCTGTTCAAGTGCAGGCGAGTCTCGTCGGTCGAGATCGAAAAGTGGGTCGTCGCAATCAACTTTGCCAACGTGCTCGCCGGAAGCTCGTGCTCTTCTGCGTCGTGTTCAGGGCTTGGCAAGGTGGGAAACTCGTCCCCTGGCAAACCATGCAGGGTGTAGCGACGCGCGGAGCCCGTCGAGCGGATGACGGTGCTGGCGTTGTCTCCGACGCTGATCGAGATCTGCCCCTCGGGCATCATCTTGACGCGCTCGAACAGATCGCGCGCAGGCACCGCAACGGAGCCCGCCTGTTCCACTTGAGCCTCGATACCTCCGGTCACCGCGAGATACAGGTCCGTGGCGGCAGCGCGTAGCTCACCCTTGGCCGAGTCGAGCAGCACGTTGCCCAGCACTGGCATGGTGCTCTTCTTGTCGGCAACACCCTGGCAGCGCGCGAGAATGCGGACGAGGTCCTTCTTGCTGACGACAACTTGCATGCGGAGCCACCCTAGTAGTCGCGGTTGGCTGCCAATGCCAGGTCCTCATGCTCGTCACGTGCTTGCCCGAGGGTGACGGGGGGCATAACCCCCAAAGGGTCTACCCACATCCACACCGCTTCCGATCACTAGACAAAGAGAAATTTAAATTTTGGGTAGCCGTAGTAGGGCCTGTGGGTCCTGGGGATAACGGCATAAGTCATTGAAATTGATAGAAAATATTGCCAAGTTGCGGTGGATTAACTCGTGGGCGGTGTTTGTGGGAGACTGTGGCCAACTGAAGCACTGTGGATACAGTGGGTCGATCCGCACCACCGTTCCTCAGGGTTTTCCTAAGGTTATCCGCAGCCTGTGGATTTCGCGAAGTCGTTTCGGCCCACGGTACGAAGTGCTTGGCCGTACCCAACGGCGAGAGCTCTTTCAGTCGCGGGACGGTTGGACGATGCGCGCCAAGGCGGTCATGAGCGCGCGTCGAGTTTGCTCGTAGCTTTTGGGGCCGACACGCCCCGCTGCTTTGGCGGCTTCGAGCTCGACGAGCTCATTGAGGATCACGTTCTGAGCGCGTTTGAGCTCACCGTGGAGCTTGCGGCGTCGGCGTGAGGCGGCCTCGGGTGACTTGGCCGAATAGAGGCCCGTGCCCGCGATGAAGGCAGCGATCATCACCGCCAACCACGGCGCTTGACCGCGCGTGGGCAATCCCGCGAGCTGAAAGTGCACATCGTTGAGCTGCTGGCCGCGTTTTTGCGTGACGAGCACGCGCTCACCCCGAACGCCAGTCGAGTCCTGCACGGGGGGGTAGTCTCGCACCGACAGCGTCATGCCTTTTGCCGCTTGGGTGATCACGCGAAACTCCGCTAGATGAGGCGGCAGGGTGAGGTAAAAATCAGCCGTGCCGTCTTGCTCGTTGGGCACTTGAAAGCCGAAGCGCACGTCGTGCTGGCCGGGTGAATAAGTTCCGAGCATGCGCGCACGAGAATCGCCGTCGGCCTCGAACCGGGTGTCGGTCATGCTTTCGCGGGAAGTGAAGGCTTTGCTGCCTTCGGGAAGCTCGATGCTGATATCGCTGGGTACCCAGGTGAGCGTGCTGACGTTGTAAACCTGAAACCAGAGCTCGAACTGAAACACGTCGTCGCGTGGTTCGACGTAGACTAGGCCGCGCATGGCAATGCGAGCCTGCTTGATGTCGCGGGTCACCGGGTACACGTGGAGCACCACGCGCTGCCCGGTGTCCCGGGGCAGCTGGAAGGGTGTGGACGCGAATTCGGCACCGCTTCGTTCGACCGAGATGCGGTAGCTGAAGTTGCTCTCCGTGGCCAAGCCTGCGAACGTCACCTCGCCGCTGGTGTTGGTGACTTTCGTCTCGGAATCGCGCTGATCTCCTTGGGAGATGGACTGAAACATCTTGCCGAGGCGCACCTGGGTGCCCGGTAGCGGGCTGCCCGAAGGGTCGACGATGCTGGCGACGATGGTGCCCTTGGGGATGGAAGCGTCCGCGGTGACCGAGTCGCGCGGTATGCTCAGGCCCGCGTGCGGATCTTGCGCGTGCGGGTTCTGAGCATGGGGGTTCTGCACGTGAGGATTGGCGGGTGCCGCCGTCGTGGCGGGTTGAGCGCTGGAGGCGGGCGCCGCCGTCGTGGCAGGTTGAGCGCTGGAGGCGGGCGCCGCCGTCGTGGCGGGTTGAGCGCTGGAGGCGGGCTGGGCCGCCGCTGGCTGAACCAGCAGCAAAGCCATGAGCGGCGCGCGTGCGCGCCTCACGAGGCCTCCTCCAATGTCACGCCGCAGCTCTTGCAGAAGCGAGCGTCGGTATCGTTTTTGGTTTGGCACTGCCGGCAACGTCGAGTGCGTGTGGTCGAGTGGATGTCCGGCTCGGACGGGGCGTTTTCGGCGCGCGCTAGAGCCCCTTCGTCGCTGGGTGACGCTGCTTCTGCATCGCTGGGTGACGCTGCTTCTGGGTCGCTGGCGGGGGCCGGTTCGGTAGCGCGTTGAGCGTTGGCCTTGCGCAGCGCTTTCAAGCGCTTGTTGACGAGGCGTTCGGCTTCGCGCCTGGCTTGCTCGTTGCCTTCGTCGACGGCCTGGATCAAGCGCTTGGCGCGGGCTCTGTAGCTCGCCAAAAGCTCCTTGTAGTCTTCTTCACTGATTTTGCCGACGCTGCGCTCGTACTCCAGATCTTTGAGGGTCCTGAGGACGGCGCGCTTTTGCTCCTCTTCGGCTGTCGGGGCCGCGAGGCTGAGGGCCTCTTCCAAGCTGAGCTCGCTTTCTCCGGTCAGCGCTTGCACGCTGTTCCAGAGAATGAAGATGACCGTGAGCAGGACCACTCCCGCCAATACCAGGATCGCGATCTCGATGCCGACAGCGATGCCGACGACGATACTGACTAACACGCCGGCGAGCGGCGCGGTGAGGCGCAGCGAGCGGCTGAGATCGGAAAGGGTCATCACAAGCGGGATTCGTTGCGAGCTTTCCTGCGACTCAACCACACAATGCTCAAACCACCCAGACCGAAACCAAGGGCCGTAGCCGTGAGCACCCCTGGCAGCTCCCGAGCAGCCGGCTTGGCGTGGCTCGGGGCGCTAGCCACAGGCTTGGCCTGGGGATGCGGGCGCTCGCGCGCGTACGCGCTGCCG
>CBFGRJ010000231.1:0-11540 GCA_965651135.1 uncultured Myxococcales bacterium
CGCAGCCGTCATGCAACTCAGAACCGAGATCGACATCGCCGCCCCCGCACACGACGTGTGGAGTGTTCTCACGGACTTTGCAGCATACCCCGAGTGGAATCCTTTCATCGTGAGCATTCAAGGCAAGCCAGTGGTCGGTCAACGGCTCCGCGTGGTCATTAGCCCGCCTCAGCAGAGCGAACGGCGTTCGAGCCCGGAGGTGCTTCGGTCGGACAGCGGCAAAGAGTTGCGCTGGCGCGACGTGCTGTGGTTTCGCTGGCTATTCTGCGGCGAGCACTTCTTTAGACTGCAGGAGAGCGGGCCGGGCCATACGCGCCTGGTCCACGGCGAAGATTTCAGCGGCTGGCTGCTCAAATTCCTGCCCATGACACAAATGGCCCGAGGGTTCGTGTTCATGAACCAGGCGCTCAAGCGGCGGGTCGAATCACTAACGTAGCTGGCCGGGGCTGGTTCACAACTTCGGCCGCGGTCGCGCGCGCACAGCCTTGATTGCCGCTTCGATACGCTCTTCGGTGGCGGGAGTGCGCAGGCACGGGTAGCAATCCTGTCGCTTGCCCTTGCCACAACCGCGGCGGACGAGGAGCTTGCCGAGAAGGTGCAGCGATCGCCAATCACCGAACTCCTCCGCTCGGGGTAGTAGCGCCGGGATCGCCTCGCAGGAGGGCTCCGCTCGCAGCTCCAGCGCCACTTTCAGGGCCTCCGACGCGTTCGCGACAATCGAGCGCTTGTAGACGAGCTCTTTGGCCAACTGGGTGACGTCGTTGCTCTGTTTGGTACCGGTCCAGATCTCGTAGAGCAAGTCCGCACCTATGGGGGCCGGCAGTGAACTGATAATGGCGAGCGCATCCGGCGCGGTGCGCGGATCGTTGACGTACTGAAGGAGCCGTTGCTTGGTTTCGTCGCTCCGCGCCAGGGCCTGATCGCGCTCGACCCGCTGCGCGAGCTCTTGGAGCTGCACGAGCTCGCGGGCCGTGCGAGCCTTGGCGATCGCCACTTCGTCGGCCACGCTGCGGTCGGCTCCGGGAACCGCGAGCAGCCTGTTCAAAGCCTCCGCCTCGCCGCGAGCGGCGCGCTCGCGAACATTCGATGCTGCCTCCGCCGGGGGCTCCGCGGAAGGCGGGCTCGCAGGTTCAGAAGCATCGTGGGCGGCGATAGTGGCTTCGTTGCTGGGAGTTCGCAGGGCTGCCAGAAGCGCGGCGCCCGCGATTAGAGTCGGAACGATCCAAAGGAGCCAGACCGGTAGCTCGATACCGGCGAATCGAAAGCGCTGACCCAACGCCGTCGAAAGCTCGACGCTGCTGGGGCGCATTCCATCGGAGTGCTCGACCAGCGCGGGACCGCTAGAAACCGTCTGCCCGAATTCGGCGGGCGTGCGCAGCACGGCACCGGGTGGGTCCGCAGGCGGCGCCGCCGCTGGTTCGAACGCATGGGTCGCGACAACCGGCGTCGGTGGTGCTGGCTTTGCAGGCACCTCGGGGGGAGCAGGAGGCACGGTCGGCGACGCTACCTTTGGAGGCTCCGCCAACGCGGGCGACGGCTCAGGCGGAGCGGCCGAGGGCGTATCGGGAAACATCTCGGGTGGCATCGGCACAGCGAACGGAACCGTCAGATCGCTGTCGTCGAACCCAGGGGGCTCGGGAGGAGCAGGCATCTGCTGGGCAAGCAGTTCCCGTTCCGGAGGCTCTACTCCTGGAACGAAGGCGAACTCCGGCTCGAACGATTCTGCGGCCTGCTCGAACGCCGGATCGCCCAACGACGGCTCTTGCTCGTCCGCGAACGACGGTAGCGGCGCCTCCGCTCTCGGTGCGGCCTGGGCGAGCTGGCGTGCGGCTTCTTCACTCAGCCGAGGTTGGCCCACCAGTGTCGGCTGCTCGTGCAACTGATCCGCCACTGCCCGCGGGCCGCCTTTGCCCGCTTGTGAACCCCCCAGGAGAGCCGCGTAAGCAATGCGCTTGGTTGCGTCGTCATGGCGCAACCTGTCGCTTTCCGACCCGCCCTCCTCGGACATCTCGTAACGCGGTAGCTCCCGTGGTGCGGCGCGTTCACTGGTATGGCCCTCGACCATGCGGTCGAGCTCATCGCGCGAAACTTGCACGGTGGATTCGTCATCCACCTCAGGAGGAATGTCCGACCACCCATCGTCGACGAGTGAGGTCCGCACGTCCCTCGATGTTGGCCTGTTCTTGGGTAGTTCGGGCATCTCGACGCCGGCCGCAGGATATCACGCGAGGCTCAGGATCCGCCAGGCCGAGCCCAATTTGGCGAGAGCACGATGCGCTGGAGCGGTAAGGCTAGCCATGTTGCCATTTGGTTCATCATGCTTGGGCTCAGCGGTCGAGCGACGCCGGCATCCCGCCGGCGCGGCTTTGCCAGGGGCAATATGCGAGCAATTTGGCGAGTAGGGCCTCTCCAAAGCTGTCGCGACTTGCCCCGGGGGACTCGTGCAGCACACACTTGGCCGCCCTAGCCGGCACGAAACGATGACCGGCTGAGTCTCGCTTCCTTCTATTGCCCCGCCCATACGGATGCCTTTGTGATGCCTGCGATCCACGTGATCCTCAACCCCAATGCTCGGCTCAATCAATCGGATGCCCAGACGCGCATCGCTCGGCTCGAACGAATCGTAGGCTCGCATGGGTGGGTACACTACACGCGCACGCTGGACGATTTACGAAACGTCATCCGTTTCATCGCGCCTTCTCACGACGACTATTTGGTCTGCGACGGCGGGGACGGTTCGCTGCATTGGGCGGTCAACACGGTCATCGATCTGGTCGGCTGCGAAGAGTCGCGGCTACCCATTTTCGTCCCGGCTCGTTCGGGGACCATCGATTTCGTGGCCACCAAGGCGGGTATTCAAGGTTCTGCACCAAGAGTAGTGCGCACTCTGGTCGAGCACCTCAAGCGTGGTGTCGAACCTCGTCTCGAAAGTCTCGACACACTCGCCATACGCGGCATCGAGCTCGGACCTACCGGCGAGCGCGAGTTTTCGAGGATTGGCTTCGCGCTGGCGGCCGGTGGCGTCGGAGCCCGATTTTTCGACAAGTACTACGAGGAGCGTATCCGCGGACGGCGGGCCATCGCCAAGATCGTCAGTCGCGCGGTGAGCTCCCACCTTTCCGACCATGCTGGGCTCCCTCTGTCACGTGACTTCCTCGACTATGGCAGAGAGCTATTTCGCCCCACGCGAGCCCGAGTCACCATCGACGGCTGGGAATTACCGGTGACTGAGCACGGCGCGCTGCACGCCGGTTCAATCGATGTTAACTTCAAGGGTCTGCTACGCGTATTCCCGCTAGCCAAGCAGGCAGGCGTGCTCCATTTCCAGGCAGGCTCCATCATGCCCAACGAGCTCATTCGCGCTTTACCCAGCCTGTGCCTCGGCACGCCGATTCGTTCGGCCCATTTGACCGAGTGCGGTGGGCGCGAAATGATTATCGTTCCGCTCGATGGCGAAGAGCTCAACCCCGTGATCGATGGGGAGCGCTTTCGGCGCCTCGAACAGCTCAGGATCAAGAGCGGCCCCAAACTGCGTATCCCGGCGCTACGGACACCCTTGATGCGGGTTCGGCGCTTTTGAAGCCCATGGCTGTGTGGCGATTTTCGGCAGCATGCTTAGCCGCGATCTCGACGGTCGCCGGTTGCAACGCCACCGAGCCTACCGCGCAGCAAAAGCCCCCAACCACGCTTGCATCGGGCTCAGTGACCCAGCCGGCGCCTCCAGCGCCCACGGCCCGACGCGGCGCGAGCGAGCGCCCACCACCGGGATTCGTCAAGGTGCGTGTTGCCGGCATTACGCCGGCGGCGCAAGGCAACGCCGTGTTATTGGTCGACGACGCGCAGAGGCGGGCGCTGGTCGTGTTTATCGGTGACACCGAAGCACTGTCGATACAGCTCAGGCTCGGTGGCACCAAGTACAAGCGCCCGCTCACCCACGATCTGATCGACCACATGCTCAAGCATTTGGGCGCGAGGGTGCACAGCGTTCGTGTGGACAAGCTACAGGACGACATTTTCTATGGCGTGGTCGTCCTGCAAGACGGCGACCGCATCAAGGAGTTCGACGCCCGCACCTCCGACGGTGTGGCCCTGGCACTTGGCCACAATGCTCCCGTGTACGTAGCCGCCGATGTGCTGGAACGCGCGGGGATTGCGCTCGACATGGACGGAAGACCCGAAGCCGAGCCCAGGTTGGACCCACCCGGACGTCAGCCCATCGCACTGTGACGCGGGTCCGTCAGGAAGGCGTCAAGCGTGCACTTCGCTCGACTTCATTTCTTTGGACAGCAACACCACCTCGGCTTCCCGCGGAATCCGCATGGGGAGGTGGTCGTTGCCCACGCAGGCGAGCAGTGTATGACCTTCGGCAATGAGCTCCGTGTGCTCTTCCCGGTCGCGGAATACCCGGTAGTCGAAACGAACCTTGACGCGCCCCAGCTGCGTCAATCGGCTCTCTACGGTGAGTAGATCGTCGAGGTAGGCTGCCTTCCGATAGCGAACGTTGACCTCGATCACCGGTAGATGGATGCCAAGCGCTATCCACGAAGAGTAGTTCAATCCTCGATTTCGCAGGTATTCGATTCTTGCCAGCTCGAAATACGCGATGAAGTTTTGGTGATGCACCACGCCCATCTGGTCGGTATCGCAGAACCGGCAGCGCACCTTGGAACGGGTGAGGCAGTGCTGGGGTAGCTCTCTAGTCACAGGGCCGGCACCATAGTGACACTGACAAGCTCCGGGCAAGCGGTTGCTGCCCCGGTGGGGCTCTTCACACCCACCTGCCTAGGCCGAGACCAAGGCAAAGCGCGCCAAAGCCGGCGACATTTTGCAAAATGAAGTAGCCGGCAGCGACAGGAATTCCTGGATTCTGGCCAAGCTGCAAGGTGTCGAACATGTAGGTCGAAAACGTGGTGAAGGCGCCCATGAAACCTCCCAGCACGATGAGCCTGAGCTCCGGCGACAGGGTGCGTTCCCCCGTCTCGAGCGACCCTGTCCCGAGCGACCCTGTCCCGAGCGACCAAGCCAGGCCGAACAGGAAGCAGCCGAGCACGTTCACGAGCAGCGTGCCCCACGGGTATGCTGGCAGCCAGCGCCCCACCAGGGCGGACAACGCGACGCGGCTCAGGGTGCCGAGGGCGCCTGCTGCCGCCAAACCGAAAACCTTCACCAGCATGGCGCCCCTTACGACGGGTCGAAGTCGCTGCGCAAGGCCGGGCCTACCGCCGCGCCTTCCACTGGCCAGAGGGACGCCGTAGGCAAGCGGGCCAGCAAAGCTCGGCGGCCCGTCGTCCAGTTTTCCGGCAATGGCCAGCTGGGGGGCATCGAAGACACACCGTAGCCGAATCGATGATAAGCTTCGCGCAAGTGTCTAGCACCGACAGCAGCGACTTCGACAACGACTCCACCATGGTGGGAGGTCCGCTCGTGGCTCAGGTCAGCACGAGGCAATCCAAGCAAGCCCGGCTGGAGCAAACGAGAGGCCCAGGAGCCCCGCGCACCTTCGAGCTGGCGCTCCCCGAGACGATCGTAGGCCGTTCAACGAGCGCACATATTTGTATCGATAGCAGCCTGATCTCACGCACGCACATGCGACTCGCCAAGTCCGGTGAGACCTTCACCGCCGATGATCTGAACAGTTCCAATGGCTTGTATCTGAACGGGATCAAAGTGCATTCAGCCGTGCTGCACGAGGGGGACCAGATACAAATCGGCGATGTCGTGTTCAGCTTTTTCGAAGGAGCTTGATGGAATTTCTCGTTCGCTTCTGGGGAACCCGGGGGTCTATTCCCACTCCTGGTCATGCAACAAAACGCTTCGGGGGGAATACCTCGTGCGTTGCGCTCACGATCGACGGCGTCTTGATCATCTGCGACGGTGGGAGCGGCCTGCGTGAGCTCGGCTTGCACCTGACCGAGCAGCAAAAGGGGCCGATCGAAGCGCACATGTTCTTTAGCCACATGCACTGGGACCACATTCAAGGCTTCCCCTTCTTCGTTCCAGCGTACTCGAAGGACAGCAAGCTTTATGTCTACGAGGTGTCCAAGGGCGAACAGCGCATCAAAGAAATGCTGCACGGCCAGATGAGCTCCGACTACTTCCCCGTTCAGTTTTCGGATCTGGGAGCGCAGATCCTTTCGGGCAATCTCGAATCTGGCTCTACGAGCATCGACGGCGTAACCATCAAGAGCTTCGAGCAGCACCACCCTGGGCGCAGCTACGCGTACTCTTTCGAAAAAGGCGGCAAAAAGTTCGTCTATGCGACGGACAACGAACTCGATCTCACACTCCTCAATCGCGAAGAGTCGCTGAGTAATCGTGCGACGCTGCGACGCGTGCCCGCGGCGTTCATCGACTTCATTCGTGACGCCGATCTACTGGTTGCCGATGGGCAATACACCGACGACGAATATCCAGCCAAGATCGGTTGGGGCCACGCCCGCGCGAATACCGTGGTCGATGCTGCTATCGCCGCAAACGTCAAGCAATGCGCTATCTATCATCATGACCCCATGCACTCCGACAGCGGCGTCGATTCCATCGTGATCGCCGCGCAGCGGCGTGCCGAGCTCGCAGGCTCCCCGGTGACGGTGTTCGGAGCCCGCGAAGGCATGACGCTGAAGCTCTAGAACTGTAAGTCAGCTTCTGCCCAAGCGCTCATCGAGTTCTTCAAGGCTTTTGGGCCAATCAGCCTTCAAGAGCCGCGAAAGGGCGCGATCGGCCAAGAGCCTGCCGTCCGTCTGACAGGTGGGACAGTAGTTGACCTCGTTGTCGGCGTAGCGAATGCGTTGAACCGGCGTCTGGCAGATCGGGCAAGGCTGACGATAGCGCCCGTGCACGGCCATGCCGGTTCGAAACGCGGTGACCTTCTCCGGAAAGCCGTCGCCGACCTCTTTGCGAAGCGCATCCGCCCAGAACTTGAGCGTGGTGCGGCACGCTGCGTGGAGCCGCTTGCTTTCTTCGGCTGTCAGCTGGTGCGTGCGCTTGACCGGTGAAAGCCTCGCTCGATGCAGAATCTCGTCGGAGTAGGCGTTGCCGATCCCGTCCATGATGCGCGGATCGGTGAGCGCTCGTTTGAGCGTGCGATTCTCGCGCACGAGCGCTTCTCGAAACTGTTTGAGATTCGCTGTGAAGGGGTCGATGCCACCACGGTCGAACATGGCCAAGTTGTCCCTTCCCTGCACCACATGCAAGCTGGCTCGCTTCTTGGTACCCGCTTCGGTGAGCACGAACGTCGCCTGGGTGAAGTCGAAAGCCGCCAGCTCCACCTTGCCCTTCAACGGCTGACCTGGCTCGCGCAGACGCAGGCGACCTGCGATCATCAGGTGTAGGACCAAATACAAGTCGTCGTCCAATTCGGTGACGATGCGTTTACCGATGCGGTGAAATCCCTTGACCCGCTTGCCGAATACGCTGGCCAAGGGCGGGTCGTACGAGCGCAGCAGAAATGGGCTCTTCAAGCGCACCCCTTCTAACCGCTGCCCCGCAGTGAGCGCCCGCAGGCGCTCCACGTACACGACGACGTCTGGGTACTCGGGCATGACTTGCTGGAGCAAGTGTAACCGTTCGTCTCGCCCTTCCCAAACCTTTACCCCGTCGACCACGACTGTCAGAATCCGCGACCGTTTCCGGACTATCCAGCCCATGGCTAGCTAACTCCGTAGCCCAGGCTAGACTCGCCCGCGATGTCCGGCACCCAGCTTTTGATCCTGATCTTCGTTTTGCTGGTCGGATGGGGTGCTGTCGAGCACTACCGCCACATGCAAAACCTGAGACGCATACCGATCCGCATTCACGTGAACGGCACGCGGGGCAAATCGAGTGTGACGCGCCTGATCGCCGCCGCGCTTCGCGAAGCGGGTTTGCTCACTTGCGCCAAGACGACGGGCACGCTGGCGCGCATGATCCTACCCGATGGGCGCGAGGTCCCCATCTTTCGACCAGCAGGAGCCAACATCATCGAGCAGGGGCGCATCGTCGGGGCAGCAGCTGCATACGGGGCGCAAGCGCTGGTGGTCGAGTGCATGGCGCTGCAACCGGAGCTCCAAGCGCTTTGCGAGTCCAAGATGATTCGCGCCACACACGCCGTCATCACCAACGCCCGACCCGATCATTTGGACATTATGGGCCCGACCGATACGGACGTCGCCAAGGCGCTCTGCGGCATGATTCCGCCGCAGGGGGTGCTTGTCACGGCAGAAACACGCTTGCTCGATGTGATTCAGGGCGCCTGTGACGATCGCAAGACCCGGCTGATCGCGGTGAACCCCGAAGAGCAAAGCCTGGTTTCCGAGGCTGACATGGCGCAGTTTCCCTTCAGAGAGCACCGAGACAACGTGGCGGTCGCTCTTTCGATTTGCCAAGAGCTTGGGATCGACCGCCAGACGGCCCTGTCAGGGATGCTGAAGTGTCGCCCAGACCCGGGAGTCTACACCGAGTGTGTGCTCGATTTCTTCGGCCGCAAAATGGTGTTTTGCAACGGCTTTGCCGCCAATGATCCGATTTCGACCTCCCAGCTTTGGCAGCAGGCAGTCAAGCAACATGCTCACCTGAAGACCCGCATCGCGCTCTTCAACTGTCGGGCAGATCGGCCGGATCGTTCATTGTCGCTCGGCAAGGATTTTCCCAGTTGGGCGCCGGCAGATCACGTGGTGTTGATGGGTAGCGGCACTTTCGTGATGGCGCGGGCGCTCACGGACGCTGGATTCGATGCTGCTCGCTTGGTATTCGTCGAAGGGCTTTCCATCGAGGAGATTTTCGAACGGGTGTTGAGCTTGGTCGAAGGGTCCGCGCTGATCATGGGTATGGGTAACGCGGGGGGTCACGGTTTGGAGCTTGCTAGACATTTCAGCAACCGCTCACAATGGAGGGAAGCATCGTGATCGAGCTCCTACCGCTATCGATCGGGATCGGTTTGGCCATCAGCCTGGTCTTCATCGAGATGTTCGGTTTCGCAGCGGGCGGCATGATCGTGCCCGGATACTTGGCCTTGGCCATGAATCGTCCCTTCGACGTCGCCCTCACCATAGCGGCAGGGTTCATGACCTTCGCCATCGTGCACACCCTGTCATCATTCATGATCGTTTATGGCAGGCGGCGCACCGTGCTGATGATCCTCACCGGCTATTTGGTCGGCATGTTGGTCCGATACTCCGCTGACACATTCACCGCCGCCAATACCGAGCTCTCCGTCATTGGCTTCATCATTCCAGGTTTGATCGCTATCTGGCTCGATCGGCAAGGAATCGTGGAAACCCTGGCCGCACTGATTACGGCATCCATCGTGGTTCGCTTGCTGTTGATCTTGGTCGTGGGCGAGGAGCTCCGCACGTGAGAAAGCTCTATTGGCGCCCGCCAGGCGTTTCCCGTTCCGCGCTGGTCCTGGTCGCTGTCACCGCACTCGTGGCGCTGGTTGCAGTAGAGTCCTTTCCCGTCCAGCGCAAACAAGCGTTTTACGAGGAGAAGCTCGCCGCGGCACGGCTGACTCGACTAGCCATGCAAGCGATCAAAGAAGAGAAACGCAAGCGAGGCATTGTCATCGACCAGGACGCGGATCCCGCTCAAAGCGGCATGATTGGTGCAGCGCTCACACCCATCACATCCAATACAGGCTACTTGAATGCCAAGCGCACCAGCATCAACCCGAATTTTGCGGCCGTTTTCGTGGAGCTCCTGGGTGAAGCCAACATAAGACCGGGTAGTCGGGTGGCGGTGGGGGTGTCGGGGTCGTTCCCAGCCCTCAACATCGCAGCGCTGGCCGCGCTGCACGAGATGAAGCTCAAACCCATCGTCATCTCCAGCGTCGCCGCCTCGGAATGGGGAGCCAACCACATCGACTACACCTGGCTGGACATGGAAAAAACCCTGGTGGACAAGAAGCTCTTCGATATCCGGTCCGTAGCCGCCTCTCGCGGAGGTATCGACGATCGGGGCTTCGGCATGTCGAAGAGAGGGCGTGCGCTCCTGGACGAAGCCATCAGCCGGGCGGGCATCCGCAGCATCGAGTCACAATCCGTCAAAGATGCGATCGACCAGCGCATGGACATCTACGATGAACACGCCGGGAAGGCACCCATTCGCGCGTACATCAACATCGGCGGGGGGTCCGCCTCGGTCGGTACTCACGTGGGGAAAAAGCAGCTGGAGCCGGGGCTCAACTTGACTCGGCCGCGCGGAACCAAGCTCGTCGATTCGGTGATGCTCAGGTTCCTCGAGCGTGATGTGCCAGTGATTCACATCACCGGCATCGTCACCATGGCTAGGGCCTACGACCTCGCCGTCGAACCGCTCCACATGCCGCGCGTAGGCGAAGGCTCGGTCTACACGAAAGCCGAGTACAATCGATGGCTGAGCGCCATCGGCATCGGTGCCATCTTCGCCGCCATGTTCGCCTTCATTCGTCGCGACGTCGGTCTCAGGCTGCTTCGACAGTCGAACAAGCCGCGAAACAGGGCTCAGCCGGAACAAATGATCTAAGCGCCATTCCCGGCCTTATTCACGCGTCTTGATACTGTCCAAGAGCTGGTAAAAGGCGTCGCGCTGCGCCGCTACCGACTTGTGCGGTCCCGTTAGTTTGAAGAAGTAGCTTCCGCTGGGGGCCTCTACGATGGCGGCCAGCATGGCGTAGTCCTTCATTTGTTTGCCGCTTCGGCCCATCATGTCCGACGAGTAGTCGCCCTTGTCAATCTCGACCACGTGCTGCCTGAGACCGTTGACCTGTCGATTTTCGCGCTTGACCGTACTTAGAGTCTTACCGAACTGCTTCGCCCAGCGGTCGACGTTTCCGTCGATATCACCGCCTTGACCGGGGCCGAAATAGAACACCGCCATCTCTGCTTTTCCCTCTTCACCAGCCACCAGAGGAATCTTGTAGGAGGCAGCTCGCATCGGGCTCGCTTGAGGTAGTCGCTCCCACGCGGCAGGATCGGTCCAGGTAATGGCTACTTTGAGAGGGGGCGTTCCTGACTTCGCCGTGGCCGCTTGGGGAACGACGATTTCGGGGGGCGTGCTCGAGGCGGCGGAGTTGGCCTGTGCAGCAGCCATTTCGCGCCGAGGCTCTTCTTTTTTGCAGCCGAGGGGCACCATCGATCCGAGGGCCAACACGCATAGCAGCCTAGATGTTCGGATTCTCATCGCGGGCCCATAGTAGTGCGGTTCAGCTCCCACTAGAACCCGAGTTTGACGCTGAGCCGAGGTTTTTTCGCGCTCCGTCGCCAAACAGCCATGACGCCACTCCCGGACGGGTTTCGCAAGCGCGCCACAGGGAGGGCGCTGAAACAGGAAAAGCCCGCTTCGGACGCCGGTTCGAAATCGCCGACGAGAAGCTCGTGTATCCACGGCGCCGGCCGGTCCAGGCAGGGGACAGGCGCTTTAGCTTGGCAATCCGTTCGTCTTGGTCGATATCCTTCGGTGTCCCGCTTCCGAGTGCATTTCTCCGGGGGCGGCCCGGCTCAGTACCAAGCTCGACCAGCCCCAAATGTTAGCGCTCGTATATCATAGAGTCCCCAAGACCCCGAGGTTACACGATGCCCCGCCGAACCGAC
>CBFGRJ010000232.1:0-11528 GCA_965651135.1 uncultured Myxococcales bacterium
GGTAGCGCTGAGCGGTGTTTCGCTTTCGCTGAAGGAGCGCGAGGTTCTCGCGCTGATGGGCGAAAATGGCGCCGGAAAGAGCACCTTGATGAAGATCTTGGGTGGGGCGTACCTGCCCGACGAGGGGCAGATCTTGATTCGCGGCACTCCCGTGGAGTTTCACGGTGTGCGAGATGCCAAGAGGCAGGGAATCGCCCTGATTCATCAAGAATTGATGCTGGCGGGAAATCTGGACATCACCGCCAACATCTTCTTGGGCAACGAACGCTCGGACATGGGCATGCTCAAGCCCCTGCCCCGCGTGGGGTTGGCCAAACGAGCGCAGGCCTTGCTCGAGCGCGTGGGCTTGAACGTGCCGGCATCGACGCCGGTTGCGGAGCTCACCGCCGGCCAAATGCAGATGGTCGAAATAGCGAAAGCCCTGGCTCTCGATGCCCGCATCTTGATCATGGATGAGCCCACGTCGTCGTTGACTGCAGAAGAGTCGCTGCAACTGTTTTCGATCATTCGCCAGCTCAAGCAAGAAGGGTTGGGCATCATCTACATTTCGCATCGCATGGATGAGGTCATGCAGCTCTCCGATCGCATCACCGTGCTTCGCGACGGCCAGTACGTTGGCGATCTGGACCGTGACGAGGCAACACACGACAAGATCGTCGCGCTCATGGTCGGTCGCGAGCTTTCGAATGAGTACTTTCCTCCTCACGAAGACCGAGACCTCGGTCCAGTGAGCTTGGTGGTCGAAGATCTCTTGGTTCCTGGGGCTCCGGCGGGGGTGTCGTTCAGCGCGCGCCGGGGAGAAATCCTGGGTTTCGCGGGACTGGTCGGGGCGGGGAGAACAGAATTGATGCAGACCATCTTCGGCGTCACACCCGCGCTCGCTGGGCGTATTACGCTAGATGGGCAGCCATTTTTGGCGACCAGCCCGCGAGCAGCGATCGAACGGGGTGTGTATCTGGCTCCCGAAGATCGCAAGCGCCACGGGCTGGTGCTCGGTATGTCGATAGCCCAAAATACGTCACTGCCCGCGGTTTCGGAGTATGCGCGCTTCGGTTGGCTCGATCGAGAAACCGAGCTGCGTGTGGCCCAACAAGAGAAAGAGCGCCTGAGGATCAAGGCTCCCAGCATCCATCAACGAGTGGTCAACTTGTCTGGGGGAAACCAGCAGAAGGTCGTCTTGGGCAAGTGGCTGGCCATGAATCCGAAGGTCCTGATTCTCGACGAACCCACCCGCGGCATCGACGTGGGCGCCAAGGCGGAAATCTACCGAGAAATGGCGAATTTGGCCGCAGAAGGCATCACGATTTTGATGGTGAGCTCGGATATGGAGGAAATTTTGGGAATGAGTGACCGCGTCGTGGTCATGCACGAACGGCGCATCAAGGGTTGTTTGAGCCGAGAGCAAGCGACGCAACAGCGGGTCGCCACCTTGATGACCGGCCGTAGCATCGAAGGGCAGGTTGCGGCATGAGGCGCGAACTGGGCATGACGGTGGCCCTGGTGCTCATGTGTTTGGGCCTTTGGATTTCCAATCCCGATTTCTTGGGGCACTCGAACGCCATCAACACGCTGCGCCAGATCTCGATGCTCGGCATTTTTGCGATAGGCATCGGATTCGTGATCGTGGCCGGTGGCATCGACCTCTCGATTGGCTCGATGGTTGGCCTCACGGGAGTCATCATCGCGAAGCTGTCGTCGCCGGCGTCGGGCGGTCTGGGCTACTCGCTTTGGGTGGGCATTCCCGTCGCGCTGGGCGTTGCCATGTTGCTCGGGCTTGCCCAGGGGCTGTTGATCACCAAGCTCAAGCTTCAGCCGTTCATCGTCACCCTAGGCGGAATGCTGCTGTTCCGTGGCATGTCGCAGACGATCGCCGAAGGCGGAACCCTGAGCCTGGGCGGGTCCGAGTTGCTGCGCCTCGCCAACGAAGGCTTGTTGCTGGTCGGTGGTGAACCGCTCTTGCCCTATCCGCTGCTGATCTTCCTGGCTGTGATCGCCGTGGCCGGTTATGTGCTGCACTTCACGGTCTATGGGCGCTACATCTACGCGATCGGCGGCAATCGCGATGCGGCTGAATACTCCGGCATCCAAGTGAACAAGGTCGAGGCCAGCACCTACGTCATTTCTGCGGGATTGGCCGGTGTAGCGGGCGTTTGCTACGCGGCCTACATCGGTCAAATGTCCCAGCAAGTGGGGGTTGCCTACGAGTTGTATGCCATTGCGGCTGCAGTGCTGGGCGGCTGTTCGCTGCGGGGTGGCGAAGGAACCGTCGTGGGCGTGGTGATCGGCTCGGCCATCATGCGCGTCATCGACAACGGCATCAACATGTTTCAGATGCCCTATGTCGACGCCGACGGTGTTGCTCGAATCTGGCGCCTCAACCCGAACTGGACCTTCGTGATCATCGGTGCGGTCATCCTGGTCGCCGTAATTCTCGATCAGGTGGTTCACATCGTTCAGGCGAAGCGGCGTGTTCGCCGTGCCGGCACCGTGGTGGGTGGTCAGGCTGCGGGTGCAGCCGCCGGTGCAGCGGGCGGTGTGGTGGCGACCGCGGCTGCGGATCTCGATGCACCGGGTTCGCCGGGTGCGGCTCGCTCCGATCCCGCCGCACCTAGTTAACCGCGCCAGCTCAACAGCCCAGCTCACTGGGTCAGGGGGGCATCGGGTCCAAGCTCGTAGCTCTTCTGGATCTGGGCGGCGGTCAGCGCCGCATCGTAGATTCTGAACTCGGTCAATACTCCAGCGAAGCCGGGATCGGCGGAGAACTGGGATAGCCCCAACCAGTTGTTGACGTCATCGATGGCGGAGAGAGACTCCGAGAGCGTCTCGGAGCCTTGTGAAGCACCGTTGACGTAGAGCGACAAGCTGCTCCCGACGCTGACTGCAACGTGCACGAGAGTGCCTGCGGGCAGTGCCGAGCCGCCCTCGACATAGGTTTCGTTTTCGGGACCCGAGGTCGTGAAGGACACGCGCACCGAGCCGCTCTCGTCGACGGCCCGAGGTGTCAAAAACAGGTAAGCAGTGCCGGTATCGGGGACGTTCTCCCCACCCTCGCTGACACCGAAGTCGAAGATGCGCTGCCAGGCGTCTCCACCCGACCAGTTCACCCACACTTCGAAGGTCGCGCTAGTCAGGGCGGAGACAATGCCGTTGGGGAGATCTACGTATTGCCCATCCGACAGGGACAGCGAGCCCCCAGAGGGGGAAGCGCCCAGCGCGGTGCCATTGGCGTTGCCCACCGAATCCCCAATGGACGTGCTGCTGCCGTCGAAGCTGTAGCGATGCACCAGCGCATTCACCAGCGCGGTGCATTCCGCATCATCGGGTGCTCCGCAACCACAGCCACCCGGGCTGGTCTTGTCCATGTCGTCGGGACACTCGTCAATGCAGTCCGACGTGCCGTCGCCATCGGAGTCGTCGTCGGGCACCCCACAGCCGCACTCACCTGGCTCGGTTTTGTCGGGGTCGTCGGGACAGGCGTCGGCTCCGGTGGTCCCGGAGCTCGTCGTGGCGCTCACTGTGGTGCTGGTGACCGAGCTGGTGGTGCTCGTGGCGCTGCTGGAAGCTACGGAGGTCGTCGCGGAACTCGAGCTTTCGGTGTCGGTGGTGCTGGAGGCTACAGTAGCGGTGGACGTGGCACCGCCCGCGCTGGTCGAGGCAACGCTGGCGCTGCTGGCTGACTCCGTTCCGACCGCGCCGCTGCCTCCTGATGCGATTTGGCCACCATCGATGGTACCCACGGTTTGTATGCTGCCGTACGGTTCGTTCTGAGGCTGTGCGCACGCGAAGCCAAGAGCAATTGCAGACAACGCCGCTTGAGTGTTTGCCCGTACAGCCGTGGGCTTTGAATCGAACATGTCCTCATGCCTTAGTCGATGGCATGAGTGGTCACTGGTCAAAAATTGTGCTGCCAGGCGAGCGCATTCGGCGCTGTAGCGTTGCAGTGCGCGACTCGTCGGTGGACCAGGTGCGCCGACGTGAGTGGTTGCTTCACCGGGCGTGACGAGCTCATATTCGAGCACCCTCTGACTCGCGTGGTCGAAGCGGCTGGCAGTGGTGCTGCGCTGCGGCATCCTAATTCTCACCCAAGACCCGCGCCCGCCTTTGGCCTGAGGACCGATGTGGGCAAAGGTGCAGAAAGTTGCGCGCTTAGGCAGCGCAGGATCGACTCTTACTGAGTGCGAGGTTATCGGCGTTCGACTCTGATCCCCACGGGGAGGCGCAGCTCACCCGCGGGCCAAGACCAGGCCCGCTACGTGCTGCGACTGTCGACACGCGTTCCGTCCAGGCGGATACCGTAGGGCCATGGCGTCGTTCTTGAACAGCGAGATCGAGCAACAGAGGGCCGCCAACCGAAGCGCGCTGCCCTTCTCGGAGTTGTATTCCGGGCACCGCGAGCACTTGACGGCCAGGATTCTAGAAGCGACGAACGCGGGTGCAGCAGCGTCGCTCTGCGTCTTGGGCGCTGGAAACTGCTACGACATCGATCTCGAACAGATCGCGTCGACCTACCGACGAGTGCATTTGGTGGATCTCGACGAGCAGGCGGTGTTGCGCGCGCGCCAGGCCCTTCCAGACAACGTGAGAAGCCGGGTCGTTTGCCACGCGCCACTCGATCTCAGCGGCATGCTCACGCGATTGGAACGGTGGAAGAGGCTCGAGGTGACTCCGGAGGAGCTGATGCAACACCCAGAGGTCACTGCGAATGCGCTTGCCACGGAGCTCGGCACCGACTTCGACGTGGTCGTGTCCGCGTGCGTGATGAGCCAGATGCAGCTCAGCGTGCTCAATAGCTTGGGTGACCGCCACCAGCTGTTCCAAGCGGTGAGGCACACCCTCAGTGTCACGCATCTGAGAACGCTGGCTCGGTTGACGCGGCCCGGAGGGCGCGCCGTGTTTGCCGCAGACGTCGCCGCCAGCGATCACCTGCACTTGGACCACAGCGCTAGCCCGAGCGAGCTCAGGAGCGTTTTCGATCGCATCGTGAGAGAAGGAAACGTCATCTATGTGTCGCATCCGGGGGTCCTGGGCGCCATTGTGCTGGACGACCCTGCGTTGAAGCGGCAAGTCGAGTTGGGGGCTATTGCGGACGTCTGGCTGTGGCGGCAGGGGCCGCAGCGGACTTTCATGGTTTATGCCTTGGACATCAAAAGGCGACCCACGGCATGAGAGCACTACGAGTATCACCTTGGAGGACAAGCAAAATGAAGGGCAAGTTAGTACCAATCAGTAACCTCAGGGCCCAGCGGTCCGTGCGGAGCCGCTTGGCGCAAGTGTCTGGCATGCTCACCCTGTCCGTCGCTTGGTATGGCTGCGGTGGTGGCGCCAGCTCGGAGCCGCCACCGGCAGCGCCCGAGCCAGCCGAAGCCAGTGCGCCGCTGTCGATGCAACAAAACGCCGAGCCTCCAAGTGAGCCTGAGAAGCCACCTGCCATCAGTGAAGCGGAGTTCGGAGTTCACGATGGAAAGCCGGTCAAGTTGTTCACACTGATCAACGCAAACGGATTGGTCCTGAAGGCGATGACCTACGGCGCGATCATCACCGAGCTTCACGTGCCGGACAAAGCGGGTAACAAGGCCGACATCGTTTTGGGCTTCGACAGCCTGAACGGCTACGTCGAAGGCAACCCTTACTTTGGCGCCACCGTTGGGCGAGTCGCCAATCGCATCAAAAACGCCAAATTCACCTTGGAGGGTAAGCAGTACAAGCTTGCCGCCAACAATGCTCCCCACCACCTTCACGGTGGAGCCAAGGGTTGGGACAAGGTGGTTTGGAGCGCGGAGGCGGTGGAGACTCCCAATGGTCCGCAGATCCATTTCACGTACGTGTCGCCGGATGGGGAAGAGGGCTACCCCGGTACGGTGACCGCCAAGGCAACGTATACCTTGACGAACCAAGACGAGCTGCGCGTAGAAATGCAGGCAACCACCGACAAGACCACACTGGTCAACATGGCCCACCACAGCTATTGGAATCTAGGCGGCCAAGACGCGGGTACCATCGAGGATCATGAGCTCACGCTCATGGCCGACAAGTATACGCCTCCCAATGGGCTGGTCCCCGAAGGCGGCGTCAAACCGGTCAAAGGCACTCCGTTCGACTTTACGAGCCCGAAGCCGATCGGCAAAGATCTCAAGGCTGCAGGAGGGAAGCCCGTTGGCTTCGATCACAACTGGGTCGTCAATGGAGAGCCCGGCGAGCTCCGGCCGGTGGCCAAGCTGAAGCACCCTGCCTCCGGTAGGGTCATGACATTGGAAGCCGATCAACCAGGTGTTCAGTTCTACTCGGGCAATTTCTTGGATGGCTCGACAGTAGGCAAGGGAGGCACGAAATACGTGCAGTACGCAGCATTGTGCTTGGAGAGTCAGAAGTTTCCGAATTCCATCAATGTGCCTGCGTGGAAAGACCAGGTCATCCTCAAGCCCGGTGACACCTACAGGCATACTATGGTTCACCGCTTTTCGGTGGAGTGAGAGCTCATGAAACCTTCGCTGAATTGGGCAGTCATTGGAACCGGTGGCATCGCTACCGATTTCGTGCAGGCGCTCCAGAAGTCGACCCGTGGCACTGTCGTGAACGTGCTCGGTTCGTCACCGGCCAAGGCGCGCGCTTTTGCGGATCGTTGGGGCATCGAGCGAGCGTCGGAGTCGCTGGAGCAGCTGGCGAGCGACAGCCGCGTCGAGGCCGTCTATGTGGCGTCGCCGCATCCAGCACACGAAGAGCAGGCGATTGCTTGCCTAAGGGCGGGCAAGCACGTGTTGTGCGAAAAACCGCTTTCGGTGGACGCTGCCAAGGCCGAGCGGATCATCAACGTTGCAAGAGAGCGACGGGTGTTCCTGATGGAAGCCTACATGTATCGCTGTCATCCGCTCGTGCGCGAATTGATTGCGAGGCTCGAGCAAGGTGCCATTGGTGAGCTCCGTCATCTGCGCGCGGACTTCGGGTTTCGTGTCGAGCGGGACCCCGAGCATCGGCTGTTCAGCCCCAAGCTGGGGGGAGGCGCGATCCTCGACGTGGGTGGCTACACGGTGTCGATGGCGCGGCTGATTGCAGGTCTCGTCGAGAAGGCGCCCTTCGCCGAACCAACGCGGATCGACGGCAATGGTTATCGAGGCCCGGCTGGAGCCGACGAGCTCGCCTGTCTGCTCTTGACGTTCCGCTCCGGCTTCACGGCGCAGTTGACCTGCTCCGTATTTCACGATGTGGGTACCAAGGCAGTGATATTCGGAGACAAAGGAAAGATAGAGCTGCCTGACCCATGGATACCCCAGGGCGATCGGCAATCGCTCAGCACGAGCTTTGTCATTGCACGCTATGGGGAATCGGAAGAAGTAGTGAGGATCGATACGGACAAGGCGACGTACGCCATCGAAGCCGAATTGGTTGCTGACACGCTTCCCGGGCTAGAACCCCCTTGGCCGGCCATGAATCACGAAGACACGCTGGCCAACCTGCGTGTCATGGACGCTTGGCGCGCGCGCATCGAATAGCAATACTGCAAAATTCCAACTCATCGTGCACCTTTGGGTCGGCATGGAATATCGCCATTGGGCTTATTTTTCCGCTCTGTTCGAGCGCGGTCCGGACAAGTCGAAAAAGGCAGGAGCAGCCGGTCTTTTTTCCGACCAGGCTTACCGCTCGTCGCCCCTTGTAGGTAGCGAAGCGGCAGGTGCCGCAACCGACTCCACTGTGCGGTGGGTGAACCGCGCGGCACGGCTCTGCCCCGTTGAGCCCATCGTGGCGTGGGGAAGTGCAGGGGTGGGGTCCATCGAAGGCCTCGGGTAGCTGGAAGTTCCGACCCGGAGGCCGCTCAGAGGAGAAAGCCGAGTGACGTTGATGATGGGAAGCACGAGTTGGCAGTCGCCCCGCGACCCAGCGCAGGCCACGGCTCACCCGAACGCGCCGTTTCGCGAACGACAGGTGTCTTCTCTGGGCGTGACGGATCGAGGCTTGGTCGAAGCGATTCGAGCGGGGCATTCGCACGCGGCCGCTCCGTTATACGACAGCCTGCGTCCGAGCATCGAGCAAGCGCTGCAGCGGGTATTGCGAGACAGGCCGCCTGAGTTCGAAGATCTCATGCAAATCACCTTCGAGCGTGTGATTCGGACGATCGCAGAAGGGCACTTCGAGGGACGCAGCCAGTTGAAGACATGGGCAAGCGCCATTGCTGCCCATGTTGCCGTGGATTGGTTGAGGAGGAGAACCCAGGAACAGCGGCTGTTCGAGGCGGTGGACTTCAATGCGATCGACCCCCAGGCGTATGGCGTCTTGCCGGAACGGCAGCTGGAGGCGCGTTCGGAGGTGCGGAAGATACACGGCATATTGGGGCGCATGAAGCCTCGGCGCGCCACGATTCTCGTGTTGCACGACGTCATGGGTCATTCGGTGCCTCAAGTCGCTGAGCTTTTGGGGATCAACATCAGCGCGGCCCAATCGCGCTTGCGGCGTGCTCGGCAAGAGTTTCTGCGCCGCTACACCACCAGCGTTTCGAGCCGCACGGTTTCGGAAACCGAATCTTCGGGCTGAGCCTTTGGCGTTCATTTCGTAATACATCGGTAACGCCGTCTACAAATCCGTCGGGCTCGCCGGATCAGAAACACGAGAATGTTGCACGCATCCGCGGCTGCGAAGTATCGCTGAAGTTTCGCTAGCCCGTTTCGGCTGAACCGCAACGATTCCGCTGTCAGCGCGTGCGGTGGCACGCAGCTTGCGAGCAGGCGTCACTGCATCGCCTCGAAGACGATGCGTTCTGCCATGCTTTGTTTCTCTTCGGTATCTTCGATCTCGAGAGCGGGCAATGCCGCCGCGTAGTGCTGCGCTCCGACAACCGGGTGCGTTGGGCCTCGGCTTCGTGCCCTTCGCGCGGCGAGACGCGCGCAGAGCCGTGAAGGCCGTTTTGCGCGAGCGCCTGGTGATCGTAGGCAATGGGATGGTGGGGCAGCGCTTGTGCGAAGCGCTGGTCGCCATGGGCGCTCAGCGACGTTTCGAGATCGTCATCTTCGGTGAGGAGTCGACGCCGGCCTACGATCGCGTGCATTTGACGGATATTTGGCAAGGTCGTGATCCGCGGGAGCTGCAGCTGCGAGAAGCGGATTGGTACGCACGCCATCAGGTTCAGCTCAGGCTGGGTCAGCGGGTAGTCGGCGTCGACACCCAAAAGCGCTGCGTGACCTGTAGTGACGGCAATTCGTTTGCTTACGATCGACTCGTGCTGGCAACCGGATCGCGGGTGCCCGAGCTCAGCATACCCATCGACCCGGCGGCGTCGCTATTCCGCTATCGTACTCTGTTGGACGCGCAGCGGATCTTGGCACAGGTAGCCGCGGCCACCTCGTGCGAGGTCGTGGTCATCGGTGCAGGCCTTCTGGGACTCGAAGCGGCGCGGGCCCTGCAGCGGCTCGGATGTCGGGTTACGCTTTTGGAAGCGTCGTCTCAGGTACTACCCCGCCAGCTCGATCAGGTAGCCGCTCAGGTGCTCGAAAGCCAGCTCCTCGAAAGTGGGCTGCAAGTCAGGACGCGCTCACGTATCACCGGTATTCGCAAGCATGGGGAGGGCATCGAGGTATTGCTCGACGGCGAATTGCCCGTGCTCGCGCAAGTGGCGGTAGCGGCGGTCGGTGCCAGGGCAGCGGATGACCTAGGCCGCCATGCCGGGCTCGTGTGCGCTCTGCGTGGAGGCATTCGAGTGAACGATGCGCTGTGCACGTCCGACCCGCGCGTGTACGCCATTGGTGAATGTGCGCATCACCCGAGCGTTCCTCACGGGTTGGTCGCGCCAGGCTACGCCATGGCCGAGGTGCTGGCGCGCCGCCTCATGGGGAAGCGGGACCGCTTGCGGGCGCAAGAGGCCGTGACCCGGCTCAAGCTGGACTTGACCGAGGTGACCGTTCTGGGCAATCCGTTGGCACCCCAAGCTGGGCGCGACTGGGTGTGGCAGGCTGCGGGCGCTTACCGTCGTCTGGTCGTCAAAGACAGGCGCATCGTGGCAGCTGCCTGCATCGGAGCCTGGAGTGAGCTGCCGGCGCTGCAACGAGTGATCACGACGCGCAGTCGAATCTCCGAAAGGCACCTGAAGCAGTTCGAGGCAACAGGCGAGCTTGGGCTAAAGGAGGACGCGCCGGATGCTGCAAGCTGGCCCGACGCCATGGTCGTCTGCCATTGCGTCAGCGTTCGGTGCGGGACACTGCGGCGCGCGATCGCCCAAGGCCAATGCGACGTTGTCGCACTGGGTCGAGTCACGTCTGCGGGGACTTTGTGTGGGAGTTGTCGCCCTCGACTGGCTGCCCTTTGCGGTGGCGTGCCCGCTGTCGAAGGTCCGGGCGTCAGGTCCAGCGCCGCGCTCTTGGCTGTGAGTTTCGGCGCGCTCGTGGCCACCGCCATGACCATTGCATGGCCACGCATTGCGATCCCAGAAAGCGTGCAGGTCCAAACTCTGAGCATGCTGTGGGTCGATAGCGCTTACAAGCAGCTCTCGGGTTTCACCTTGCTCGGCTTGGTCGCCCTGGGTCTCACCTTGTCTGCGCGCAAGCGCATCAAAAGGGTCCAATTCGGAGCCTTTCCGCTGTGGCGAGCCGTTCATGCCACGCTCGGTTTGCTGGCGCTGGGGGCTCTGTTCGGTCACACCGGGTTTCGCTTCGGTAACAATCTGAACTTCGCGCTGATGAGCGCGTTTCTCTTCAGCGCGGCAACGGGCGCATTGTCTGGCGTGCTGTTGTCCAGAGCGAATCGAACGTCGAGCTCCGGGTTTTTGGTGAAGAGCATGCGGTGCGCTCGTGTCTTGCACGATTGGGTGCTGTGGCCGCTACTCGTGCTGGTCGGTTTTCACGTGCTGAAGGTTTACTACTTCTAGGTGACGTCTTGAGCGTGTGGCAGTCGCTGCGAAAACGCAAAACTCGTGTTCTTTGTGTGAGTGTGTTGGTTGCGACCATGGTGGCTTTTCTGACTTATTCGTTGCGCGGGCAGAGTCGCACGGTGTTTTTGCCAGGTCCTACCAGCGCGGGTCACTACCAGATCGAGCTGCAATGCAGCGAATGTCATGCAGAGGCATTCAGTGACCGAAAAGCTCTGCAATCGGCCTGTGTCCGGTGTCATGGCGCCGAGCTCGAGGAGGCCGAAGACAGTCACCCAGAAAGCAAGTTTACCGATCCGCGCAATGCCTCGAGGATCGAAGTCTTGGACGCGCGTTTCTGTACGGCCTGCCACCGTGAACACCGGCCTGAGCTCACCGCGAGTATGGGTCTCAGCTTGCCCGGCGACTTTTGCTACCGGTGCCACGAGACGGTGGGTGATGAACGCCCCACGCACCGCGGGCTCGCATTCGATTCCTGTCAGAGCACTGGCTGTCACAATTTCCACGACAATCGCGCGCTCTACGAGGATTTTCTGGTTCGGCACCTCGACGAGCCGGACCTTTTGGCGAGCCCGAGGAATCCATCGCTTGGGCATGAGCGGAGCGAGAGCTCGAAGCAGCTCTTGGCGGGCGACGCCGATGCGCCGGTCGAGTTAGCGCTCTCGACCCACGAGCTGGATGA
>CBFGRJ010000233.1:0-11509 GCA_965651135.1 uncultured Myxococcales bacterium
AGACCCCCGCATCGAGCTTGCTGTAGTCGATGGCGGGCAGCTCTGGCTCTGCCTCCGGTTCCGGCTTTGCCTCGGGTTCATCCACCGCTTCCGACGCTGCCGCCTCACTCGGATGGAGGATGGTCGCGAGCTCTGCAACGGCCCAGGCCGCCGAGGGCCGCTTGTCGGGATCGAAGGTGCAGAGCCGCTGCAGCCACTCGTCGAAGCCTGCCGGCAGCTCGCTGCGAAGCTCCGAGGGCTTGGTCGCGAACTTAGCACCCTGGTCAAAGACCTCGGTCGCACCGGGAAACGGCCGCTCGCCGACAAAGAGCTCGTATAGGACCAGGCCAGCGCTGAAGATGTCCGAGCCCGGCGATGCCGCACTGGCCTCGCCGATCATCTCGGGCGCGAGGTAGGCGGGCTCGAGCTCGTCGACGATCTCCGCCGCGATGGTGCGGCTCCGGTCAGTGCCTGCGCGGGCGAAGTCGAACCCGGTCAGACGAACGCGTCCGTCGCTCCCAACGAGGACGGTGCTCGGGGTGACGTTGCGGTGGATAACGCCGTGCTTGTGCGCGTGCTCCAGTGCCTCGAGGAGATCTGCAGCGATGCGGAGCTTCTGGTCCAGGGTGAGCGCCAGGTTCGGCTTGTCGATATGGAGCCGAAGCGCCTGCCCAGGAACGTCCTCCGTCACCAGGATGTACCGGTCCTCGGCCTCGGTCGGGAAGAAGTCGCGCGCCCCCACGATACCGGTGTGTCCCGGCATACGGCTGAGGGCCGCGTACGCATTCGAGATGCGTGTGCGCTGAGCATCGCGCTCGGCGTCCGGGAGATAGGGATCGGCCTGGTAGGCACGCAGCAGCACGCTGCCTGCCCGCTTACCGGCAAAGCCATTGACGGCTCGGTACTCGGTGTACAGGTTCGTCGCACCGAGACGCTCTGCCACCTCCCAGCTCCCGAACCGCAATGGACCGCTCTTGGGCCGCGCCACGCCCTGCAGTGCCTTGAGCACCATGTTGTGCATCGAGGCGATGTTCTTCGAGAAGCGCCCGGAGACCCGCGAGGTGTTCTGGAAGAACGCCGTGCTCTTCTTCAGCGTGGTCACGTTCGGCCCATCGCGGCCGCCCGGATCCTGCAGCACAGCATTCGGGGCCGTGAGCAGGACAACGCCTTCGACGAAGATGCCCTCGAGGTCGCGGCGGCTCGGCTGGCTCTCCGTGATGATGCCTTTGATGCTGCGGGCATGTCCGCGGAGCTTCAGTAGCGGCGACGTGTAGGGCTGGCGCCCATCGGGGTACCACTTGGGTCCGTAGACATCGATGAGGCCGCGCGTGCCCTTAACGTCGACGAGGTAAACGGCGTGCGGTGCGACAACGGCGAGGTCCACCTCGAAGTACTCGCTGTTGCGGATGACCTCGAAGTTGTGCAGCACGAGGTAGCTGTCGGGCAGGCTATCCCGCAGATGCGCGATGGCGAAGCGTTCGGCCTCGTTCACGGGCTCACCGATAGGGATGACCTTGGCCATCAGGCAGCCCCCTTGATGGCTTCTTCAAGGAGCTGTACGGCTCCATTTTCGATGGCCGTTCCTTCGGCTCGAGCGACAATGAACTCGTCCACAAGGCCCACGAGTTCGTCGCGAAAATCCGTCGGTATCACTGGCATCAGAAGGCGCTTGAACTGGTCCTCGTTCATGTGAGGAATTGAGCCTCCGTATGGCAAGCGGCCCACGCACGCTGAACCCGCGCCCGAGTTTAAAAACGCGAACACTGCCTTGAGAGTCGGCACGTCCTTGCTCGAGACTCGCAACATCAGCCCGCTGACCGCGGCACCGAGGAGATCGGAGGCGGCCCAAGCGGCCTGTCCAATCAATCCATCCCTCTGGCCAAAGCCTTGAACAAGAATGCACTCCTCGTCCAAGAGCATCGTTTCTACCTTTGGAGATTTCTTTGCCAGGTACCCTTTTTGCGTGGGGCGCCACATGTACAACGCGTGCCCGCTGTAATAGCGATAACCACTGCCAGGGTCGTCCGTTTGAACGCGGCTAGATATGGGCGGCAACACCACCGTTGCGATCTCTCCCAGTGGCGTTGTGCGGTGTCGCTCAAGGCACTTCGCAGCATGAAGCGCTCTGCGCGAGTAGAAATCACCGTCACCCCGAGACAAGAACTCGGAAGAACCTATTGTGGTGGTGTGAACTTGATCCGGCGCAACGTCGGGCGCGAAGCCGAGGAACTCATCGAACTTGCGAGAAGCCATGCGCAGTGCTCGAACACCGTCAGAGCGCATCTTCGCGACCTTGCGAATCGCTGCATCGATCTTCTCTTCGACCTTCCTTCCCACTCGCGGGATCCCAATGGGTGCGATGTGCGAAGGCTCCACGTGCTTGATGCTCCCACCGTAGATCTGCCGACGAATCGATGCGTGACCGTAGCGCGACGTTAGGAAGGCATGGACGTAACCAGGGGGCACGCGCTCGTGATCGATCTCGACGCGGATGAGATCATGCGATGCGCAAAGTCCGTCCATGTCGGCGCGAGTCCAAATGGCGCGACCCAGGTTCATCCCCGAGCAGGTGATTAGGATCATGCCCTCCCGAAGCGTTAGGTCGTCGACGATGCGTCCCAGCGAGCGGGCGAGGTAGCGTTCGGTGCGGATGTCTGCCGCTTCGAGGTTCTTTGCGGAAACGTATGGTGCACCATGGCTTGCGTCCGAGTAGATACGTTTGAAGATCGGACCACGGAAGACGCCTCTCCCTCGGCACAGCTCCGATAGTGGCCGACTTGAAGTGGCAAGTCGCTTCAGCTCTCTAATGGAGATCTGATCCTCAGCGAGGTGGAATCCCCCCGTCAGCCGGTACGTTTCGGCTGCAACTTCACTGGCGGCGACGGTACCGAATCTCATTCCCCCGGCTCCAGCGTCTTCTTCCTGTATTCCAGATATGCGGCCCCAATGTCTGGAAGGTCGTCGTCGCGAACCTTCTGGTGGCGAGTAAGTCGCCGCTCGACGTATTTCTCGCCGATCCGCACTCGTTCGACCTCAGAGACAGCGGTGAGTACCTCTTCACCGTCCTTGGTACGTTTGTAGAGAGGCTGCCCGCGGCGATCGATCCCAACTCGCTCCGAAACTGCGCAGAAGATGTCGTAGTCGCGAGCACCCTTTAGATCCTCCAAGCGGATCTGGTCGGCTCGCTTTCGCTTGAGAAACAGGATGCTCGGCAGCACGTTGACCTTCGCCTCTGCGACGAAGAGCTCGACTGGGAGGTCCACGCTGGCGAGTACCCAGCAATGTCGGAGCATCCACCAACGAATGTAGTCATCGCCAGGATTTCCGAGGATCCCGTCTGGCAATACGATCCCCATTCGGCCGCCTTCTCTGAGCCAATTGATGCACCGTTCGATGAACAACACCTCAGGTGCGACGCTTCCCTGCAAGCGCCCCGTGTTCCGGAAGGCACCGTCCTCCGTTCGCTCCCATACGTGCGCGAGCTCGAAGTGACGCAGGATGTTCGGGTCGGTGATGGGGATATCGGAGCCGAACGGCGGATTCGTCATCACGACGTCCATCGTTCCAAACTCTGCCGCCTTCTTGGCTGGCTCTACGCCCGTAAGGTGGCCCGCCGGAAACTCGAGCGAGTTCATGTGGAAGAGGTTTGCCTCGGCGTTGCTCGCCATCACCACGTTCATCTGGGCGGCACGGACCAAGAACTGGTCGAAATCGGCGCCGAACAGATTCCGGGCGACGAAATCGCCCAGTCGGTCCTGAATCGAAAGGAACTCGTCGGTCGATTCCTCGCCGACGGCAACCTCGGCGTCGGCGTGGAACTTCTTGTTCAGGTGGTCTAGGGTGGCAACGAGGAAGCCGCCCGTACCGCACGCGGGGTCGAGCACGCGCTCGTCCGGCTTCGGATCGAGCATCTGCACCATCAGCTTGATGGCGCCACGAGGCGTGAAGTACTGGCCGCGGTCTCCCCGCAGGTTGGTGCCGACGATCTCCTGGTAGGCGGCACCCTTGGCATCGACGTCGGTGCGCCCGAAGTCGTACTTCGCTAGCTCGGAGACCATGAACGCCAGGGCGCGGTCCGACAGAGTGATCTCCTCATTGCCTCGGAAGATCGACGAGTACTTCTTCTTCACCTCTTTGAAGAGCGGCTCGATGCGAGACCGAATCGCCTTGCGGCCTTTCTCGTCGAACTGTTCCGTCGGCCCAGCCCAGAAACGACGAGAATCGCCGGGCTGCCGCTCGTCGTGCATCTTGGCGAAGATCAAATAGAGGAACTGCCAGAAGGCCGCATCCTTCGGCATGCCCTCGTTGCCGTGGATGAAGTTGTGGCAGCGACGGAACGCGACCCGAAGCATCTCGGGCTCGGCACGGCGCATCCGCGCGTTCGAGACGACTTCGCGAGTCCCGATGGACTCGTCGGCCATTGGCCAGTCGCCGATGGGTTCGTACCTTACGTCAAAGCGAGTCTTCTCTCGACGGAAGAAGAAGAACTCGAGACCATTCGTCCACAAGCCATAGGCGCAGTTCTCGGCCTCGGCCATCGCGCCATGGAGCAAGCCGAACTCCTTATCGGCTTGCTTGTGGTCACGCATCTTGAACGCGCCCTTTTTGGAATGGTTGGGCTCCTTGTCGCAGACGACGACGCGACGCAGGTTCGCCACCGTGTGCTCGGCGCCCGCCTCGAAGATGGCGATGTCGACCTTCTTGTTGCGCCCGTCGACCTTCAGCTTGAAGTCGGGCTCCATGTCGTCGACGGAGATCCCGTGCTCGTGGAACAGGGCGCGCGCGATCCGCTGGCGCACCTGCTCCTTGGCGCTGTCCTTCAGCGGCTTGCCGGTGATGTAGTCGAGGATCTTGCCCTCCTCGAGGGCCGTGACCTCGCTGGCCTCCTTCTTCGAGCCGCCGGATTTCTTGTCCAAGGCGGTCGCGCTGTTGGCCGCCTTCTTCTTTTGGGCGCCAGTCTTGCCCGTTGCTGCCTTAGCCATTCGTTTTCGACTCCTCGTCTGCCAGTTCGTCCGAAGAGCCAGCTGCACCCCCGGCCCGGATCCACTCGTCCACGTCCTCCCGCTTGAACTTCCAGAAGCGCCCCACCTTGTGGCCGGGCATCCCCTTGGCGGTCACCCACGTGTAGACGGTGTCCTTGGACACCCCGAGGTACTCCGCGATTTCGTCAACTGATAGCCAGCGGTCTTCCATCGAGTCCTCTCGGAAGCAGACGGACCTGTCCAGAGAACGGCAGGTTAACAGCCGGTCTTGTAGGTGTCAATCGGGTTGGGTCGGGTTTGGTCTGCTTCAGGCGGGCTTGTTCTGTGGAGATCGGCGCCCAGATGTGCCGCGGCCGGCCCCACGGCGAGGGCCTGTCCCCCCTGCCCCCGCGAAAATACTCGCCAAATCAGCCGCGGCCTCAGACGTCGCCGGGGACGAGGAGGCATTGGCGACCGTCACCCCCGCGAGGGCTGCCAAGCCTCCGATGGCTGCCCCCGCGATCGCCCCGTCCTTACTGCGGCTCAGAGCCAACCCGGCGAGCGCACCGATCGCGATCATGCCGACGACGGACGTGCCCGGTGTCTCCTGGAGCGCCTTCTCGAGGGCGGCAGCCGAAGGCGCCCGTTCGAGCCGTGCGAGATAGTGCGTGCCAAAGTCCTGAACCGCTAACCGGGTCTCGTCGCCAAGGTCGAGCCGGTAGTCCGCGCGCTGTCCAACAGGAAGGCCAACACTCAGTACCAGACCCGCATCGCGGGGATGTTCGACTTGATAGGGGTTGAGGCGAACCAGCGCTCCTGCCGGGTGGGTCACGAGTTGGCTCGCGACGTCCTGCCATCGAAGAGGGGCGAGTGCGTTTTCGTTCCACATGGCTAGCGCACCTCCGTCAGGGACGAGGCGTCGTCGCGGAACAAGTCGAGCAGCGCTACACGGCGTCGCTTCAGCCCTTCAGCGCCGCGCTGCCTCGCCCGTCGAAACCGTTGGTCGAGTGCGTTGCGCGAGACGTCCCCCATCGCCAGGAAGTGCCGCCGCTGGAGGTGGTCCACGGTGAGCTGCTGCTCTCCCAAGACGGGCGCAATGGCGTTGCGGATCAGCAGTGCGTCGGTCGTGTCCATCTCATTCAGCTGCGCTCCGATCTGGGCGTGTCGGCGCGCGGCCTCGATGAAGTCCGACTGCAGGGTTGCGATGGCTGCCCGCAGCTCGCCAACGTGCTCGTCAAGGCCATGCAGGGCGGCTGCCGCAAGCATGTGGAACGGTCTCGTGTCCGCGGGTGTCGGGTCTCCCTCCGCCATCCATCCGTTGATACGGCTCTCCGCGATTCGACTGAGTTCGCCGACTTCGAGGCCCACGCCGATGGTCTCCGTCGGGAACCACTTCACCATCACCACGAGCTGAAGCCGCACCCCCTCGAACAGGAAGAAGCGAGCGAGTGCCTGCTGCAGCGGTTTGGTCGGGTCTGCCGCCGCTGCAACAAGCGCCGTTCGCATGGCCTCAAACGATGGCGGCTCGGGTGATGCGAGAAGACGTCGAACCCATGCCTCAAGCTCTGCGGGCAACGACATCGTCAAGATGTCGTCGACGGCAGCATGCAGGCGAGCGAGCTGAGGGAAGCTCTCGAAGTCCAGGACTGCGTCGGCCAATTGAACCCCGCGCACCGTGGCGGCCTGCGCGTCGAGTGCCAAGCGTTGGAGCTCGACCTCCAGCTGGGCCAGCCCATCCTCGAGTTCGCCAGGGGCAATGAGCTCGTCCAGAGCCAGGTGCTGGATGAATGCTCGGAGGGGTTCGCGGAGCGCAAGTGAGTTCATGGTCTCTTCGTATCAGCCGATCCTTCGAAATCTGACACGAGCTTCGGACAAAATAGCGATTCGCGAACCCGATCCTGGAGCGCCTTTCTCGCACTTCGACGAGAACGTCATCGAGCCCGTCACGCTGACCTGCAAATTGTTCGAGTTGGTGAAGTGAAGCTATGCTGGCCGGTCCGTCCAGAACGCGTAGGCGATTTGGGACTCCTCGCAATTCTGCACAACGTCCTCGTCGAGGATCTTGCTGCAGGGACACTTGAAATACGGTTCCGAACACCGTAAGCACCGTGACTGCTCGATGATCCATGCGAACGCGGGCTTGAGCTGACCGGCGCGTACTGCCGCAACCAAGTTGCTGTCGTCCGCCGGCAGCCGTAGCTGATGCTGAATCTTGTCACCGTTCATTGAGATCAGTAGCTCCTCGCGCGCGATCTGCGTTCGCGCTACTCGATACGTCTCGTACGGCGTAACCATCGCGTCGAACCGTGCGGGGTCATTGCGTTCGCCACCCTCCGCCTTCCGAGTGGCGTCCGAGTGTGAGTCTACCCAGGCCACGACGTCGTCGAGCGACGCCGAAGCGAAGAGTGCTCGCAGCGAGTGGATGGCGCCGCGCAGGGCCCCGATGTGGCCGTATGCCGAGCACCGAACGTCGACGTCGGTGATCGGTGCCGAAAGCGAGAAGGCAATCGCGCGATCATCGTCCTTGCGCTCCACCCACGCATCGAGAAGGTCGCTCAACGCGTCGAGCGTGCCAACAACGTGATCCGCCCCTGCATGCCGAACCAGGGGGATGGTGAGATACCTATCTTCGAACGCGATACGGAGCGCCTCCTGCGGGATGTGAAGGTCCTGGCCTCGTCGACGGAGCGCCTTCTGCAGTTCCACTGCGTCGGCGTCGATGACATCGCGCTCGACATCGTACGCGGTGATCCTCTCGAGTGGGCGCAGTTCCCTGTTCCCGAACGAAAGCGGTTCGACCTCGTGCAGCGACATGAGGACGTTCATGCCATCGGTGGCATCCGTGGTGTATGGAACCAGCCTCGCCCGCGGCGAGACTGCGGCCGCGCCTGTCGTCGCGGGGACCTTGGTCACGCGCTGCGTGGGCTGGGGGGCCAGGTACTCGGCAACCAAGGGGTTGTCGCGAAAGTGATCGTGGATGAGGCTCTTCCACTTTGGCAGCGGGATGTCGCCATCAGCTCGCCAGAGCTTCGTGTACTGCGTCTTCCTGCCAGCGTCGGCGATGGATACGTCAAGACGCTCGATGAGGGTAGCCTCGTCGTAGGAACGGATCGCGCCGTCGAGGTGGAAGACCCCGCCGGTGCGCTCATCAACGATACTGTGGACATAACGGCAGCCGAAGGCCGTCGCTCCGACACCGAGCGTCGGGAGATCACGAATCTCCTCGGCTTCGAGGATGTGTTGGTCGTCCCGGCTCTGCCACCAGAACTCAGTGCGCGAGATGCCGAAGAAGTGTCGTTCACGCTCGCTGGCTTCGTGTCGCGTCACGCCCACATGAATCGACTTCAAGTCGTCGTCGAACTTCGGCCCGTACCAGTAGTCAAACTCTAGTGCTCGGGTGACCGATGCTGCGAGGCCGACCATATCCGGGTCGAGCCGAACACGCACGGTGGCTGCCTTCTCCTGTCTCAAGTCATCCAGCGCCGAGAGGACAGCGCCATTCAGGTTATTCCAGCGGCTGAGGCTGCGCCGGAAGAACGGGTGCGCGAAGAGCACTAGGTCGCCGTGTTTGTAGACTCCCGGGTTGATTGTCTCAAGCGCACGGAGGTCGATGAGGCCGTCTTTGTCCTCGGTGGCGAAGACAGCGGGTGCGACCCGCCGCGCGAGATCGGGGCCAACCATCGCGGCCGCGGCGGCCGCATGCGGCTTTTCATCACCGCACAGGTGCCCATTGAGGAGGGTCTGTAGGGTCGCGAGATGTGGCTTGGTCTCTTCCTCAATGCGAGTGGACAGGTGGTGCTGATATCGATTCTCCAGCGCGGTCTGCTCCTCGGACGTCTCGGGAATGATCGAGACGCCGTGCAGCCTGGTCGCCGCGGGCGTGATGCTGACGCCGGTCGGGAGTGTCCAGCCTGCAAGACGATGCGCGTCATGGCTGATGGTGCTCGGGAGCCCTGTGAGCCAGTGAGCTCGCAGCGCCCGTGCCATCTCGCCAGACGCGAACCGCGACCCATACCGGTTGACAAGGTCGGAGCTCAGCACGGTCAAGAGGCGAAGCATCACGACATTGTCCCCCACTTGGTGGCTATCGCCAAGACATCGCCTGTCCCCGTCGCCCCCACCCAGCGCTTTGCCTCCCTTGGACACCGTTCTTCAGCCGAGATCATTGCTTGCCCGTCGCGGTTCAGTGGCCGAATGTATCGATGAGGCCGGGAAGCGAGAGTCGTAGTCCCTGGCACTTGAAAAAAGTCGGTCTCGGCTTACGGTTGGCCAGCCCGGGATCGGGCGATTGCAGAGCGCAGGCCGTGGACAGTGGCGCACCTTGTGGAGAACGTGGACAGCCCCGCGGGGTAACGTCGTGCTCACTGGTGGCCGCCGGGCGGCGGGTATACCGGCGTTCTCCACAGGCGATTGGGTGTTTCCCACACTGCCCCCAGGCTCGACCTCGACAATCCTTGTTCTTGGGGAGAACGCCCCGCGGTGCTCGCGAGGCGACACGGGGAACGAATTGACGGACGCCGGGCAATGATAGACGATGCCCATCAATGAGCGAGGAGCCGATTACGCTGAAGGAGGTTCAGCTCCGCCTCGGAGTGCCCCAGCACGTGCTGATCCACCTGTGCGAGAAGGGCGTGATCGAGCCGGACTTCGCGGAGACGTCGGGGAGGGGGAAACGCCGCGAGTTTTCCGAGGGGAACGTCTTCGAGTTCGCACTGGCGCTGGCGCTCCGGCGGTTCGAGGTGCCGGTAGCGACCACGGCGCTCGTGCTCCGCGTGCTCCGGTCGTTCATGCGGGCCGTGACGAGGGCGGCGCCGGGTTTTGAGCTGCCCGGTTCGCTGCTCAGGAGCACGGTATCGCTGGCGCTCTACTTTTATGACGGGGAGTCCTTGGTGCTGAGCGCCCAGGGCGGGGGACTGCCACGGCCGCTCCTGCTTCGAGCCAGGTTTCCACTGACGTCGCGGGCGGCAAGCCTGCAGGTACGGATCGAGAAGGTGAGCGAGCTGCCGAAGAACTACGACACCCGCCTCGAAGTGAACCTCACCCGGATCGCGCGCCGGGTCTTCCAATGAACACTTGCACAGATGATAGACACTGTCTATCATCTGCATCATGGGCGCGGCAGCAAAGGACCTGCGTAAAGCGGATGACGATTGCATTCTCTCCGACGAGATGATTGCGTTCGCCGATCACCTTGCGGAGCTACTCGCGGCCGAGTTCGCACGCGCCATGAAGGAGGAGAGCGATGAAAGCGGCGGTGTACGCGAGGTTCTCGAGCGAGAACCAGAGGGAGCAGAGCATCGAGGACCAGATCCGCGTGTGCAAGGAGTTCGCGAAACGTGACGGGATCAGCGTCATCGAAGCCCACATCTACTTCGACGAAGCGCAGTCCGGATCCATTCGCGAGCGGCCCGGTCTCGAGGCACTGAAGCGCGCGGCAGAGGACAAGCAGTTCGACTGCGTGCTCGTGGACGACTCGTCGCGGCTATCCCGCGACAACCAGCACTTCAACACGCTGCTGTGTCTATTCCAGTTTTGGGGCGTCAGCCTGATTTCGGTGAGCGACGGCCTGGACATGCGCGAAGAGCACGCCAAAGTCGCCTACCAATTTCGCGGCATCATCAACGAGCTCTACCTCACCGATCTGAAAAAGAAGACACACCGTGGACAAATGGGTCAGGTACTGCGCGGCTTCTCCGTCGGCAGTCGCGGCTACGGATACACGACTGTCCCAGAGGGCGAAGCGAAGTACGACAAGAAGGGCCGCCTACGTGCCGATGGATTCAAGCTCGTCGTCGTGCCGGAAGAAGCACGCATCATCCAGCGCATCTACCGCGAGTTCATCGAGGGCAAGGCGGTGACGAAGATCGCCAAGGCGTTCAACGATGAGAAGGTCCCAACCAAGAGCCGCCTGAAGGGCGGCTGGAACGTGTCGACCATCTCCCGCATCCTGAAGGACGAGAAGTACATCGGCAGGTTCATCTGGAATCGGACGACGACGGTCAAAGACCCGATGACTGGCAAGATGAAGCAGGTCGATCGCCCCAAGGAGGAATGGGTCGTGCAGGAACGACAGGACATCCGCATCATCTCCGACGACGAATGGGCCGCCGCACGGGCGCGCTGGCGAGAGATCGATGGCGTGTTCCCCCGCAAGAAAGGCAAGCGCGGCTTCGAAGGCAAACGCAAGAGCTACGTTGAGTCGCACCCGACGCACCTGCTCTCCGGTGCACTCAAGTGCGGCTCATGCGGCGGAGCCATTGCACTCGTGAGCGGCAAGAACGGCGGCTATTACGGCTGCCTCAACGCATCTCGCCGCTCCTGCGACAACCGCAAGCTGATCGCGCGCAAGCGCCTGGAGACGAAGTTCGTCACGGCCCTGAACGACGCCGTGCTCAAGCCCGAAGTCCTCGAACTCGTCTACGAGCGGACCGCCAAGAAGGTCAAACAGCAGTTCAAACACGTCCCGGAAGAGCTTCGCCTCAAGAAGGTCGAGCTCAACCGCGCCGAGACACGGGTGCACAACTTCGTCGAGTTCGTCGCCTCGGGCCGCGCGACGCCGGCTCTCGCCG
>CBFGRJ010000234.1:0-11475 GCA_965651135.1 uncultured Myxococcales bacterium
GACCCGAACAACCCCGGTGACCCGAACAACCCCGGTGACCCGAACAACCCCGGTGACCCGAACAACCCCGGTGCAGGCATCACCTGTGTACCGGGCGTCCCGGCCACGTCGCAGCTGCCTCGCCTGAAGAACGTCGAGTACGATCGCACGGTTCGCGACTTGTTGGGCGTCACCGGTTTGACGGGATCCAACAACAGCGCGCCATCGTCGTTGCTGGCGACGGACCAGGGAGGCAACTTGAGCGATCTAGGTTGGAGCTCGTACCAGACCGTGGCCGAAATGATCGCAGCGCAGGTCATTGCGGATCCCATCCTGCGGGCGAACTTCTTGAGTTGCGATCCAGCAGCTGCTGGCTGCATCGACTCCACCATCACGTCGTTTGGCCGGCGCGCGTTCCGCCGCCCGCTCACCGAGACCGAGGTCCAGCTGTTTCAAAAACTGAACAACCCGGCGCTCACCCCCAACGGCACCCCCGACGAAGTTGCCGAGCTGGTGCTCTACGGGTTCTTGGTCTCTCCGGTCTTCCTGACACACAACGAAATGCAGCAAACGCCTGCCCCAAGCGGCGGCTATCAGCTCTCGGGTCACGAGGTCGCTTCGCGCCTGTCGTACATGATCTGGCGAAGCATGCCGGATGCCGAGCTCGACGCAGCGGCTGACGCAGGACAGCTCACGACCAAAGAGCAGATCTTGGCTCAGGCGCAGCGGATGCTGGCCGATCCCAAGGCGCGCGACATGGTCAGGGATTTTCACCGCCACTACCTGCACATGGCGGTCAACTCGCGGTGGGACACCTACGTGAAGGAACCGGGACGCTTCCCCGCGTTCAACGAAGCCCTCCGCACGCCTCTCTCGCAAGAGGTGGAGATGTTCTTCGAAGAGACGGCGTTCGGAGGCGGCACGTTCCAAGACCTGCTCCTGAGCACGAAGGGCTACGTGAATGCCGATACGGCGCCGCTTTATGGTATTGCGGCCACCGGACTAGGGGCCGAGCTGGCGCCGACGGACCTACCAGGTAGGCCGGGCTTTTTGACGCGCGTGGGCTGGCTCGCAGCCTACGGGGAGGCCGCTCGTACCTCACCCATCGCGCGCGGAGCGTTCATCCTCAAGGACGTGCTCGGTTTCGACACGGGCGCTCCGCCGCCCGGAGCATCGCAGACTCCGCTTCCCGAACCATCGGCTGAGCTGAACACGGTGAGAAAGCGCGTCGATGCGATGACTGCGCAGGCCCCGTGCTCGAACTGCCATCACGAGTACATCAACCCGCTCGGTTTCGTGATGGAGGCGTTCGACACGATGGGTGCGCCGCAGACCACCGAGGCAGATACCGGCGCCCCAATCGACACCAACGTCCAGGTCAGGATCGATGGAGAGCTCGTGTCCCTGTCGCAACCCGCCGAGCTCATGGCGGCCATCGCGGCGTCGTCCGGAGCTCAATACTTCTACGCACAGAAATGGGTCGAGTATGCCTTCAATCGAGTCCCCAATCCTCAAGATGCTTGCACCGTCGAGCAACTGGCTGCCGGTATAGGCCAAGGAGGGTTGCCCATTCTCAACCTGATCGCCAACCTCACACAGGCTGACTCGTTCACCACCCGTGTGGTTGACACTGGAGTATCCCCATGAAGCGAAGAATCTTTCTCAAGGGAGTCGGAGGAGCCGCTCTGGCCGTCCCGTTCTTGAGCTCCTTGCACGAAAAATCATCCACGGCCAAGGCAGCGTCGGGCACTGGTGCGCCGCGCCGCTCGGTGATCTTTCACAGTCACAACGGCTGCCTCACCAATCGCTGGTTCCCCAAGAAGGCGACTGGCCCGCTCACGGCAGCAGACCTCGAGGGTACGACGTTGGAGGGGCTGGGCCCGTTCGTGAGCAAGCTGCTCTTTCCGCGGGGCATCAAGTCGTACAACATGTACGGCGAGATTCAGGCCGTGGATCCGCACGATCAAGCCATGGGCTCGAAGCTCACGTGTGCCCGTATCCAAGAGTCGGGCAACCGCTACGCCACGTCTCATTCCATGGACCACGAGATTGCCCGACAGGTCAATCCCAATGGGGCAAGTCCCCTCGTGCTTTCGGTGGCCGGTGGATCTGGCGGCAGCATCAAAGATATCCTGTCGTTCTCGGCACCGAACGAGGCATTCCCCGCGCAGGTCAATCCCCGCACCGTTTACAACCAGCTGACCCAGCTGTTGGGTGAGGGCGGCGGCGGGGAAATGACCGAAGGGGACTATCGCGTCCTACGCGGCGAGAGCGTGTTCGATCTCGTCGATGGACAGCTGCAATCGTTCCTGGCGCAAGACATGAGCCAATCCGATCGACAAAAGGTCGAAGCATGGCAAGACTTGCTGCGCGACGCCGAGCGGCCCATCACGGGCGGCTCGAGCGAATGTAGCCAAGGAACTGCCACCGATCTCGGCATCGAAGGCTTCATCGCGGAGTCTCCGGATGGAGATGGTGGCGGCAGCAGCGTGTTCGGTGGTGCCGACGTGAGCGAGGCCGCGTTCAAGTCCGGCGCCTCGGCCATGTTCCGGCTCATGGCGCTGTCGATGATCTGCGATTCGAATCGCTCGTTCATCTTCACGTATCCAGGCTACGCCATCTACAGGTTCTTGGGGCACTCGCACGATCATCACGGGCTTTCGCACCGCAACGGCTCGTTCGAAGTCGGCGGGACCTGTGTCAACGGTGTGCTCGACATGATTCACCAAATCGACATGTTCATGGCGGAGAAGTACATAGAGCTGGTCAGTTTGCTGGACAGCATCCCCGAGGGCGACGTGCGGTTGCTGGACAACACGGCAACCATGTGGCTCCCCGAGCTCGCAGACGGCAACTCGCACAACACGAACAATTTGCCGATTGTGATCGCAGGCAGCCTGGGCGGCTACTTCAAGCAGGGCGAATCCATCAATGTCGACGGCGGTGGCGACATCGACACCGGCAACAGCGAAGCGAATTGCACCAATGGGAGCAACAGCAACAGCAACACGTTCGCAACCAGCTCGCGCCAGGGCAATGCTCCGATCAACAAGTTGCTCCTCAACATCATGAACGGCTGCGGCTGCACCGGCCCAGACGGTGGCCCCATGACCGAGTGGGGCCAGTTCGATAGCGCCAGCGGCAACGGGATCACCAAGCCCGGCGAGTTCGAAGAGCTCAAGGCTTAGAGCTGCGCGTACTCACACCCAGGGCGCCGGAGAGCGCCACGAAACCCGGATCGTCCGAGGCGTCGCCACCGCGCGCCTCGGCGAAAGCCGGTACTCCCGCGAGCCAGTTGTCGGTGAGCGAAGAGGCGTTGCTCTGCACGGCCTCAGCGAGCAGTAGATGCATCACCGCAACGAGGTCGAGCGGTTGCATGTCTAGCCCGAGGCCTTCCGAAAGCCCGAGCTGCACTCCCGCGCTGACTGCATGCACGGCGCGGACGGGTTCTGCAAACGAATGGCCGGGCAGGTCGCCTCGCTCGTAGAGGGCTCGTTGCTCCCTGTCGTGGAGCCTGGTTCTGCAGGCATGCTCGTCGGTGGAGTGCACCCCACGACAGGCGAGCGGTCGCACCTCGTAAATGGAGCACCGGCTGTCCTGCAGAAACGGGCACGGATGCTCCGGCGAATGGCGCTCCTGCCTTCCAAGCCCGCGCGTGTGCTCATAAGCGTGCTCGACGCGCTCCTGAACTAGCGCCAGCGCCTCGGGGGGATGCTTGTCGCGCAAGTGAGCCAAAATGGCCAGCGCTTCGGGAACCGTGACGCCCACGCGCTGGTGACAGCAATGGGCGCATCCCGCGCGGCAGGCGAGCGAGCCCGCCGGAGCCTGCGAGAGCAGGTTGTCCACCAAGGTCGAGGTGGCGGCCATCGCCTTCTTGCCGAGCTCGACAGCCGAAGGGGCGCTCTGGTTTTCCCGCAATAGGGCGAACGACGTGTTGGCGGTGGCCAGCGCCATGCGGTTTTGCCAATCCTCCTGAAATATCGGCTTGGCAAGCTCGAAGTACGCCTGCCCCGAAGCGCGGTCGGTCACGAGCCGGAGGTGCACGCGGCGGTGAGCCTCTTTTCGGGGGGACGCGAGGCGTGCCACTTTCTTGGCGGCGCGGCGCAGCTTGCGACGAGACGAGCTCACGCCGGCAGCTTAGCAAATGGCGCGAGCGATGGGCGCGTCGATCACTGCGACAAATTGGCTTCGATGCTTGGAATCAGCGCCCGCCGTGCTTCTGGCACGTCGCTTCGGCTGGAGAACGGAGACAGCGGCACGCTGAGGGGTCCTTCGAATACCGCGCTCGCCCGCGTGCCCATCACTAGCAGCTTGAACACACCGGCGCCCAAAAACGCGGCGATTCCATCGACGGCGGAGGCCCGCAATAGCTCCGGCAAATCGCCGCCCGCCAGATCTCGTTCATGCCCGTAGTGGATCAAGGTCAAGCCAGCGCGCTGGCCCGCCAAGGCGAGCTCCGTAAAGTTCACGTCCGCGGTCATGTCTTGCGTGCCGGGCGCTGTGTACGGATCGTTGGGTCGCGGCACGAAACGTTGCTCGTCGCGGTAGACGCGGAAGGGGAAGTCGCCGCGGCGAGCGCCTTGCACCAAACCCCACGTCGTATCGCCGTAGTCGATGGTGACGATCGAGCCGGCCTTCAAGCAGCTGGCTAGCTCTCGCATGAAACGCGAAGCGTGCACGTTGACGTAGACGACGACGCCGGAATCCTCCGCCGCCAGGGCGGTGGCATATTCGGCGGCGTTGTCGCGCAAGTGCTGGCCGAGCCCAGGCACCGAACCGGCGGGCACGTAGGCTTCTTCGAACCACAGCTTGCACGAGAGCGCTGTGCGCTTTTTCGCTGGGAAAGCTGCCAACGATCTCATGGCGAGCGCGTAGCTCTCCGCATCCAGGTACTTGTCTCTAGGATGCTGTCTTAGTCCAAAAAGGGAGCGGAGGCGGGCATTGCTGCGTTCGACTTGGTCCGCCAGCTCTCGGCGAAGCAGCTTGAACAGCCCCGGTTCGATGCGCGGCAGAACCAAGGCCGCCAAGGCTCGGCCCTCGCGTGTGAGCAGCAGCTTGTGAACCCCGAAGGCGTCGGGGACTTCGTTGCTGACGATGAGCCCGCGTATGCCTTCGGGGAAGTCTTGCCGTAGCGCGCTGGCTGGCCGCCGTGCATCCCCGGTGGAAATGACGGCGTCACCCCCTAGCAGGGCGCGTTGCTTGTCGCGCAGCGATGCCGAAAGCTCGTAGATGCGGTACTCGAGTCGAACGGCGAACTCTCGCCAGCTCGAGTCCGACGTTTTGCCGGCCACCGCATCCAGAAAATCGCGAGCGAGCCGCCCATTGCCTGCGCCGAGCTCGACTACCGAAAACTTGTCGGCGGCGGCGAGCTCACCGCAGGCTGTCATTTCCTGCCAAGATGCGAAGGCCACCCGGGCCATCCATTCGCCGTAGTGCGGAGAAAAGGTCTCCGGGTGCGTATCGAAATGGCCACCTTTCCCGATGACCACGCTCGTTGGGTAGTAGCCCCATCGTTCGTCGAACAGGGCCATGTCCATGAATGTTTCGAACGAAGGCAAGAGCTCGAGTGCTTCGCCAACCAGCGCGGGAGGCACGAGCGTGCCGTTCAGTATCTCGGCATTGGCCAGAATACGTGGTGGGCGCCTCTCGAGCGGTGGCGGTGAAAGGCTATCGAAGGTCGATTCGTCTTCCCCGGCCACGATGCGACCGAGCTCGAGCGGGAGGCTTTGCAGGCACTCGGCTCTCGGAACCAGCTGGATGAGATGCTCGATGCTCCGATACGGCCAGTGCTCCAACAGATCGTCGGCTACCGAGTCTCGAGCGTCGAACGGGCAGCCTGCGCGCTCGAGCAGCGCGACGAGTCCACACCGATCCAAATCGTTGAGCCGCAGCTCCTCGGGGGCTGTTTCGCAGGCGACCCCGATGCACTGGGACAAGCGCTCGAGCAGCGCCCGCATCTCGTCCGCCGCGGCCGCAGCAACGGGGTCGCCCGCATGGCGGGCGAACAAGCTGCGCAGCTCACACTTCTGTCGAAGGGGAAGCAGACGCCACCAATGCTCACGCAAGTCGTCACCGAACCGCGGCGGCAGCTGGCCCTGCAAAAATCGGTCGACCCATGGCCGGTAGGCATGGCCCAGGCGGCTCGTCGCAAAGGCTTCGATCCATTGTCTGCCCAGCCGCTCTCCAGCGGCTTCGGGTCGCCCTTGATCGCGAAAGCGGGCGCGGAGCCCTCGGAGCACCCCTTCGAACGCGATCGACGGGTTGGAAATGAGCGTAGGCAACCCGCTGAGGCCCCCGTCCATCTCCCAATCTTCGAAGGTGTTGAGCTGAATGAGGTAGAGCAACAGCAGGCTGGGCGAAATGTCGTGTTCTCGCTTGCGGATTTGCGTCAGCTTGAGCTCGAACGATCCGTCGGACCTGCGCCTGGTGACGAAGTCACCGTCATTGACGAAGACATCGGCGATGCTGGTGCCCCCGCGCAGCTCGGGCTCGTAATGGTAGACGATGGCGGCCACGATTTCCGCCATCAGCTCAGCGGTGCGGCGGGGACCGAGTGAGATATTCCAAGATTCGTCGTCCGATGACAGGTCGACTTGCAGGGCGCCCTGGCTGAACGTGAGCGAGTGGTACTGCGAAAGCCCGGCAAAAACCGACGCCTGTACGCCGGCACCGAGCGTGAGCGAGCACAGGGGTGTGTTGACGAAACGCGTCAGGCCTCGATCGATGTAGTACCGCATGTTGGCCGCATTCAGATGCGGTACGGCACTTTTGGCCCGAGCGCGCTCCCCCGGTTCGTCCAGCACCAACGGAAGCTGGACGACGATCGGCCCATCCGGGCTCTGGCAGGCGATGTCCCAGGTGCATACTCCCATCAGCACGTGGTGCAAAACGAGCGGCCCAGTGGTCCGCTCGAGCTCTTGGAGCAGCTCTCCGAGCAGCTGTTGGTCGATGTGCGCCTGGACAGGCCCGTTATACAAGCTGGCCGGGTGACAGGTGATGAGATTGTCCCGTGACCAGCGGCTCGACATGAACGACGAAGGCGCAGGCAGGCGCGCAGGATCGAAGAGGGGCGCGAGATCGTCCACCGGGGAGCTTGAGTTGGTAAATGGCTATGCTGACGACGGAGTAGGGGGCAGCAGGGTACCATTCCACCCTCCGAGCGGACAGCCGTCGCTATTCGAGCCGCTACTCCGGCAGCGCGTCGGTCCACTCCGCTTTCGCAAGTGGGTTGGCATTGGCCTTCGCCGCATTCGGTGTCGATCGCGTTGTTCAGGCTGCACGTGAGTCCGCACGCACCGCAGTGCGTGACGGTGTCGTGCTTGGGAGCTCCCACGGCCAGGTCGAAGCAGCCACCCTCGTCCCACCGGCATTCACACCCCCGGATTGGGTAGCCTGACCCCCGCTGCCGCTGTTGCCTCCGGTGTCGCCCCGCGTGCCACCCACTGTACCTCCTCCGCTCGAGCCCCCGCGACCCTCGTCGTTTCCCGGCTGCAAGGTGAGCCAGGTCCGGCATGCAGCCGGGGTGAGCCGCCAGGGCGAGCTATCCGGCCATCGCGCCGGCGCATAGCATTTGTGTCGATCTTCGCGCGAACATTCAAGGTTCCCCTCCTCTTGCTACGGTCATCGTGGGCTCCCGATTTGAGCTCGATGGCAATCAATGCGGTGCGACGGTGGTCGCCCCACGCGGCCACAACGGCCGGTCGTTCGCATGTTTCCGGCTCGCTTCGGTGAGATGTGCGAACCCGGGACGATGCCCTGTGGTTCCCCAAGCGAGAACTCGAGGGTGCCGACCCTGCTTCACTAGAGAACCGGTTCCCTGCGTCGAAGCGGCACCGCGGGGAGATCAGCAAGCGCCTGTGCGGGAATGCAGCTACGGTCGAAGTTCTGACAGAGGCTTCCTTGCGCAAGCGGTGACGCTCCTGGTGCCTTCGAAACGATTCGGAAGTCCGCGAAAAGTGCCAACCGTGTGGGCAGTCATACAAACCAATGAACCGAGAGCATCGTTACGAGCCGCACAACCTTCGGCTCCGAGAGTGAACGAACGCGTCCTAAAGAATCGTTTGCCGGGGGCCACGCCATTTCGGTGGTGATAGGTTCGAAGCAAATGTTCCGTTGGGCCATCTCCGTCTCCAGAACGGTGCTGCTAAGCGTAACGCTGGGCGCATTGGCGATGGCGTTCGCATCGACGCTGACCACGTCTTGCCGGTCACCCAACTTCGACTTCTCGGGCGGTGAAGCTGGCATGGGCGGTCAGGGTCCCAGCTGCCTCGACGGGGTGAAGAATCACGGCGAAACCGACAAGGACTGCGGTGGAGAGTGCGGTGCAACCTGCGAAACCGGCAAGACCTGCCTGGACAACGACGATTGTCTCAGTCGGCACTGCCAAAACCGGGTTTGCCAAGCGCCCACGTGTGATGACCGCATCAGCAATGGTGACGAAAGCGGTATCGATTGTGGCGGGTCGTGCGGCAAGTGCCCGGTCGGTGAACCCTGTCTGGTGGCGACCGACTGCCAGCCTCCGCCGGACGGCGACCCCGCAGCCGCGGTGTGCCGCGACGGCGTTTGCGCCTTGGCATGCCCCGATGATACGGGGGATTGCAACGCGCGTGCGGATGATGGCTGCGAAGTGGACCTTCTCACCAGCATGAACCATTGCGGGGCCTGCAAGTCCGCATGTGATCCGCCCCACGCAGCGGGGGAATGCATCGGCGGCGAATGTCTAATCAAGACCGACGAACCGAATCAAGGGTGCGACGAGAATTACGCCAACTGTAACTCGCTGCACGAAGACGGGTGCGAGGTCAACCTGCTGACCGATGCGGATCACTGCGGCGCTTGCGACGATGCGGCTTGCTCGAGCGCGGGGGGCGTGCCGAGCTGCAGTGACGGCGAGTGTTTCATCGACTGCGACGAGGGGTACAGCAATTGCGACGGCAACGCTCGCGACAACGGCTGCGAGATCGACACCACCAGAAACGCCAGCCACTGCGGCAAGTGCGATGCTGTCTGCCAGGTTTCCGACCCTGACTACACCGCCTTCTGCGCCAACAGCATGTGCGGCGAAACGCTGTGCGACGAGGGCGAGGGCGACTGCGATGGTGACGGCTCATGCACGGACTCGCTGGTCACGGTGGCCCACTGCGGAGGCTGTGGCCGAGCCTGCACGGTGGCACATGGGACTCCGAGCTGCGTCAGGACCGCGGATGGAGCCGAGTGCGCCATCGACGTGTGCGACGTGTCGGAAGGGGAGGCGTGGGCAGACTGCGACGGATCTTACGTGACGGGTTGCGAAGTCAACACCCAGTCCAATCGATTTCGCTGCGGTGGCTGCCTCCCTGAAGAAGGGGGCAGCGGTGAAGATTGCAGCTTGAAAGAAGGCTCGGACAACGTCGCGGCCACCGCCTGCAACGCGGGCGGTTGTCAGATTGTGGGTTGCAGTGGAGGGTATGGAGACTGCGACGGAGTCTTCTCCAATGGCTGCAATACGAACCTCCAAACCGACGTCGAGTACTGTGGCAGCTGCAACACCGACTGCACCGACAAAGTGGGAGACGACGGCGTGGCAGGCGTCAGCTGTGAAGCCGGTGCTTGCCGAGTCAGTGATTGCTCGGGCGACCTCATCGATTGCGATGGCTCGTTCAGCAACGGCTGCGAGGTGAATCCCGAGTCCAACCCAACGCACTGTGGGGGTTGCAACGGTGACGGCGGCGTCAATTGCAGCGCCAAGGTAGGTGATGACAATGTCACGGGCGTCGGGTGCGACGCCGGCGAGTGTGTGGTGGCGAGCTGTGCCGCGAATCGAGCCGATTGCGACGGCTCGTTCAGCAATGGTTGCGAGGTCAACACGAACACTAACCAGACCCACTGCGGTGGTTGTGCGGGAGAAGGGGGCGTGACCTGCGGAGATCGCGCCAACGCCACCGGCGCATGCCAGAGCGGCAGCTGCAGGTACACGTGCGAGTCGGGCTGGGCGGATCTGAACGATGATCTGAACGCGGCAGGCACTTCGAACGGTTGCGAGAGCCGGGCGCTGACCGTACTGAACTACGGAACCTGGGGCTCCTCGGACACGGGCGGCAGCGGCCCTCCGGTCTCCTTCGGCCATACGCTAGAGGGCGCGCCGGGGACTCACCGGCTGATCCTGGTCGGAGTGCTGTGTCGTGGAAACAGCGCGGGCGACTGCACGCTCACGACGGCGACCTACGGCTCGACACAGCTGACCCGGTTGGGCGGCGTGTTTCTCGTGGATTCATCGGCCCAGATCTTCTACGCTCTCGACAGCGCGCTGCCTGCGGCGGGAACCCACACGGTCACGCTCAACCGAAATGACGAGTGGGGGTCCATCTCTGCCGACGTGATCGAGCTCAGTGGTGCGGAGCAGCAGACCTTCTTCGCCGCGCATGACGGAGACACCAGCGACGAGGCTTGCAGCAACAGCACCGACACCGCGGTTAGCCTCATCGACTTGCCTCCTGGTTCAATCGTCTACGCGGTAGGCGGCGGGCACGGACCATCGGGGAGCGCCACTGTGGGCGCCCCACTGTCGCTGGCGACGAGTCAGTTCGCAAACTACATCGTGCTCGGCTCAGGCTACAGCGGCACGCTTTCTGGAACGGTCACGGCCGCGTTCGACTTCACCGGCTGCAATCGCTCGGTCATGTATGCGGTCGGAGTCAGGCCGGAGAGCAACCCCTGAGCCAGCCTGGACGGCACCATCAAAACAGGGTGTAGATGAACGGCGCCACGGCGGTGCCACCGAGTGCCAAGAGCGCACCGACGAGCAGCAACATCACGACCAGGGGCGCCAGCCACCACTTTTTGTTGTGTTGCAGAAATCGAAAGATCTCCTTGAGCAACGGCACCCGTTTCCGATTGGCCAGTGCTGCTAGCTGGTCCTGACGGTGGTTCGTTTCTTTCGTGGAGCTGTCGACGGTCTTGGTCATGATGTGCTCGCTCAATACTGTGCGAAGTATCGATCGAGGGGCTTGTTCCCCTCGTGTTTCACCCACAAGCTCTCACGAGCTTTCGACTTGGCGCGCTTGGCCATGGGGTCGTACCCCACCAGGCGGAGTACGACCCCGAGCGGGACCAGTACCGCGTAATACAGGGTGAGCAAGATGGTGTTCATCAGCACCCAGCCCAGCGGAGCCGTCGCGTACATCCACGCCAAGTACAAGCTGCGCTGTGCGCGTGGAATTGCGTAGTACGCGATTCCGTAGGCGGCACCTAGGAACCACGACACATAGGCCACCGTAGCCGCTCGAGCTGCCTGCTGGCATTGAATACATGCTCGGTGGTCCGCCACGTTTTGCGGACCCCGGCTATGGTCTCGAGCTTTCGAGCATCGTACCAACCCGGCACGGCAGGCGGGCGACCTGACAGTGGCTGGGGCGACACGAAGTCGTTGCCCTCGAAAATGAACGCCAGCCCCTTCGTATCACTGGGTACCGGCAGGCGCTTGAAGCCCCAATCGAGCCGGGCCATGTAGTGGTCTGG
>CBFGRJ010000235.1:0-11428 GCA_965651135.1 uncultured Myxococcales bacterium
GGCAGTGGACTTTGTTGCTTTGGCTTTCCCGGTGCCCGCCTTGGACTTGGGCGACTTGCGCGCCTTGGCGTTGCCTTGCGGTCGGGCTGACGAGATTTTCTTCTTGCGGGCCGCCATGGTGTGAGTGCGGTGGTACTGGATAAGCCTCGGGCTTTACGAGGTTAGGCCTGAGGGCCTTGAACCACTTCTAGAAGGGCCGATCAGGCGCTGCCGGTCTACCAGAAGCGAAGCGGAAGCTAGTCGCCGCGCACTCAATCCGTCAAGCAGCGTCTGCTGATTAGCAAGGGCGCGCGACCCCCGTTCCACGGATGGGCGACTCGTGAGCCTCTTGTGACAGGAAGCGACTGGGCAGCCGAGCCGGTTCGGGCGGCCACGTGCGCAGCGGGTCGTTAGCGCGATGTTTCGAAGTAATTATCAAAAATTTCGCTATTTTGCAGCGAGCCTTGACGCGCCGTCAGCACCTCACACCCCGTTTCTGTCACCAGCACCGTGTGCTCGAACTGCGCGGACAGCTTTCCGTCGATGGTCACGGCGGTCCAGTCGTCGTCCAAGATCTTGGTTTCGTAGCGGCCCTCGTTGATCATGGGCTCGATCGTGAAGGTCATACCCGGCTTGAAGCGCCGCCCAGAACCCCAGCGACCGACATGGCTCACTTTGGGTTCATCGTGGAAGGTCCTGCCGATCCCGTGGCCTACGAAGTCTCGCACCACCGAACAGCCCTGTGCCTCGGCAAACTCTTGGATGGCCGCTCCGATGTCGCCGAAGCGGTTTCCAGGTTTCACCTGGGCGATCGCCAATTCGAGCGAGCGCCGCGCGACCTCGGTCACCAACTTGGCCGCCTTGCTGGGGGTTCCCACGTAAAACGTGGCCGACGTGTCGCCGTGGTAGCCCTGATACACGTGAGTGACGTCCACGTTGATGATGTCGCCGTCCTTGAGCACTCGAGGTCCCGGAATGCCGTGGCACACAACCTCATTGACGGAGGTACAAACGCTCTTGGGAAAACCGCGGTAGTTGAGCGGGGCTGGCCTAGCGCCCTTCTTGAGTGTGTCTTCGTGCACGAAATCATCGATGTCTTGAGTCGTGATGCCCGGTTTGATGAGCGGTCCGACCTTGCTCAGAGTGTCTGCGGCCAAGGCGCAGACCTCGCGCATGAATTGGATTTCGCGCGCCGTTTTGATTTCGATGGAGGTGCCTGGAAAACGCATGAATGAAGAGATTTCTCCGCGATCGCTGTCGCGGCCGGGGCGCCGCTACGAGGGGGCGCCGCTACAAGGGGGTGCGGCTACAAGGGGGTGCGGCTACAAGGGGGTGCGGCTACAAGGATAGCACTGCTTGCTGAACGGCGAGGTGCACGGGCTGAATGTTCGGCTCCGCGCGAAAGTGAATCGTCTCTTCGCCGTCTTGCGCATAACGGCGGAAGAAAAGCACGACATATTTGCCCAAGACCCGCTGGCGTTGCCAGCGAAACAGTCGGTGTGAAGGGCTATTCGGTGCGAGCGTGAGGCGGACGGGTCCTGTCGGAGGGGCCCCGGCCAGGGGTTCGCCGTGCGGCGTCAGCTCTACGAGATAGGTCGGTGGTCCCGAAGTCGAGGGGCGCTCAGTGGCAGTCGTGACCCGCGCGACCACGACCGAGTCGGCTAGGCGCACCCGTTCCCGCAACTTGGGGTAGTCCGGCTCCCACGGCGCGTAACCCAGTGCCGCCTGGTGAAACTGGTCGTCGAAAAGCGCGGCTTGTGCGGGGGTAAAGGAAGGGAGCTCGACCACCTCCACCTCGGCCGGTCGCGCGGCCGGTCCGCACGAAATGGCTGTCACCGGAAGCACCAGGGCTAGCAACCGGGCTAGCAATGCTGAGGGGGGGCAGGCTCTGCCGCGTACGAAGCTCAAGCAACGTCTCTCTAACGATGTGGGGCGCGCTTGGGTACTAGTCGGGCTAGGTGCTGGCGTCGAGGTTCCCGGGCGCCAGTAACAGCAGATTTTGTCACGCCCTCCGAAACCAAGCGCTTCGCGCATCTTTTTTTGTGCTGGTGCGATGGATTCTACGCCGGCTCCGTCTAAATCCTAAAGCGGGTCGCCTTGTAGTGCTAGCGTCCGGCACCTGAACCCGACCCGACGGAGTCTTTGGAGGAACATCGATATGAAGCGGAAAGCATGGCTGAGCAGCGTTGCGGTTTCGGTGCTGGCGGGGTCGCTAGCGACCACGGCCATGGTTGCACCCGAGAGCTGGATCGGAACGGCGCACGCCAAAGAAGAGGCGAAAAAGGCGAAGAAGCAGAGCAAGAAGGACGCGGGCCTTCCGTTCCCCGCGCCGCGAGGGCTGAAGTTCGGCTTGAACCTCGAGCGCTTGAGCTCGTTCTACTCTGACGTCTGGGACAAGGAGTTCCTCAAGCTCTACAAGAAGGCCGACCCCTCTCAGCATCAGGCTCTGGATTACGAGCTGCGCGACAAGAAAAAGCTGTTGAAGCGCAACTACATCGAGTTCGGCAGTCGACCGACGGGTATCGATCAATCGCCGCTCAAGGGCGAATACAGCTATCTCAATGGCGAAGCGATGACGCGCTTCACCGAGAAGAATGGAACGCGGCGCAACTTCTTTTTCTTCAAGAGTCGTGGGCTGTGGAAGATCTACGATGAATACAAACTGCGCGCCGGCGGCCCCTTGGGGAACACCTTCGAAGAGTCAGTCGAGATCTTGACGAAGAAGTTCGACAAGAAGCCGAAGCTCTTGGAGGCGGACTTCGAGAAAGGGCGCCCGTTCGCCATCGCCGAATGGTCCGATCCACGCATCATCATTCGCTTGGTCAATCGCGATTATCAAAAGATCGTCGGGCTGGTGTACGTCGACAAGGAGACCGAGAATGATCTCCCGAAGCTCCGCACCAACAAGCCGGAAAAAGAAGCGCTCGACCCTGCGGTGAAGTCGGCGACGCGTAAAGAACCCAAAGAAGACCCGAGCAAAAAGGGCAAGGACGACAAAGAAAAGAAGTAGCGCAGCCCCGAGCAGGCGAGGGGGGCTCAGCTCTCGGTTCTCAGCTTTGGGCGATACGCGCTTCGGCGGCGAGCGGCTCGATCAGCGACGCTCCCTCCGGCACGACGTAGCCGGAGGTCAGTGACAGCCGCGCCTCCGGCAGGACGGTCCTGATGAGAGGTTCTATGATGCGGCGTGCCACCAGGGTATTGCCTGGGCAGCCTGAAAAACGACCGCCAAGGTGGAGCGAGACCGAGCTGCCCTCCACCTTCACTAGATACAGCTCACCGTCGTCGGCCTGAATCAAGGGAGCGAGGACCTGGTGCAATACTCGCGTTAGCTCATCGCTCGCCAGGGGCATTTACCGACAAGGTACCACGGCGCTTGACCGAACCGCGAGGCTTCCTCTAGGTTTCGCCGCCCTGGACGATGGCCCCTTGGCCCAGAGTCCGGAAATGGTGGGCGCCTTGCTGGCGCTCATCGAGCCTGGTGCTACCTTCTGGTGGTCCAGGCAATCGTTGAAGTCGATCTCAAAGGAAAAGCATGGCTGTTCACATTCGCCTCGCCCGGCATGGCACCAAGAAGCGCGCCTTCTACCGCGTCGTAGTCACCGACGGTAGAAACCCTAGGGATGGGCGCTTTATCGAGAACCTAGGCACATTTGACCCAGCGGTTGACAAGGATCCGCTGCGCCTGGACCGTGAGCGTCTGGACTACTGGCGCAGTCAAGGAGCCCAAACGTCACACACGTTGGCGCGCCTTCTCAAGCAGCAGGCGTCAACTCCAGCCTAGCCAGCACCCGCGCGGTTTCGCGCGAGCCCACGGAGTGACTCCCCCTGTTCCCCCCAGAGCGCCCCGGCGCAAGCGATTTTCGGAGTTACGTCACCCATGGCTCTCAAGGAATTAATAGCCACCATCGCAGAAGCACTCGTCGACGATCCTGAAAGTGTCGAGGTCACCGAAATCGAAGGTGATCACAATTCGCTCATCGAGCTGAAGGTAGCGAAGAGCGACATCGGAAAAGTCATCGGCAAGGACGGCCGCACCGCACAGTCGATGCGCACCATCTTGACGGCCGCCTCCACCAAGCTGGGGCGGCGGGCTCATCTAGACATCGTGGATTGAAGCTGCTGACTCCAGGTCTGCCTCTAGAGCTGGGGTTCGTTGCGCGCCCGCACGGTGTGCGGGGTGAGCTCAAGGTCAAGTTGCATCACGAGAACGGAACTACTTTGTTCGAGGTTGGCAAGGTGCTGTTGGGCCTGAGCGGCGCTGACCCAGTCGAACACGAGCTCTCGAGCGTTCGTCGAGCGGGCAAGCACGTATTGGTTGGGCTAGTGGGGGTAGAAAGCCGCGACGCCGCAGAGTCGTGGCGAGGTGCGCGGGTTCTCGTGGACCGGCGCTGGCTTCCCGAGCTCGAGCCCGGGGAGTATTACCTGGCTGATTTGGTGGGATGCACCGTGACGGGGCCATCTGGCACCCTAGGCGTGGTCGAGGCGGTTCAGACGCATCCAACGCTGGATTCGTTGGTGATTCGCACACCCGATGGACGAGCGCTCGAGCAGCCCTTGATCGATGCATGGCTCGAGCGAGTGGACACGGCCGCGAGGCTGGTCGTACTGAGCTCCGAAGACGGGTTGATCGACTAGTGCGGGACATCCAAAGATACACGCCGTGAAGATTGGCCTATTGACGCTGTTCCCCGAGCTGTTCGGACCGTTCTGCAAGCTCGGATTCGTCGGCAAGGCCATTGCGCGCGGCAAGCTCAGCGTAGAGCTGGCCGATCTGCGCGAGCACGGTATCGGCGTGCACCGTAGCATTGACGATACCCCTTACGGAGGGGGCTCGGGTATGGTCATGCGCGTGGATTGCGTGGTGCCCGCCATGGAGCAGCTTGCCGAGCGCATGGGCGGAGCGCCGTGCCGCGTGCTCTTGACGCCCCAGGGGCAGCAGTTCGACCAAGCGCTGGCGCGCGAGCTCAGTGCACGAGAGCAACTGCTTTTGGTGGCAGGGCGCTACGAAGGATTCGACGAGCGCATTCGCGACTACGTCGATCTAGAAATTTCGCTGGGTGACTTCGTGATGACAGGTGGGGAGGTGGCCGCCATGGCAGTCATCGAGGCCTGCGTGCGCTTGCTCCCCGGCGTGCTGGGCAACGAAGCGTCGCCCGTGGAGGAGTCGTTCAGCACGGCGCTTGGAGGCTTGCTCGAGTACCCTCAGTACACGAGACCGGCCGAATTTCGCGGAGCCGGGGTGCCCGACGTGCTCAAAGGCGGCGACCACGAGAAAATAGCCGCTTGGCGGCGGGCGCAAGCGCTGGAACGGACGCGTGCTCGTCGACCGGAGCTGGTGCCCGGCGCAAAGCGAGCAGACGATTGATGCGAAAACTCGCGCTCGCTCTCGTGCATTACCCGGTAGTGGACCGGCAAGGTGACGTGGTGACCACGGCGATCACCAATCTCGATCTCCACGACATAGCCCGCACGGCGTACACCTACGGCGTCGACGCATTCTACGTCGTGCACCCCGTGGCCGCACAGCGCGCTCTAGCTGCCAGGGTGCGCTCGCATTGGGTGGACGGCTCGGGAGCACGGCGCATTCCCGATCGGAAGCCACCGATGTCACGGCTTCGCATCGTGGCCAAGCTCGAAGACGTGCAGAGCGAGGTCGAGGGACCCTGCGAGCTTTGGGCGACCACCGCTCAGCTCAGAGGCGATGCGTTGGCGCACGAACAGGCGCGCGCCATGACCCCGGTCGGCTCGGGCACGCTGGTGCTTTTGTTCGGCACCGGCTGGGGGCTCGCTCCAAGCATTTTGGAGGCGGCCGACCACGTGCTGGCGCCGATTCGTTCGGCGCGTAGCGACGGATACAATCATCTGAGCGTGCGTGCCGCTGCGGCAATCCTGCTCGACAGGCTCATGGGGCATGAGCATCGATAGCGCTGCCCTGAGGCGCTGGGCCTACCGCGGTGCGCGCTACGGACCCAAGGCGTTCGTCAAGCACAGCCCAGGCGTGATTGGTGCGACCTTTGCGCTGGGGTTACCCTCGATGCGCGCGCGGGTCCGGGACAACCTACGCCGTGTGATGGGTCGCAGGCATCGGCTCATCGAGAGCTACGACGTGACCCGCACCTTCATGAACTACGCGGCGTGTCTGGCTGAAGGGCTCGCGTTCGACCGCCCCGAGGGTAGGGCTGCGCGCTTTCGCATCGAGGGAGGCGAGCGCCTGGATGCCGCCCTGGCGGAGGGGCACGGCGTGATCTTGCTGACGGCGCACGTTGGCCCTTTCGAGGCCGCTGCCCGCTTTTTCGCGCAAAGCTACCAAAGGGAGCTGATGGTCGTGATGCACCGGGAGACAAACGCCGAGGCGCGGCAGTTTCACGATGAGCTCCGGCGTAAGATGGGGATGGTCGTGGTGCACGTTGGCGAGCACGCCTTGGATGCGTTGCCGGTATTGACGCATCTGACATCCGGTGGCGCCGTGGCCATGCAGCTCGATCGGACGCCGACGCGCAGTCGCGACGTGGAAGCGAAGCTGTTCGGCACGGCTTGGCGGATGCCGGCGGGTCCGCTGCGCCTGGCGGCGATTTGTGGCGCCCCGGTCATGACCGTGTTTGCACGCCGCTGCGGCTTTTTCGACTACGAGGTGGTAATTGGCGAGCCGTTCAGGGTGGAGCGAAAAGATCTCCGTGATGGATTGGGCCGCTTCGCGCAGCGCTTGTCCGCCGACATCGAGCGGGCCATTTTGCGCGACCCAACGCAATGGTTTCACTTCGTCGATGACATTCCCCAGCCGGCCTGACCCTTGAACCCCGCTTTGGGGATGCGCTCCCCCGCCCGGAATTTGTGATTATCGTGCGGTGGGGCTGGCGGCGGCCCCAAGTCTTTGGCAAAAGCCTGTGACCATGCTTTTCGTCGGACAATCCGCGCTACAGGGTGATATCGCGCGCTACGCCAAGAGCTTCAATCTGCTAGAGCTCTTGGCGGAACCGGGTCGACTGCCCAAACCAGCAGGCCTCGCGAAATGGGTCGAGAGCGCCGGCGCCGACTTCGCGTTTACCCTGCGGCTGTCAGCCAGGGTGTGGGACGCTGACCCGGCGGAGCTCGAGCAGGTGCTGGGTTACGCCGCTCGCGTTCGCCAGGCCGTGTCGGCGTGCGTGTGCGTGCTGCAGACGCCTGCGAGCGCTACGCCCACGAGCCGCAACAAGCAAAGGCTGGGTACCCTCTGCGGCGAGCTCGAGCGGCTCGGTACCACCCTCGCCTGGGAACCACGGGGAGTGTGGGAACCCGAAGAAATGGTGGCTACGTCGCAGGCTTTGGGGCTGCTTTTGGTGCGCGACCTGAGCCGGGAGCCCGAAGCCCCCGTGGGAAGCGTCGTCTACACGCGCCTGTTGGCGCTTGGGGATGCCGGTCACGTGAAAGCCAGCGCCGCCCACGACGTCGCGGAGCTGGTCGCGTCCTGCGAACAGGCCTACGTCATTCTGGAGGGGACCGGCGCGCGGCGTGCCGCCAAAATCATGCGTGATATGGTCGGGGACCTCAACAGCGAAGCAGCGGAAGACTGACGCGATGCAGCCGAGAGCCAAAGCACTAGCCAGCGATCCGGTAGCTGAAGCAGCCGCCGAAGACTTCTTGATGTCGAACGGTTCGGCGATTGGCGCCGTCTTGTGCGGTTTTTTTGCGGCGGCCGGGGCGTATGCCGGCGTGTTGTGGGGGCCACTCTCGCTGCTGGTGGGAGGCGCCGGAGTGGGCGCGCGCGCGTTCGACGGTCGTTTGGTCCAGCCCGGTGGTGGCAGCAAGCGCCCCCGCGGCTTCGTCGAAGGCGAAGAGATTCCGCCCGCCGCTCGAGTTGCCGTCACTACGGCCGTAGCCGCAGCGCTGGTGGCGCACGCCTACGATGGCGGTCAAAAGCTGGCCAGCATCATCAAGCCTGGTGTGAGTCGCGCGCGCCAATCGGGCGCCGATGCCCGCGCCGAGCTGCTCGGACGAATACGAGCGGCGGGTGCGGCCGCGCTGAGCGATCCGCGTTTCGTGAGGGAGCTGTTGCGTATCGCCGGCCCGGCACAGGGCGGACTGCTCAGCACCAAGGACTTCGACGCGACGTCGCTCGTCATCGACCACCCCGTGGCAGAGCGCGCGCAAGGCGAGCAAAAGACGATCACCACGCCGTGGACGGCCGAGGCGAGCGATTGGAGCGATTCGAGCTCTGCGTTGGGGCGCGGGCACGGGGTCTGCGCCATCGATGTGCGCGGAGTCGCCGCGGCGCTCTGCTATCGGCGAGTCACCGACGGGCTGGTAGTACCGGCGTTGGAGCTCGAGCTGCCGCTGGCGGGCGTCCCAGTGGAACGAGGCGTGCCGCGAGTGTCGCCCGGCACACGCCTGCCCGCCCCGAGCCCCATGCAGATCGTGCTCGAAGGAGGCGTTGCCCGCGAGGTGACCGTCTACCCCGCTGCGCTCAATCTCGAGGACCCAGTCGGCCCCTGCTTGAGCCTATTGCGCGATCCCGAGACGCGACAGATCATTGCGAGAAAGCAATGAGGGAAAAAGCAGTGACGGGAAAAGTCAGGAGCTCGGCGCTCAGGCGATCTTGACGCCGTGGCGCTTGGCGAAGGCCAACAGCCCGATCTTGTCGATGGTTCTGAGATCGCCGGTCGTCAACTTGAGCGTTACGTGGCGACCCAGCTCGGGTACCCAGAGGCGACGGCGCTGAACGTTCACGTTTTGCCAGCGAAGCGTCTTGATGTTGGAATGCGACACGTTGCGCGCTCGCATGCGCCGTTTGCCGGTGATCTCGCTTCTTGCCATGATGAGGGCGCGGAACCTAGCCCAACACCGGGGACCATTCAAGGTGAACGACCCTGTCGGCCCTTGGGCCTGTGGCTTTTTTAGCGAAGGACGAGCGTGCCGAGGCGCTCGACCAGCTGGTTGCAAAAGCTCTGGGTCTTGGCAAAGCCCTGCGGCACCTTGGCGAGCGTCTGCTCGTCCATGTAGAGGCGGCGGGCTATTTCGACCTGAATGGCGTGCACGCCCAGGTTGGGTTTGCCGTAGTGAGCGGTGCTGAAGCCGCCGCGGTAGGGTTCGTCGTGCTCGACGCTCCAACCGCACGAGCGTGCGACTTCTTCGGTCGCGGTCCTCACGACTTCCGCGGTCGTGGTCCCTCCTCGTGAGCCGGGCACGATGTCGGCGCGCGGGCGGCCTGGGTCGCTGTGCCCGGCGCGACCGTAGCTTGGCATCGAGTGGGCGCACAACAAGATGGCGAAGCCGAAGTGGGCGAGCTTTTCTTGCACGAGCTGCTGGAGAGCCTCGTGATAAGGACGATAGATGAGGTTCAAGCGCCTTTGCAGCTCTTGGCGTGAAATGGGCGCGAACAAGGCTGGGCGATCTTCGGTGGTGGTGCGCCAAACCAGGCCGTGGGGCGCAGAAAGCGCCCTGCCGCCATCGGCAGCTCTGGCATCGACGTCCTGCTCGCCGCGATTGAGATCGCAAACGTAGCGACTGACGTGCGCCACCAGCATGGAGGCGCCTCGCTCTGGAGCCTCGGCATACAACTCGTCGACGTAGAGATCGGCGTCTCTGCCGATGGAACGCCCGGGGGCGGCCAACGTGGCGAGGGAGAGGGCGTCGAGCATCAAACCGGCATGCGGTACCTCGACCACGACGGGCGTCGCCGGGGCATTGGGTTGTACGATCGAGAAATACACTGAGCTCGTAGGTGTAGCACAAGGCAGTCTCATGCAGGTGATTTCGAGACTCGAGGTCGGCGGGACTCGCTGCTCGACCCGTTTGAGTAGCCCTGTTCAAGTAGCCGTGTTCAAGCCCTCGGGTGGGTTTTGGAGTGGACTTCTCGAACCTGTCCGCTCCCGACATGCGTATAAATCTCGGTAGTGGCGACGCTCACGTGCCCGAGCATGGTTTGGACGCTGCGTAAGTCCGCACCGCCGGCCAAAAGATGGGTCGCGAAACTATGCCGGAGCCGGTGCGGGTACGTCGCGCCACGTATGCCAGCAGAGCGCGCATAGCGACGCACGATCTTCCAAAACGCTTGGCGGGTCAGAGGCTCGCCGCGCGGGTTGGCAAAGACGACTCGAGCTTGACCGAGCTTGGGTGTCTGCGCCCGTGCGTCGAGGTATTCACTCAGGTGGTCGAGCGCGATGTCACCGATGGGGATCAGGCGGCGCTTCGACCCCTTGCCGAAGGCGGAGACGACCCCGCGCTCGAGGTCCAGATCTTTGAGGGTCAGATGGACCAATTCGCTGACACGCAGACCGGCGGCGTAGGTCAGGCTCAGCATGGCTCGATCGCGTAGGCCGCGGAGCTTGCCGGTGTCGGGAGCAGCCAGCAGACGGAACAATTCGTGTTCGCCCAGCGTGCTGGGCAAGCGGCGACCGAGGCGCGGTCGCGCTGCCAGCTCCGAAGGATCACGGGTGATCAAACCTTCGTCCAACAAGAAGCGCATGAAACCGCGTAGAGCCGACAGGTGGCGCGCAGCGCTTCGGGGGGAGAGTCCGCTCTTGGTCAGCTCGGCGAGCCAGCCCGTGACATGCCCGAGGTCCAGCTGCTGGCGCGACCCGGCCTCCGAGCGTTCGGCATAATCGACGAAGCGGCTGAGATCGCTGGCGTAGGCGGCCAGCGTGTTTTCGGAGAGCCCTCGCTCCACGCGCAAATGGCAGAGGTAGGCATCTAGATCACTGGCCAAGCTCACGCTCGGTGAGTGTACTCGACGCTCAACCGGCGTGCGAGTTTCCCGCAGCGCTGACCAGGGTTCGCAGCAGGGGTTCTGGATCGTCGTGGCGCATCAAAACCTCTCCGATCAGGGCTGCATCGGCGCCGCCTTGGGCGACCCGCTCCACATCGTTGGGCGACTTCACTCCCGACAGGTGCACGCGTGTGACGGAGGCTGGCAATGCTTCGAGCACCTGGTGGGCCCGCGTCGAGTCCATCGCCAGCGTGTCGAGGTCGCGCGCGTTGACCCCAATCAGCTCGGCTCCGGCGTCGACCGCTAGGTGTGCCTCGTCGAGAGTGGCGACCTCTACGAAAGGGACGAGCTCGAGTGAGCGCGCCGTGCGCATCAAGTCGATAAGGCGCTCCCGCGACAGACAGCGCACGATCAAGAGCGCGGCGTCTGCGCCGTGAGCGCGGGCGAGCTCCAACTGCCGCTCGTCGATGATGAAGTCCTTGCACAAAAGCGGGAGCGAACACGCGGCTCGCGCCAGAGACAGGTGGTCGTAGCCGCCGTCGAAATAGGGGGTGTCACACAGCACGCTGACCATGCACGCGCCGGCGCGTTCGTAGGCCGCCGCGCGTTCGGCGACGCCCAACTTCGTCGACAAGGCACCCGCCGACGGGGAGCGGCGTTTGATTTCGGTGATCAAGCGAAGCGGCGCGCCGGCAGGGCGCGTGAGTCGAACCGGGCGAAGCGAGGGAAGCTCCGACGAGCGCGGGACGCGAAGCTCGCCGAGCCACC
>CBFGRJ010000236.1:0-11424 GCA_965651135.1 uncultured Myxococcales bacterium
GTGATCACCGCAAGAGGTCGCGGAGGCCGCAGAGGATGGGATTGAACGACGTCACACTGGCCGTAACCCCTCGACGTGCTCATCGAACTCCCGCGGTGAGTCCTCGCGCTTCAGCTACGCTTTCTTGCGGGCCGCTGTACCAGGAGCGCCATCGCTCTTGGAAGGCGACGGTGACGAGGGCGTCGGTGGTAGTGATCACCGCAAGAGGTCGCGGAGGCCGCAGAGGATGGGATTGAACGACGTCACACTGGCCGTAACCCCTCGGCGTGCTCATCGAACTCCGCGGTGAGTGCCAGCGCAGGCTCTGACACTTTCTTGCGGGCCGCTGTAGTAGGCCGAAATCCCCCTGGGCCGGCCTGCTCGAGCTTTCTCCGAAGATTTCGACTACATTGGCCATGCAAGGCCATGGCGCGATTCGTTGTGCTCGATGCGGTGCTCGCCGGGGTCTTGGCCTGCGCAGGTTTCGGTTGCGATCCCGGCAGCGTCGATGAAGGCGACCCCTCGCAGCGCACGTTACCAGAAGCGCCCCCTTCAGGGTCCCCGGTCGCTCTGCACGGTCAGTTGAGGGTCGAGGGGACCGAGCTCGTGAACGAGCGGGGCGAGGTCGTGCAGCTGCGCGGACCGAGCAGCATGTGGTTGAACTACGAAATCGACGGCTTTGCCGAGAGCTTGGCCGGTTTGAGCTGGATGCGCGACCACTGGAACTTGTCGGTGATCCGCGCGGCCATGGGTGTGGAACCGGCCGGGGCCTACTTGAGCAACCCCGAAGGCGCCAAACGAAAGGTGCGGACCATCGTTGAAAACGCGATCGTCGCGGGAGTTTACGTGATCATCGATTGGCACGATCACAATGCGCACCAGCACGAAGACGAAGCGCTGGAGTTCTTCACCGAAATGGCAATGACCTACGGTGAATTCCCCCACGTGATCTACGAGCTCTACAACGAGCCCGAGCGCGCCTCTTGGGAGACCGAAGTCAAACCGTATCACGACCGAGTGGTCGCCGGCATTCGCAGCATCGATCCGGACAATCTGATCGTCTTGGGCACTCCCAATTGGTCACAGCACGTAGACGAGGCGGCCGCGGCTCCGGTCGCTGGCGACAATCTGCTCTACGCGCTTCACTTCTATGCTTGCTCGCACGGCAGCGCTTTGCGCGAGCGAGCAGAAAGTGCGCTGGCGCAGGGAGCGCCGCTCTTCGTCACGGAGTGGGGCGCGACCCACGCCGACGGGGGGCTCGACGGTGAGCTGTGCCTGGACGAGGCGCGCTCGTGGACCGTTTGGATGAACGAACGGAACATCTCCTGGACCGCCTGGAAGCTCGACAATTGCACCGACGCGTCGTGCTACTTCGGTGAGACGATGACGCTGATCCACGGCGGCTGGAGCGATCGACACTTGCAGGGCCACGGCCCTTTCGTGCGAGACAGCATGCTCGAGTGAGCTGGATTGCAGCCTGCTGGCGCCGCCGCCCACAAAAGGGCTAGGGCAACCACCACGACATCGCTCAAAATCGAGCGATGCACGCCTACCCCTCGCAGTTCGCCGATTTCGTACTCGACAACTGGCCCTCGGATGCGCCGCTCGCGGTGTCGGCACGAGCGCTTCGAGAGCTCTTGTCCACTTGCTACCAAGCCTCGCTCGTGCCGGAGGAAGGGCGCGAAGTGCGCTTCCGAGTGGTGGCTGCAAGCGCCGACCAACTGTCGGCGTGCGGCATGCAGGAAAAGTGGCTGGTCCTCGCGTTCTCCGAACCGCGGCCGTTCACCGCGGACGAGGCCAGACGCGTCAGTCCCGCTGCTCCATTTCAGACCACTGCGCTGGGTGTCGTCGCTCAGGGATCGTTCGACCTGATCTGGGGTGTGGTGCAAACCGGGGCCGAGTGGCTCACACCCAGTTGGGGTGGGCGCCCCGTCGGGCTCGAGTCGCAGCGCTTCCCGTTGGTCCAGGTGTTGGCGCCGGGCCGATTGGCGGTTTACTGCGGCAATCAGCTGATCGCCGCGCTCGAGCGTGGCTTCATCGAAGCGACGACGACTGACGTGTTTACCTCACGCTGGTTGCCCCGCTTGTTCGAGCGGGCCCGGCGAGAAACGCAACAGGAGGCCCAGGTCGGGATGGCGAGCCAGGCGTCGTTTGACGAATCGCTAATAGGCACGGTGTCTCAGCACATGATTCGCCGGGCGATATTTTTGATCCGCTCGGCGCGGCACGGGGGTCTCTTGTTGTTCATGGAGTCGAGCACCGGCGCCGCGTGTGCCCGCGGAAAGGGGCCCGTCAAGCTCAAGTATGCGTTGTCCAACGCCTCAGACCGCGGCCGCTACCGCGTGCTCCTCAAGCGGCTGCTTTGTGAGCTCAGCAAAGAGACCGGCGCCGAGTCCATTGCTTGGCAGCATTTTTTGGCGGCTACCAGCCCCAAACTGGGGGAGATCGAGCAGTCGATCTTCGAATTCAGCCGTCTGATAGCGGGGTTGAGCGGCGTAGATGGCGCCGTGGTCTTGGACAAGCACTTCGAGGTGCTCGGGTTCGGCGCGGAAGTGTCAGGCGAGCTGCCGTATCCCGACGTGGTGCATCAGGCGCTGGATCTGGAAGCGGAGCGCACCAGCCCGGAGCCAGCGACCGCAGTCGGCACCCGTCACCGCGCCGCTTACCGGTTCGTGACTGCCTGCCCCGAGGGGCTCGCCATCGTGGTGTCGCACGATGGAGCCGTGCGCTTCGTCGCGAATTTGAATGGGCGAGTCGTGTATTGGGAGCAATTCCTCAACTGGTGAGGCCCTGCTCGCATGGAAATGGCCTCAGCGTTGGGTGGCCACCTTTTCTTCGGTGGGAGTCGCGACCGCCGGACAGCGATGGCGCTGGAGCAGGTTCTTCTTCAACGGTCCGTAGCCGCGCTCGGGCCAATGCGCGGTCTGAGCCATGTGGTAGAGCTCGATGTTGGTGATGTGTTCTTCCTTGGGGTGACTCTCGTTCCACTCCGTGCACAACCAGCCCAAAAAGTAAGGTCGGACCACGGCATGGTTCTGGGACAAGATGTTGTCCGAAAATTTGCGCCAACGCTCACGTTTGTAGGTCTTCGAGGCAAGCTCCGGGGGATCGAAGGTGACGGGCTGTCCGTCGTTCCACACGTCCACCTCGTTTCCGTTGACCTGGCGAGCCACGGTGACGAACCAACCGCTGGTGCTGGGAGGATTGGGGGCAAACATGCCCCAGTTGGCGTACAGGCGCGTGACGATGAGCGGATCGAATTGTTTGCCTTGGACTCCGCCTCGATGAAAGGCGGCGTAGACGGTGCCATAACCGGTGTAGCTCGCGAAAACGAAGAGCACGAACACGGCGATACGGCTGGCGGGCAGCGGCAGCTTGCCTGGCGCTCGAAGCCAGTGGTGCTGTTCGGCGACCCAAGCTTGCAGGCGCGTGGAAAACCCGTGCCAGCGGCGCCTGAGCCCAGCGGTGCGTGCAAGCTGGTAGACGGGAACGTCCCAAAACCAGCTCGGCAAGATGATGCTCCAACTCACGATGGCCACCCACGGGAACGGTCCGAGCTCCATGCAAAGGAACAAGCCGAAGTGGAAGCTCCAGAAGGCCAACACCTGAAGCGTGCGAGTCAAATGGGTATACGCGGGCACGAAAAACAGGAATGGACCCAATAGCTCGAGCCACCAAACCCCCCAGGTGAGCCACTGCAAGACCCGACCCGGCAGCTGGAGGAAGAGCTTGCCGAATTCAGTGACGAACGTGTGGTGGTGCAGCACCAGGTGAATGACACTGCCTTGCTGATGCCAGGTAGGCCCGCTCTTGAGGTGAGCGGTCACGACGTAAATGGCCAACAGCTGCAGCACGATGACTATGCTGGCCAGTGAAAACACACGCCGCGGAATTAACTCGCGCGGCTTCAAGCGCGCTCGTAGCACGCTATCTACGGAGTAGCGCGCTCCCAGCGGCAAGAAGATCGACCAGAACAACATGACGCGAACCATGTCGTCGCCGCCCTGCAAAATCAGATAGTTGCGCCCGTGCAGGCTCACCAGCAGCAGCCACGACATGAATGCAGCCAGCTGTGTTTTGTAGCCGACCAGCAACATCAGGGCGAACACCGCGGCCGTGATGAATAGCAGCGCCTGGCTGGTGGCGTCGCCACCCCAGTTGTGGAACGAGTAGTAAAGTGGAGAGCTCCAGCCCCCGAGCAAGCGCTCACGGGGCATCAACCCCACATCGGTATAGTGGGCGCGCAGATCCAGGGAGCGCCAAAACAGGTCCGTGAGCAGCAGCACGCCGAGGCCCATGCGGAATACGGCGACGGAGCGCAGGTCGAGCCCGAAGCGGGGCGCGAGCTTGGGGGCGACGAGCGTACGAAATTGCTCGCGGATGGCGCCGGCTATTTCAAAGAGCCGCTTCATTGGGCGCCTCGCTCGCCTCGCTGCCGAGCACGAGCGGCGTCGGCCTGGAGAAGGTTTTCGGGTTGTATAAGGTGGCGTGGCCTGAGCATTGGTAACGAAGCGATGCGTGAATATACCACGGCTAGTCGAGCATGCTGGTCGCCTGTCGAGCTAGCTACTAGGCTGCCTTTTTGCCGTATTTGTGTGGGTCAGCCAACTAGGGTGACGTTAGGTAATGTCAGCGGGTATGACCGGTCAGGTAGATACGGCGGACCGTCTCGATGGTATCCGCAGCATCCGCAGATTTGTCATCGCGATAGCGCTTTACTCGCGCAAAGCGCAGGGCGAGCCCAGCAGGGTAGTGTGGGCTCTCCTGGACACCATCGAACGCTACCTCGACGACGAGCTCGGGTTTGACGTAGACGGTGTACTCGTCGCGATACAGCTCGCGCTTTTGGAGCTCCGCTGTCTGGTAGCGCAAGAGCTCGTCCGTCAACCCCTTGAAGGTCTTGCCCAGCATGACGAAGCCGCCCTGCTCGGGGTCGCGCGCACCAAGATGAAGATTGCTGAGCCAGCCGCGCCGGCGCCCGCTACCCCACTCGGCTGCCAGCACCACCAAATCGAGGGTGTGCGAAGGTTTGACCTTGAGCCACGCTGCGCCGCGGCGCCCGGCCTCATAAGGAGAATCGAGCGCCTTGAGCATGATGCCTTCGTGGCCTGCGCCTAGCGCCTGCTCGGTGAATGCGGCCACTTGCTCCAGGCTGGCGCGCTCGATGCGGGGTACCGTACGCCAGCGAGGGTCGCTGTTGGAAGCAGCGAGCCCGTCGAGCCGGGCAAGTCGTTCGGCGTAGGGCGCATCGACCAGATCGTCCCCCGCTGCGTGGAGCAGGTCGAATGCGAACAGCGACAGCGGTAGGCGCTCGCGCTGCTCCGCCACGTTGAGCTTGCGGCCGAAGCGGCGCATGGTCATCTGAAAGGGCAGGGGCCTCGCGTGCTGATCGAGAGCAATGACTTCCGCGTCGAGGACCAGCTCTGGCTCGGGCAAGGCCTGCAACGCTTCGACCACCTCGGGCACCGATGCAGTCACGTCGTTCAACTGGCGACTGTAGATTCGGACATCGCCGCCTGCCTTGTGAACTTGCACGCGGGCGCCATCGAGCTTGTACTCCGCGCTGGCTCCGCCCAGCTGTTCCAGCCCCTCGGCGAAGCTCGACGCGCTCTGAGCCAGCATGGGCCTGAGCGGCTGAAACAGCTGCAAGCGAAACTTCGAGAGCGCCGCCCTGCCGCCGGTCATGGCCTGCGTAGCGACCTGCCGCAAATCACCGGCGAACATCAACGCGCGCCTGAGCTCGCGCCGATCGACACCGCTGGCCTCGGCCACCGCCTCCAGCAACACCGCCTCGAGCGCCCCCTGGCGTAACTCGCCGGAGAGCAAGCGCAGCAAGAAGCGCTGTTCGTTTTCGGTGGCGCGCGCGAACAGCGCATAGAGCCTCTCGGCTTTTCGCTCCTTGGAACCCTTGCCGCGCGTGCCCAACAGAGCATCGAACTCGGCGTCGACCTCCGCAATGGTTAGAGTTGCGCGCTGAGCGGCGGCGGCAGGCTTGGCCGCGCGCAAGGTCTGATAACCGATGCCGAGCTTTCCCTGACGAAGCTCCCCACACAGAAACGCGACGCACGTTTCTATGTCCGGGCCCGCCTCACGCAGACACTCGGCAAGCAGGGCAATCTTTCGAAGTCGCTTGGGTGTGGCCTGGACCGCTTCGGAAACACTCGCCAAACGCTCGAGCAGCATGGGAGCCTCAATCTAACCACCAGCTTTCTGACCTCCAACCGCTCGTGGGCCGATTCGCGGGCCTAGCGCTCGGTGTCCCGTCGTCGCTGGGGGATCCGAGGCAAGGCCAAGCCCATTGCGCCCCGCGAGCGCGAAGTCCACGGAGGGGTGTGTTGGACAGATCATGGATCCGAGCTCTGATTTTGCGAGGATTTGGAGGGTGTACTCGACAGATCGTGGATCCGAGCCCTGATTTGCGAAGATTCGGGCCGTGCACGCAAACGGATCCGCAAATCCGAGCTCTGATTTTGCGAGGATTCGAGGGGTGAGCTGGGACACATTGTGGATCCGAACTCTGATTTGCGAAGTTTTCGCGGCACACCATGGATCAGCAACACTGATCCATGGTCGTGGAGCCGCTACCCTTCTTGCTCCGAGCTCGCCCAAAGATCGCGTCGTCGTGGTAGAGCGCCGCGAGGCCGTCGAGGTCCGCCTTCTACGCCATGCGGGCGTCGGGTACGAGCACCAGCTTGGCCGGCGCGCCGCTTGCAACGCGTGCGTAGGCCGTGCTGGCGGCGGAGAGTGGATGGCGCTCCAGGTTGGGGTGGGGTGCGATCGCTCCGCGTTCGAAGAGTGGCGCGAGGTCGGTCAGGATTCGCGCGCCGTCCGCCGCCGTCAGCACGCCGGTGTTCACGCCGGCCAGCTGGAGCCGTCGCCGATACAAGGTGAACAGGTCGAGCGGCGTCTCGCGGCCTGCGGCAGCGGAAAAAACGACCATGCGGCCGCCGTCGCCTAGCGCGTCGAATAGCGGCTGGAAGACCACCGCGCCCACGCCGTTCAGGGCGAGATCGGCGCCGCGATCGTTGGTGGCCGAGCGCGTGACCGAGACGAGATCGCCGCGCTCGGAGGTCGCCACGGCGGCGACCTTCGTGCGGTCGAGCCGAGCAGCCTCGTCATCGTTGCGGACCAGCGCCACGACGTGGGCACCGCGCGCTCGGGCGAGCTCGGTGGCGGCGAGCCCCACGGCACCCGCCGCCCCTGCAATGATGACCCAGTCGCCCTCCGCGAGCTGCCCGCATTCCACCACCGAAAGCCACGCCGTCGTGAACGGCACGCCGGCGGCTGCCGCCTCCTCCACCGAGAGCTTCGCCGGACGACGGGAAACACTGTCGACGGGCAGCACGAGCTCTTCGGCGTGCGTGCCGTCCCGTGTGATGCCGAGATCACCGCCCGTTCCCCAAACCTCTGCGCTCAGCCACTCCGCCGGTCCCTCGATCACACGCCCCGCGAAGTCACGGCCAAGAATGCGTGGCAGCATTGCGTAGGCGAAGCGCCCCTCCGTGCTCGCCACGTCGCTCGGGTTCACCGCGGCAGCAAGCACCTGGACGCGCACGTGGCCGGGAGGCAGGGCAGGAGTCGGGACCTCGCGTGGCGCGAGCTCCGTGTGTGGACCGTGGCGGTCGATTAGTAGAGCTTTCACGTCGCTAGGTTAACAGATGCGCGGCCTCGGGCGGCCTACTTCGCTTGGTTGGTCTTTTTTCGGTTCGCGGTTGACACTCGTGCCAAGGCCGGTGGAACTAGCTGCCGCTATGAATTACGAAGCGTTCCGCGCCGCCTGGGAGTCCGCACACAAAGAGTCCGGCCTGCCTACCACGGGCATTCCTCCCATCGAAACCCTGAACACCCACAATCTGGACCGCGAGTACAAGGTTCACCTCGAGCCACTGGGGGGCGGCCTAGACGCCGAGCCCTTTCAGGTGAGCGCGACGCTGGCCTGGCGATGGACTGCGCTGACCACGAGCCGCAGCACTACGGGGGACGATGACGTGCTCGGCCGAATGCTGCCGCAGCATGCGGAGCTCGCGGAAGAAACCAGCAAACCTGTCATGCCTGTGTTCATCGACCTGAAGGCGTCCACGCCCTTTAGCGAGCGCGTCGTGATGCCAACGAAAGCGGACTGGGCTCGATGGGTCCGCGAGACAAAGGGCCGGCTCCAAGGTTCCGAGCCGCTGGTTTTGGAGGGGTCGACCGAAGTTCAGGGCTGGATGGGTGACCTCAAGGCCAAATTTGCCTGCTACGAGGACGGCGACATGCTGCTGGAAGCGGTCGAGCTGTCTGCGTTACAGGTCATCAAGCTCCCTCGATTCTTCGATGAATTCGCAGGCCAGCCCGATGAAGGTCCCGAGGAGCAGCTCAGGGGTTTGTTCCACCGTGTGCGAGCTTCGCTGTCGGCCTGGATGCAGGCGCTGGACTACCTGCGCCCGAAAACACGAGGCTGACCGCATCGCTTGAGTCAAGGAGCAGCCACATGGCGGCATGATTATTGAAAACGGACGGCGCAACACATGGTGCGCCTAACCGTTAATCCCGAAATTGGCTTCAATACGCTGCGTCGGGCAGGCGAGGCAAGGCAAGCCGTCCGGTATGCGGACACTCCCGTGTCGGCTCGTGGAACAAGCATCACCCGCTACCGGCTTTGGGCTGGTGCCGTGTTGGGAGCGGGATTGACGCTGGCTTGTGGCGGCTTTGGTGGTGACCACGCTGTCGACCAAGGGGTCGACGAACCCGCGGGACATGAAGCACCGGACCAATGCGACGACGGCTCGGACAACGATGCAGATGGTTTCGTCGATTGCGAGGACTTGGACTGCAGGGCCGAAAGTGAAGGCTGCCCATTCGCTCCACCGCTCGACCGCAGCGTACCCACGACGATAGTCTCGGCCAACGAGTTTCTCTACCAGGGCGACGACCCGGTCCAGAAGGGTGTCGACCCCAACGACATCGACAAGCAGCGTTTCGCCGTGATCCGAGGGCGCGTTACGAATGCCGACGGCGACCCGCTGCGCGACGTCCGCGTATCGATCAAGGACCACCCGGAGCTCGGGTATACGCTCACGCGCTTCGACGGCAAGTATGACTTGGTGGTGAACGGCGGTGGCAATCTAGTCGTTCGCTACGAAAAGCAGGGGCACCTCGCGGTCGATCGCGTGGCCAGCACCAACTGGCTCGACTGGGAGATCATGCCCGAGGTGGGCATGGTTGCACGAAGTGAGCAGAGCACGCGAGTGGCGCCCGCGTTCACTGCTGCTGTCGAAGCCGAGGTCTTCGAGGATGATTTCGGAAAGCGCCGGCCCGTCTTGGTGTTTCAGCCGTTCACGAGGGCCAAGGCCGTGCTGGCAAATGCCAAGAGCGAAGAGCTCGAAGCCTTTCAGCTGAGCATTACCCAGTATCCCTATGAAGTGCCCGAACAGCGTTTTCCGGGCCAGAGCAAGCGCTTCACTCCGGGTATGCGCCTGGATGACAACGCCCTGCACTACAGCCTGGACTTCTCGGTGGCCGAGGCCGAAGCGCTGGGAGCCGAGCGCGTAGAGTTCGACCGGCCGGTGTCGCTCTATGTCGAAAACTTCCTCGAGCTGCCCGTCGGGGTGCCAGTCAAGACCGAGTACTACAACTCAACGACGGCGCGCTGGGAAGCGGAGTTCGAAGGGCGCGTCATCGAACTGGTGGGCATTCGCGACGGGGAGGCAAGGGTCGATATAGACGGCGATGGGGAGGCTGACGGAGAGGAGGAGCTGGAGAAGCAAGGCTTCTTCGAGGAGGAATTGGTCGACCTCGCTCGACGCTATGAGGTCGGCGATACCCTGTGGCGCACCCAGATCTCCCATTTCTCTGCTTTCACGCTGGCCTGGGACACCCACACCGGCGGTGTGTTCGTGCCGAACGAGCTGCCCAAAGTCCTGAAAAAAACCATTGAGGAGCCCAGTCAGCGCGGGCCGGTGCGGGTCGAAAACCTCGCAGTGAACGAGTCCGTCGAGGTCATCGGTACGCCCTATTCGCTGGTCTATCAAACCGATCGCAGCCTCGGCTACGGCGCAGCTTTCGAGTTCGACTTGCCGCTCCTGGGGAATTTCGTACCGCCCACTCTTCAGAAGATCGTGGTGTTGGTCGAGGTGGCGGGCGAGCTCATCGATCGCACGACCTATCAGGCCCCGTTCCCCAAGGAGCACCATGTGACCTGGGACGGCAAAGTACCGGTGGCGCTGGGCGATGAAACCGTCAACGAAAGCGATCGCCGCCTGCTGCAGGGCCAGCAAAAGACCAAGATCTCCATCGGCTATGGTTTCTCGAACCAGCTGAGCGTCAGCGACGCCGTACGCGAGCAGATTGAAGATGCCGTCAACGGTCCCGATCACCTGCTGGGCGGCGAGGCGATGCCCGAAAACGTGCTGTGGCGCAAGCATACCACGTGGCTCGGCGTGTTCGATGCGCGAGGTTTCCAGTTCGGCGGCTTCGGCTTCGACGTCCACCACTCGTACGATGCGGTCAACGAAATTCTCTATTACGGGCACGGTGATCAACGCGCCGCAGATAACGCGCTGCTGCTGGCGCAATCGCTCAGTCAGAGCAACTTCGAAACTTTCGTCGACATCGAATACCCGGATAGCATGGTGGTCGACGAAGAAGGCACGCTGTTCATCACCGACGACAGCCCGGAGCCCAAGGTGTGGAAGGTGCCGCGCGAGGGCGGGCATTCGATCATTCTTGGTGCGGGGGCAGCAGGAGAAGCCGGTGAAGTCGAGCTCGTGTCACCGCAAGGCATCACCATCGACACGCTAGATGGCAGCCTGCTCCTGGTCGACTACGAGCTCAGGCAGGTGCTGAAGCTGCACCAGAACGGAGATGTCGAAACGTTCGTGGGGCCCGTGGGCTCCGGTGCGACCATCGAGAAAGATCTCGAGGGACCCGATGGCATCGCTGTCGGCCCGGACGGCACCGTGTTTCTAGCCGACTACAGCATCATCTATACGATCAGGGGCAACGAGCTCGAGGCGTTTGCCGGGCACGCCGAAGAAGGGAAGATCTTGGGAACGGAGAGCGATTCGCCCACGACCTTCCCCAAGGAGAAGATCGCCTTCGACGAAGCCAGCGGGGTTGCCGTGGACGACGATGGCACGGTGTACGTGTCGTCACGCCGCACGCATCTGGTGTACAAGATCACGGGCGGTGACGCGCAAGTCTTCGCCGGGACGGGGACTGCGGGCAGCGATGGCGATGGTGGCCCAGCCACGGAGGCTGAGCTCGAGGGTCCGCGCGGCATTGCGCTCGGTCGCTTCGACAATTCGGTGTACATTGCCGACCAGGAAAACTACCGCATCCGCCGCGTGCTGCCGAGCGACGACAGCACCATCATCACGATGGCGGGCGGGGGCGAGGACGACCCGGTCTGGCCGGTGCCGGCCACCGATGCCTATCTCAATCGCCCCGACGGTCTCGCTTTCGCAC